>JAHFAI010000125.1 GCA_023250635.1 Deltaproteobacteria bacterium | reverse complement strand
GTTTTCTTCGAGCAACTGGATCAGCACTGGATTGGAGAAAATTCCTGCTAAAAAAAATCGATGCTTCCCGTCAAGGCCCGCTAGCAAAAGCAGCTTAGAAAAACTCGGCACTCTCCAGTAAGGTCTCTCGTAATAGGTAAGCCCTATTGTAGGTAGGGACAACAATTGAAAATAGAACCGACATACAAATTCTCTTACTGAGATAGATGGATTTATACCCAGGGGTTTTTGCTTTGCAATAAGGTGCAGCTTTGTTGCGTAAATGCCTGATAGTTACAGGTCGCGATTTGGCTTGCAACCAAGCTCTAGGGAGAAAACCTAGAGCACGGGTAGACCAAAATATGAGGACTGTACATTGGG
Organism: Deltaproteobacteria bacterium; assembly: GCA_023250635.1. Classification (GTDB taxonomy): domain Bacteria; phylum Bdellovibrionota_B; class Oligoflexia; order Oligoflexales; family Bog-1112; genus JAHFAI01. The sequence goes on along the minus strand of JAHFAI010000125.1, from coordinate 4,264 downwards.
CGTAAACTAAAGGCAAATAAAAAGCAGCAGGAGCAAGGATGCCGCCAAAGCGGCTAAGGTTATTATGGAAACGACTCTAAGCACTGCACTGAGCGAAAGCACCGGATGCAGTAGCTGCAGTTGAGGAGGATGCTTTTTTCCCCCGACTTAGAACACGCCGCTGTGGGGGAGCGATACAATGGAGTGAGATGACAAAAACCCCGCTTAATAACAGCAATGTCTCCAGCTTGGGCATGGAGTCTCCCGTTTTTTAACAATAAAATCTTTATCTTAAATTTAATCGACCAAAAAGAGAAAAACTTTAAGGATGTTTCCGCTGCTGCTTGAGGATGAACTCATGACGGCGAAGGAGGTTTTGCTGATGACGGGCACTGCCACTGGCCTGCCGCGCTTGCTGATGTTCCTGCATCTTCGTCGCACAGGGGCTGCAGGCTTTGCCGGCGGGAAAAACCACCCTTGCTGAGCTAGCAGCAGTTAACTCGGCTAGACAGACAAAACAATGCTCCTTAGTGCTCGTTTGCAAGTGTTTGTCCACCGCATGACGTTTATCAAAAACAATGCATTCACCATCCCAATGGTTGTCCTCGCTCGCCAGGGTTTGTTCGAGATAGGAGATAATTCCTCCGTCCAATTGATACACATCGCTAAAACCTTGCTCGAGCATTACTGCCGTGGCTTTTTCGCAGCGGATACCACCCGTGCAAAAGGTTACGATGGTCCGCTGCTTAGCGGTAGCCAAGTGTTCTGCCGTCCACGCAGGGAACTCGTCAAAGCTTTTGGTTTGGGGGTCCAAGGCCCCGCGGAAGGAACCAGCAGCATATTCGTAGTCATTACGGGTATCAAGCAGGAGGATATCTCGGCCTTCATCGAGCCAGCGCTTAAGCTCGAGAGGAGCAAGGCGCTTGCCCGTTTTGCTGGCGGGATCGGCCGGAGTTCGCAAGGTCAAACACTGCTTCTTGATTTTAACCAGCATACGCCGAAAAATCGTGCCCTGATGGTAGCTCGTTTTAATCGGCATATCAGCAAAGCGCGGGTCGGACTTAAGAAAGGAGCTCAAGGCGCCAATCCCTGCCTCACAACCGGCAAGCATACCGTTAATTCCCTCACCGGCTATAACAATGGTACCCTGTAGATGCTCGCTAAGGCAGAGTGATTGTAGGGATTTTTTGAGGAGGGGGAGATCGTCAAGGGGAATAAACTTATAAAAACTAACGATGCTTTGTCGAGCAGCCATAGGATTTCTTATCCGAGTAGTAATTTGCAGACCAAAATACCATGGGTATATAAGCTTTTTTATTCCAAGACGCTAGACCTTAGATCCCCGCCGATTTTTCTTCCTGTTTCCCGCTCCTCGCTTCTTCACCCTGACTGCGGGCTAATTCCCGGTTGAGTAATTCAGCCTCTCCGGGAATGGCCAGCTCTCCTTCCCAACGAGCCACGAGAACAGCGGCGAGACAGTTACCCAATACGTTGACCGTGGTCCGTGCCATATCCATAAGCACATCCACCCCCAGAATCAGAGTCAGTCCCTCAAGGGGCAGTTTGTAGTCAGCCAGGGTAGCAGCAAGGATAACAAAGCTTGCCCGGGGGACTGCGGCAACCCCTTTGCTGGTAATCATCAGGGTTCCCACCAGCATCAACTGCTGAGAAATGCTGAGCTCTATATGGGCCACCTGGGCTACAAACACCGCAGCAAGGGATAGATATAAGGTGCTGCCATCGAGATTAAAGCTATATCCCAGGGGCAGGACAAAAGAGACGATTCGCCGAGGTACGCCAAAGGCGGTGAGGTTCTCCATGGCTTTGGGGAGGGCTGCTTCGCTCGAGGTGGTTGAAAAGGCGATAATCAAGGGTTCTTTGACCGCCGCAAAAAACCTTCGCAGGGGAATGCGAGCCCAGAGGGCGATGGGCACTAACACCAGTAGCACAAACACCAGCAGCGATCCATACAGGGTCCCTACTAGGGCACATAGTGTAAGAAGAATCTCAAGTCCCCCCCGGGCCACTGCGCAGGCTATGGCTGCTGCTACCCCGATAGGCGCGTACTCCATCACCATGCCACAGAGTTTAAAAGTTGCTTCAGCAACCCGCTCGCAGAGGTCTGCAATGGGACGACCACGTTCGCCCATCATGCCCACGGCAATGCCAAACAGAGCGCTAAAAATCACAATTTGGAGCACATCACCATCGGCCATGGCTTTGACAATCGAGGTGGGGACCAGGTGAAGCAAAATCTGCTGCCAGCTCTGGGTTACTGTTCCTTCTATGCCCGCAGGTACGGAGCTTGGCAAGACCACTCCATCACCGGGACGCACCAGATTCACTGCTAAAAGACCGATAAATAAAGCGGCAGCGGTGACTACTTCAAAGTAGAGGATGGTCCGCGCGCCCATACGACCGACGGTTTTAACATGCCCAGCCGTGGCTATCCCCGCCACCAAACTACAAAAAACGAGGGGAGCAATAATCATTTTGATCAGGCGGACAAATAAAGAGCTGAAGGGTTCCACATAGGCGATGTATTCGCTTTGTCCGCTATAATTTATGGCTACACCGACGACGATGCCGAGGAGTAAGCCCATAACAATGCGTTGGGTAAGCGTCCCGCCAATTCGGTTGTTTTTTCCTCCAGACATAAGTTCCTCCTAAAAGTTACCTTTCCCAAGGTAGCAACTTGTGAGCAGCGATGCAAACAGCTCCCCAAAAGTTCCCCAACAAGCTCCCCAACAAGCTCCCCAACAAGCTCCCCGACAAGCAGGCGGCGCTGAATAAATTACCCAGATACAAGGAAGCGAGGAGCGAGCAGCGGAGCGGCCGTCTGGCCGTGAGCACGCGCAGCGACGAAGCTGACGCAGGAGCTGGGTGATTTAGGCAGCGCCGCCGTGATTTAGGCAGCGCCGCCGTGTAAGAGGGCTTCACTGCCAAGCGCTTCAACAAACTCCTTCAAGGCATCGACGATAGTGTTGCTGCTCGACTCACCAAAAGCAGTATAGGCATGATAATGAGCTCGATCCAAGTGACCGTTCTGGTAGACCAGCTGATATACTATCGTCGTATTAAGCCCCCAAATTTTCTTGTCGAGCAGAGAACCGCGAACATTGAAGCGCCCTTTGGAATCTTTATAGGTAGAAGCAGGAAATACTTCAATCGTTCGTTTGTTAATCAAAAAAGTTTTCTCGGGATAGCCATATAAAGCTTTGCGAATGGCTTTTTGTTGATTGGTATTTACCCCTTCGCCAAGCAGAAAAATATTGCTGACAATAATATTTTTAAGGTCTTCGGTGACTTTTACTTCGACAAAATCTTTGAAATGCTTAAAGCAAAGTTCTTGAAGGTACGGAATGGAATCACCATTTTTTATCCGAAAAAACTTGCTCCCCTGCTCTACCCTAAGCTGCTGTTCAAGCTCTTCTTTGTTTTTGCACGAGACCCCGAAGAGGCTGACGTTGCCGACCAGTTCAATACTACCGCTGGCGGAAGCGCTGTAGGTGCATTCGGCAAAAAGGGGGCTTTTTTCATGCTCGGCTAATTGAATAAGACCGTCGTTTTGCTGTGCCAGTAAATATTCTGCCTGGGGCGAATGACGAATTATCAGCAGATGACTTTTCCAATTTAAAGCAAAGAGCGCCTCACGCGAGAGGGTGAATCCTATCCCTAGGGCGGAAGCTTTGAGTCCAACGCTAAAAGTCGATGTGTGTCGATAAATGCGGCTGATAACCAAGCTCCGTCGTGGGCGACGCGGCCAGCCATTATCGTGAATTCCATTGAGCATGTCATCGAGGGCGCCAGCAAAATCATTCTGCTGGTTGAGGGTTTCTACCTCGGATAAGGGTGGAACTATCAAGGCAAAAGCTGCGCCTGAACTTAGCAACGCTGAGATTAAGAAAAGCTGACGCAGGCGTGGCAAAATATCCATATAAAAAACCTTATAGGGCTACGTTTTAATAAGAAAATAGTGTCCAATATAAAAATGAACGTCAATAGGGATTTTTCGTAGTAATTTGTATGGTTTTAGCCTCATCCTTGAAAGCTGAAATATGCTAAAATCCCTAGGGGAGGTCCTTGCATGCCAGAGAACCAAGCATGATATACTTTACTTTAGTCGTGACTAATATAAAGTATGGTTTATTATAGTCTAGGCTAAATTACTGGAGAGTGCCGAGTTTTTCTAAGCTGCTTTTGCTAGCGGGCCTTGACGGGAAGCATCGATTTTTTTTAGCAGGAATTTTCTCCAATCCAGTGCTGATCCAGTTGCTCGAAGAAA
>JAHFAI010000063.1 GCA_023250635.1 Deltaproteobacteria bacterium | reverse complement strand
GTTGTCTCATAATTCAAAAGCATTGCAGCACTAAGCAGCGATACAAAATCGAAGCGGATGTGGGAACCCCCGCTATTGAACTCGAACCTGCTGGTTCCCACGAGAGCGCTAACTTACAAGTGTACTGCCAGGCTCATAATCACTTAAAGGGGGCATTGGAGTTCGGCTTACCGTGGAAGAGCGGGGAGTCTTGAGAAATGGCGAGAGCAAGAACTCGTGCAATTCAGCCGCTGACCTATGTTTTTTGGGAGAGCCAATTAAGAGCAGGGCAAGGTAATTTCACTCTATCTTTTCTTACCCGTCTTTCATTATGATACCCGTGCACTTTTTTCTTCGACTTATTATGGCGGGAGCGTATAATGAAAGCTAATTATCGCCTTATTTCAGCGGGTTTTTTGGCTGTGAGTTGCCTCCTTGCTGCGGGGGCCTTGGCGGTGTTTCGTCCCGCCTCCGTTCCCCCCAATAAAGCCCCGAAATCGAAACTCATGAGCGAAGCTGTTTCCCCCCTGGGAGACGAGCGGGGAGAAGCACTGATGAATCCTCTGCGAGAAAAACTCGGCCTGACCACGGGCTGGGTCCTCTACGGGAACGAACGCGAAGCCGAGATCAAACGCTGGAAGCCCGCTTCCAGCAAAATTATCTTCGAACTCAAGCGCCCCCCCGATGAATACTTCTACCTGATAGACGTCAAACGTACACCCGGGCGACGCGGTGAGGACAAGGACTCCCTCTGGGAATTCCCCGGGGGGCGCAACGATCCTGGTGAACACCCCTTTGCAGCGCTACTCCGTGAATTAGGTGAGGAGGATTACTCCCAGACCTTAAAAGAAGCCGTGGAAGAAGCCAAATCAGCAAGCCTTTATTTTCGTAATATCGAACTTAAAAACGGCGAGCACCATACGCTTTTCAAACTTTCCTTGAAAGAAGCCACCTGGGAAAAGCTTGCCCGCGCGTGGAAAAATCCCCCCAGCCCTCGAGGGGAATTGTATGGATATGACTTGCTTGCTCTTAAGTTTTTGGATACCAAGGAGGAGGATGTACGCGATCAGTGGACGCCTAAGTCTCGCAAGCTTCTCCATGCCCTCAGGCGCCGCTCCCCTTAAGGACTTTTTTTATGAAACAAGACTATCAACGCCTTATTAGCGACTGCGCTGCCCCCTGGGACGGAGAAATTCTCGAAGAACTCACTGCCTATATCAAAATCCCCAATAAGTCTCCCCACTATGATGCTAACTGGGAACAAAATGGGTATATGGGCCAGGCCATGGCACAAATCGCCGCCTGGTGTAAGCGGCAAGCCGTCAAGGATATGCAGCTAACTGTGCACCGCCTGCCGGGAAGAACCCCCCTGCTGCTCCTGGATATTCCCGGCAATACAGCCGAGACCGTGTTGCTCTATGGACATATCGACAAGCAGCCGGAAATGCGTGGCTGGGATGCCGATAAAGGTCCGTGGAAACCGCTGGTGCAGGACCACAAGCTTTACGGACGCGGTGGTGCCGACGATGGCTATGCGGTTTTTGCAGCGGTCACCGCCATTGCAAATTTGCAAAAGCACGGTCTTGCCCATGCTCGCTGTGTGGTGCTTATCGAAGCCTCGGAAGAAAGCGGTAGCCACGATCTGCCTGCGTATTTAGATCTTTTGGCTGATCAGCTGGGCAATCCCCAGCTGGTCGTCTGCCTTGATTCGGGCTGCGGCACCTACGATACCCTGTGGAGCACCACTTCCTTACGGGGGGTGATGTCGGGTGATTTACACGTTAAGATCCAAAAAGAAGGCATCCATTCAGGACGCGGCAGCGGGGTAATCCCCAGTTGGTTTTCGGTCCTGAGTGAAATCCTTGATAGGGTCAGCGATCGCCAATCGGGAGAGGTTACCGTGGCGGCCTGTCAAACCACCATTCCTCCCGCCGTGCTTGGACAAATCGACGAAGCCGCAGCGGTGCTCCACGACCATTTTGTCGAGGAATTTCCCCTGCTCCCTGGGGTACAGCCGGTGAATAGCGATCGTCGCCAACTGTTGATCAATCAAGGTTGGAAGCCGATGCTTACGGTCACCGGTATCGACGGTATTCCTCCCCTACGCGATGCCGGCAATGTAACCCTGCCTGAAGTGAGTTTAAAACTATCGGTGCGCATTCCCCCGAACTGCGATGGGGAGAAAGCCATGCAGGGCTTTCGTAATGCCCTGCTGGAGAATCCTCCGTTTGGCGTAAAAGTAAGCGTCGAAAATTTTGAATACGGTAGCGGTTGGCAAGCTCCGGCTTTAGCGCCCTGGCTTCGTGCTGCTAACGATACTGCTTCTCTCGCTGCCTTTGGCAAAAAAGCTGCCTATATGGGTGAGGGTGCCAGTATCCCCTTTATGGCCATGCTCGGGCGTAAATTTCCCCAGGCGCAGTTTTTAATTACGGGCGTCTTGGGGCCAAAGAGTAACGCCCATGGACCCAACGAATTCCTACATCTTCCCATGGCTAAGAAACTAACTGCTGCCGTTGCCATTGTCCTGAACGAGCACGCCAGGCGTTAGAAGTGCGCGACCTAGGCAAGTATCCTTGAGCATGCTATGTTCTTGGTGATAATTGTCGAGGAGTCACGCGATGAATAAAAACGAAATAGGCTTAGATGGTATCGAGTTTGTAGAATTCACCTCCCCCCAAGCTAAAAACCTTCATACACTTTTTTCCCAGTTTGGTTTTACTCAGACCAAGCAGCATGCAAAACAGGCGGTTTCCCTCTACCAGCAGGGGGAAATAAACCTGCTGATTAACCAGCAAGCAGGTTCCTTCGCTGAGGGTTTTTCCCGCAGTCATGGCCCCTCCCTCTCTTCCATGGGCTGGCGGGTAAAGAATGCCCGTCACGCCTGGGAATTAGCCTGTAAGCGTGGTGCGAAGAACGGTGAACGCCATGACTACCGCTATGCTGATCCCCAGCGCCCGCTCTATGGGATCGAGGGCATCGGTGGCAGCCTGATTTATTTTATCGATGACTACAGCCGAGGTGATTTGTACGAACAATTCGGCTTTGTACCTGCTCCCCCACCTCAGCAAGCCATAAATCCCCTTGGCTTTATAGGCATCGATCATCTCACCAACAACGTCTGTCAAGGTGAGCTGATGCAATGGTCGCGTTTTTATCAGGACGTCTTTGAGTTTACCGAGGTACGCTATTTTGATATTCGCGGCGTGCAAACCGGTCTACTTTCTTACGCGCTGCGTTCACCCTGTGGCAAATTTTGCATTCCCATCAATGAGGGCAGCGAGGAAAAATCCCAAATCAACGAATTTCTGCGCGACTATCAGGGACCGGGTATTCAGCATTTAGCCTTTACGACCACCGACATTGTTGCGACGGTTTCCGCACTGCACCAACGGGGTATTCACACGCTCCAGATCGATCATGACTATTACGCTGAGGTTTTTAAGCGGGTTCCTAAAGTCAGCGAATCTCATCAGCGCTTAGAAGAACTGCAAATTCTCGTGGATGGCGATGAGCAGGGTTATATTCTGCAAATTTTCACGAAGAATCTGATTGGCCCCATCTTTATCGAAATCATCCAACGAAAAAACCATAATTCCTTCGGTGAAGGGAATTTTGGGGCTCTATTCCGTGCTATAGAACGTGATCAAGAAGAGCGAGGAGTTTTATAAGCTATGAGTCAGCAACTCTCCCGTCGTGATCTCTTTGCTGCTTCTCGTTTTGCCCTCCTGGGGCTTGCGGGCAGCGCTCTCGCCGCAAAAAATCCCGTTTCTGCAGCGAAGGCCAGCGATCTTCCTGCAAACCCTCTAACAAGCATGGCCAAGGAGCTGCGCCTGCTCAGCGCTTATCCCCTCAATGGCGAAGCCCTGGTCCATCAACTCGACCACGACATCACCCCGACCAAGCATCTGTTTGTGCGCAATAACGGTTTACTACCGGAACTGGCACGAAGCAGCGCTGGTTCCGCCTGGTCCCTGGCTATCGATGGTCTGGTCGAGCGCCCTCTGAGCCTCAGTCTGCAAGATCTCAAAAGCAAATTTAAGCACTATACCTATCAGCTGGTCCTTGAATGCGGAGGCAACGGACGGGCAGGATTTCTGCCGCAAATTTCTGGTCTGCAGTTTACCTACGGTGCGGTGGGCTGTCCCCAGTGGACAGGGGTACGACTCAAAGATGTGCTTACCGCTGCTGGGGTCAAAGACAAGGCCATCTATCTTGCCTACTATGGGCACGATATTCACCCGAGCCGCGATGCAACAAAAGTAGTGATCTCTCGAGGCTTTCCCCTGCGTAAGGCCTGGGAGGATACCACCCTCCTGGCCTTTGCCTTGAACGGCAAACCGCTGCCTCCCGAACATGGCTATCCCCTGCGCTTGATCTGTCCCGGTTTTCCCGGGTCAGCAAGTGGCAAATGGCTCAAGCGCCTCTGGATCCGTGACGTGGTCCACGATGGTGAAAAAATGCTCGGTAGCGACTATCGTGTACCACGAAATCCCGTAGCTCCAGGAACCATCCTTGGTGAAAGCGAACTCGCCATTATCGAAGAGATGCCGATAAAATCCCTGATCACCGCTCCTCTCAGCGGCAGCAGCGCTTCACTGCGCAGCAAGATCCTAAACCTGCGCGGCTTCGCCTGGTGTGGTAAGGGGGCGGTTCGCCAGGTCGATGTTACCTACGACTACGGACAAAGCTGGCAACAAGCCACCCTCCATCCCCCCGCCAACCCTTTTGCTTGGCAACGCTGGGAGCTCAAACTCAAAGTACCTCGGCCCGGTTACTACGAAATTTTCTCTCGCGCCAGCGATCTCGACGGTATTATGCAGCCCATGGTAGCAGCAGGCTGGAATCAAAAAGGCTATTTAAATAATGCCATGCCCCGTATTGCGCTTTCTCTCACCGCCTAAGGGAGGAGATCTCCATGCTTAGCCGCTCTGCTTTCATCATTGGCACGACGCTGCTCTGCTTCCCTCATCCCGGGGCACGACTCTTCGCCGAAAATTCGTTTGGGAGCGAAATTCCTCCCGGCAAAAACCGCGAACTGGTGCTCGCCCTTTGTAGCAGCTGTCATTCCCTGCAATTGGTCGGTCAAAACCGCATGACTCGCAGCGCTTGGGATCGCACCCTGCAATGGATGGAAACCAAACACAAGCTTAGGTTTTATAGCCCGCTGCTGCGCGAACAAATTCTCGACTACTTAGGGGAATATCTAACTCCCGGGCCGCTACTCAGCGATCCCCTCAATGGGTTGCCTCCTTTGGAGCTCAATCCTTTGCCAGCTCGGCAGTGATTCACCCGCCACCTCGCCAGTCAACGAAAACGAATCAACTTGCTCCTCCTTCCCCGTCCAGAGTATGGTGGCTCCATTATAAGACACAAAGCGAAGACAAGCTAAGCGCGATACGAGCAAGGAAGGCAAGCAATGGCAAAAGAGAAAAAAAGTCCCGAAGACAAGGAAAAAACCTCCGATAAAGTCTCCATGATTTCTGCAGAAAAAGCAAAAATGATCGACTGGGCCGTAGGCGCCATCGAGAAACAATTCGGCAAGGGCTCGATTATGCTCCTCGGCTCCGATGCGAGCAGAGCTGATGTGGAAACCCTGACCACCGGAGCCCTCTCCCTCGATATCGCTCTCGGTATTGGCGGCTTACCTAAGGGCCGGATTGTAGAAGTCTATGGGCCAGAATCCAGCGGCAAAACCACCCTGACCCTTCACACCATCGCCAATGCCCAGAAAAAAGGCGGTATTTGCGCCTTTATCGATGCTGAACATGCCCTCGATACCGCTTACGCACGAAAAATCGGTGTAGATGTGGACAATCTCTTAGTCTCCCAACCCGATACCGGTGAGCAGGCGCTCGAGATCGTCGAGATGCTGGTACGCAGTGGCGCCGTCGATGTCATCGTCATCGATTCCGTCGCCGCTTTGACGCCCAAAGCTGAACTCGAAGGAGAGATGGGTGATCGTCACGTCGGTCTTCAGGCCAGACTCATGTCCCAAGCCCTGCGTAAACTCACTGGAGTTATCTCGCGCACCAAATGCGTGGTTATCTTTATCAACCAGCTGCGGATGAAAATCGGCGTAATGTTTGGTAGTCCCGAAACCACCACCGGCGGTAATGCCCTGAAGTTTTACTCTTCAGTACGCCTCGATATTCGTCGCATCTCGTCGATTAAAGAAGGCGAAGAGGTGGTAGGCAGTAAAGTACGGGTAAAAGTCGTTAAAAACAAAATGGCTGCTCCTTTTAGGCAGGCAGAATTTGACATCATGTTTAACGAGGGGATCTCGCGAGTTGGTGACATCTTAGATCTTGCGGTAACCAAGGAAATCGTGCGCAAGTCAGGTTCATGGTTTTCCTATGGGGATGAGCGCTTAGCTCAGGGGCGAGACGGTGCAAAAGCTATGCTGATGGAGAACAAAGAACTCTGTCAAAAAATCGAGGGAGAACTCCTCAAAGCCTACGGGGTCAATCAACGAGACGGAGTCGGGCCCCTTGCCCACGAGGCTGAAACCAGCGCCAGAAGCAACTCTATGGATGCTGCAGCCCAACAAAAAATAGCCTTGCTGGCACGCGAGCGCACGAAGACCGCAGCCGCTTCTCTTGCCCCATCAGAAGATTTCGGTTAATTCACCTTGCATGGATCTCTGCAAATTGGGTACAACTTCCACAGGCAACTGCCCCAGCAGTTTTTATGGAAGGAGCTTTTATGCAGGATCTTGTTTTTTCTTCACGAATAATCAAGTACGGAGCACTACTGGCGCTACACGCCCTAGTCTTCACCAGTGCATCCACCATAGCTCGGGCTGCGGGTGCAACGCAACCAGGGAGGATTTCCCCAGCACCTGCCATTCAATTTGCCGAAGCAAAAGAGCAAATTCTTCACGTGGGTAATGGTGCCGAAATAAAAGATGCCGATCCCACTAAGGCCACCGGAATCCCCGAGTCTCACGTGATCGAAAATCTCTTTGAAGGTTTAACTGCCCACGATCCCCTGACCCTGGCAGCAATTCCTGGTGTTGCCCAAAGCTGGCAGATCAGTGCTGACGGCAAAATCTATACCTTTCACTTGCGCAAAAATGCTCGCTGGTCTGATGGCACGGGCATCACCGCACGGGACTTTGTCTATTCATGGCAACGAGCGGTGGCTCCGGAAACCGCCTCAGAATATGCCTACCAACTCTATTGTCTTAAAAACGGCAAGGAAATAAATACCGGTACCACTAAAGATCTCAATGCCCTCGGCGTAAAAGCTCTCGACGACTATACCCTCGAGGTCAGTCTCAATCATCCGGTGCCTTATTTTTTACATCTCACCTCGTTTCACACCTACTTCCCCACCCCGCAACACGTGATCAAGAAATTCTCAGGCAACGGTGAGTGGACCCGGGCTGGCAATATGGTTAGCAATGGTCCCTTTAAGCTCAGTGAATGGATACTGAACAAACATATAAAACTTGAACCCAATCCCTACTACTGGGACAAAGAAGCCGTAAAGCTGAGTGCGGTCTATATTCACCCCATCGAAAATGTCGATACCGAAGAAAAATCTTTTTGGGCAGGGGAGCTCCACATGACCCTGCAAGTGCCGCTGATCAAAGTACCGAGTTATCTCGACGAGGCCAGGAAAAACCCCAGGGCTTATCATCCATACAAAATGGAGCCCTACCTCGGCACCTACTTCTATCGCTTTAACACCAGCAAGCCTCCCTTTAACGACAAGCGCGTGCGTCGAGCTTTTACCATTAGCATCAATCGGCAATTGCTCATCGACAAGGTTACCCGTCACCACGAAATACCAGCCGATTCCCTCTGTCCTCCAGGGCTCGATGGTTATGATTTTCCCGGCACCCTCCAAGCTACGGTCAGCAAAGAAACCTTAGCTGAAGCCCAGGAGCTGATGAGTCAAGCTGGCTATCCCCATGGCAAGGGCTTCCCCAATGTTTCTATCCTTTACAATACCCTCGACAATCACAAAAAAATCGCTTTAGCAGTGCGCCAAATGTGGAAGGACAGCCTCGGGGTAGAAGTTGGCTTGTTTAACCAGGAGTGGAAGGTCTACCTCGACACCCAGCGCAAAATGCAATACGAAATTTCGCGTGCGGGTTGGATTGGCGATTATCCTGATCCCAATACCTTTCTCGATATGTTTGTCACTAATGGTGCCAATAACCAAACGGGGTGGGCTAATAAAGAGTACGATCGCTTGATCGAACAAGCAGCAAATACTAGCGAGCATAAAGCTCGCTTGGACTTGTTTCGCCAAGCCGAAACCATCTTGATGGATGAGCTCCCCATCGCGCCGGTATACATCCACACCAATACACGCCTGGTCTCAGAAAAAGTCAAGCTGGTAATTCCCCATGAACCCGTGCGCTCCTGGCATGGTAACCTCACCGACCGCTTACTTTTTAAGTACTACGCTCTGGCAAAATAAACGCGAAGGGCGATCTTTATGCTAGGATACATCATTCGTCGTCTACTGCAGGTCATTCCTGTCTTGTGGCTCGTCGCGACCTCCACCTTTTTCCTGATGCATGCCGCTCCCGGAGGTCCCTTCGATAGCGAGCGGCAAATTTCTGCCGAAATCCAAGCCAATATCAATGCTCGCTACCACCTGGATGAACCCCTGGGAAAACAGTATCTGCGCTATCTCCAGATGCTGGCCAGCGGTGATCTCGGTCCCTCATTTCGCTACGCTGATCGTTCGGTAAACGAAATTATTGCCACGACCTTTCCGGTTTCAGCAATGGTGGGCCTGATCGGCTTGTTTTTTGCCCTCAGCATTGGCTTAAGCACAGGGATTTTTGCGGCTAGCAAGCTCAACAGCTGGCGTGACTATAGCGCCATGCTGCTGGCACTGCTCGGTATTTCTCTGCCCTCCTTTGTGGTGGGACCGCTGATGATCCTGCTCTTTTCCATCAAGCTGGGCTGGTTTTCCGTGTCGGGCTATAATCGCTTGCAGGATTTACTGCTGCCGGGACTAACCATGGGGATTATGTACGCGGCTTTTTTTGCGCGCTTAACCCGCGGTGGTATTAGCGAGATTATCCGTCAGGACTTTATTCGCACCGCCAAGGCTAAGGGGCTGAGCAATACGGTGATTATGCTCCGTCATACCCTCAAAGGTGGACTGCTGCCGGCCACGAGTTTTTTGGGCCCTGCGGCAACGGCAATGCTCACCGGCTCACTGGTGGTGGAGACCATCTTTAACCTTCCCGGCCTAGGACGATTTTTCGTGCAGTCAGCCCTTAATCGCGACTACACCCTGGTAATGGGCTGCGTCTTGTTTTTAGCCGTATTAATTGTGATCATGAATCTTCTCGTCGATCTCGCCTATGCCTTCCTCGATCCCCGGGTGACCTATGATTAAACAAAAAACTACTTTTGTTGCTGAGAATGAGGGAGGAGGGCCATCCCGACGGGATTTATTTGCCGATGCTGCTGCGGGCAGAAGCCTATGGCAGGATTCGTGGCGACGCCTTGCTCAAAACAAGCTGGCCGTTGCTGGCTTACTGTATCTGCTGCTCCAGTGTCTGCTGGCGCTACTCGCTCCCTACCTCAGCAGCTATTCGTACGCCGATGCCGATCTCTTGCTTGGACCTACACCTCCAGGTGGTGAACATCTCTGCGGAACCGATGATTTAGGTCGGGATATTTTGGCACGTCTGCTCTTTGGGGCGCGCATTTCCCTGGCGGTAGGCTTTTTGGCGACCGCGGTGAGCATGGTGATTGGAGTGAGCTACGGGGCTATCTCTGGTTATCTGGGGGGACGCGTCGATACGGTAATGATGCGCCTGCTTGAGGTTCTCTACGCCCTGCCCTTTACCTTCTTTGTCATAATTTTAATGGTGATTTTTGGCCGCAATATCTATCTGCTGTTCATCGCCTTAGGTGCAGTACAGTGGCTTACTATGGCACGGATTGTACGCGGACAAGTGCTGAGTATTAAAAACCGCGAGTATGTGGAAGCAGCTTTGACCATCGGGGTTTCCCACTGGCGGATTATTTGGCGCCATATCATTCCTAATATTATAGGTCCGGTCATCGTCTATTCGACTCTCACCATTCCCGTGGTGGTGCTCGAAGAAGCGTTCTTGAGCTTTCTTGGCCTCGGTGTTCAAGAGCCCATGGCTAGTTGGGGTACCCTCATTGCCGATGGCGTGGGAGCTATGGAAACTTATCCCTGGATGCTTATTTTTCCTTCATTTTCGCTGATGGTGGCGCTGCTCGCCCTTAACTTTTTGGGCGATGGCCTCCGTGAGGCTATGGATCCCCAAGCAGGGCTCGACTGAGCTCTCGTGTAGACGGAGAAATATATGCCACTGCTACAGGTTGAAGACCTCCGCGTCTTTTTTCATACCTACGCCGGTGTAATTCGCGCCGTTGATGGACTAAGTTTTAGCTTAGAACCAGGCCAATGCCTCGGGGTAGTGGGGGAATCAGGCTCGGGAAAATCAGCAGCGATGATGGCACTGCTTGGTTTATTACCGCAACCACCAGCAAAAATTCATGGCGGACGTGCCCTCTTTCACCATCAGGATCTGCTCTGCTTACCAAAGCGAGAATTACGGAAAATTCGTGGCAACAAAATTGCGATGATTTTTCAAGATCCGATGACCTCCCTCAATCCCTATCTGCGCATCTCCACCCAAATGACCGAGATTCTGACCACCCACGAGGGTGTTTCCACAAAAAATGCCCTGAGTCGGGCAATTGCTGCCTTGGAACAGGTGGGCATAGCCGATGCTAGTCGCGCTATTGTTCAATACCCCCATCAATTTTCGGGAGGCATGCGCCAGCGGGTGATGATCGCTATGGCCCTCTTGACTAAAGCCGAGATTATTATAGCTGATGAGCCCACCACCGCTCTGGATGTGACGATTCAAGCACAGATTATTGAGCTGCTGCGTTCGCTGCAACAGCGCTACGGTTTGTCGTTGATTCTCGTTACCCACGATCTCGGGGTGGTTGCGGGGATTAGCGATCATATTTTGGTTATGTATAACGGCCGCTTGGTGGAACGGGGAACGGTGGAGGATATTTTTTATCGTCCCAGTCACCCCTATACCGAGGGTTTATTGCAGGCGCTACCACGAGTTGACCAACAGCATCAACACCTCTACGCCATACCTGGTGCACCGCCCCTGCCCACCGCCCAACGACAGGGTTGTTCCTTTGCCCCACGCTGCCCGCAGGTTATGCCTATGTGCTATGAGGGAGAGGTGCCGTGGGTGGCAATAAACCAGCAGCACCAGTACCTCTGTCACCTAACCACGGAGCTCAAAGAAGGAGCAGCCCGATGACTACCAAGGAGCCCTTATTGCGGGTCGTCAATCTGCAAAAATTCTTTCCTGCCCGACGCGCCGGTTTTTTTGGCCACAGCCGGGGGACGATACAAGCGGTGAACAAGGTGAGCTTCACCCTTAATGCTGGAGAAACCCTAGGAATCGTCGGCGAATCAGGCTGTGGTAAATCCACCCTGGGACGCACCATTATGGGCTTATATAAACCCAGTGGGGGAAAAGTATTTTTTCGCCACAAAGATTTGGGGAGCTTAGCAGGGGCTGAACAAATCGCCATGCGCCGTCACTATCAGATGATTTTCCAAGATCCCTATGCCTCACTCAATCCGCGGATGAATATCTACGACATTATTGCTGAGCCTCTACGCACCCACCGTCTTGCCGCCAGTCCCTTTGAGCTCTCCTTAAAAATTCGTGAACTGATGGATCGGGTCGGTCTGCCCGCCACCATGGCGCGACGACACCCTCACGAATTTTCGGGAGGACAGCGGCAGCGTATTGCCATAGCTCGTGCTATTGCCATTAAACCAAGTTTAATCATTTGCGATGAGCCCGTATCAGCCCTCGATGTCTCCATCCAGGCTCAGATTATTAATTTGCTTCAGGAGTTACAACGAGAGCTCGGTGTAGCCTATGTCTTTATCTCTCATGATATAGGCGTGGTCCGGCATGTATCGCACCGCATCTTAGTTATGTACCTTGGCGGGGTGATGGAGCAAGCTGCCACCGAGCAGCTCTTTACCGCTGCCGCTCACCCCTATACCCAGGCCCTGCTCAGTGCGGTTCCCTTGCCTGATCCACGCCGTGAACGTCAGCGCCAACGCATTATTTTGCGAGGCGATTTACCGAGTTCCCTCAACCCACCGAAGGCTTGTTTGTTTCAAAGCCGCTGCCCTCATGCCTTCGAACCCTGTGGCAAAACCCCGCCCCCCTTAGACACAATAACTCCTGGCCATACCTTTGCCTGTCACTTACCACATTCCAGGTAGTTAGGCGCTGGCGCGAAAGCGCCAGCGCCTAACTACCTATTATAATTGCTTGCTAATGAAAACCACCAGGGCTTGGGTTATACTAGCCAAGGAGAAGAAATGCCGATACTTGATCATCGCAATTGGCCCGCACTAATAACGTAAGGATATTTATGCGCAAAACTCTATTTTTTTTGGTGTGCGTATCGATTTCATGCGGAGGGGGGAATGTATTTAAGGGTAAAGGTAGCGATAACGCCTCAGTCATTGAAAATGCTCTCTTAGCTATACAAAACGGTCAGCCAGCGGAAGCAGAAGCGGCGCTTATTGCCACCTTCCCCCCTACCAGCCAGGAATTTCTGAGAAACGCCAAACCTTCTGATCCTTCCTTTGATCTTAATCTCACGGAAACAGTTAAGGACTTTACCTCCGAACAACGGAATAATTTAATCTTTGTCGCGGATGCCAAACTCGCAAATAATGGCATAGATACCATAGGCTTAATGGCTAGATTAGTAAAAGCAGAAAAGTCTCTAGGTCTTATGGATGCAGACCAAGCTTCTTGTGACATTAATCCAGACATAAAAAATTTGGAAGATGAGGCCACAACCACCAGTGACCAAGTTGATGAGGTAAGCTTGGCCCGCAGTCTTGCCAGTGTGGCACGTTATGAAATTAATTTACAACGCCTCCCTAACAGCAGTGTCATGGAGCGAGCCTACCTGGTGAGAGGCATAGCCAACGAAGTCGTCATCTTTAAGATAATTATTGCTGCTCTCGCTAACCTGCAAGCGGTAATCGCCTTGGGAGATAGTAACAAGGATTACAAAATTTCACCCCAGGAAGCCGCAGCAATTTTTAGTGGCGCCTCGAATCCCTTAATTCGGGCTAACAATTTTTATGACTTGTTAAACATTTGTCAACAAAACGCCAAAGATTTACAAGATTTTTTTCTCCGAGTTGGCGAACCAGCAACGGCAAAGGCACTCCAAACCGTCGTTGATCGAGTCACCAATTTCAATGCCAAACTGCAAAATTTAGTGTTGTCAAATTCCACCGATGGTTGTAGCGACAGCACTCGCACCGACGCCAGCACCATTACCTGTGTCGAGGCTTGGTTATCGTCAGTATCAAATTATTGCCCGAGCTAAGCTCTACTCGCCATCCCTGCCTTCTTTTGCCTGTTTATCAGGAATAAAGAGCTGGAACTTGTGGGGAACACTGCCTCCCTTAAAAAATGAGGCTGCAGGCAAAATCACACTGGCTCTGGCGCTGGTATTTTTATCATCATCATCATCATCATCCGCAAGCAGTGCAGCTAAGCTGCTTGACTCAACTGGGGGAGGTGCCCCCGTGGCTTCTCCAGTACCTCCATCGCCAGGCTCTACAACGGTGCTTTCTGCAGCTTTTTCCTGCTTACGGAGAATAACCCCACTGGGTAAATCAACCGGTAGCACCTGGGTTTCTACTTCGGGATTATAGCGCAGCGGCCACTCCTTACTTGCCAAAACTTTGAGGTCCAAGGGATCGAGAAACGATTTGTAATCCTTGGTCTTAACAATATTTTTGGCAAGATCAATCCACATAGGCAAGGCACCGAGTCCACCGTAGATCCTTTGGCGTCCGTTGGTCATCGAGCGATTATTATCATAGCCCACATAAGCGGCAATGACGTAGCTATCCTCTACATTAAGGGGCTTACCATAAGCCTTAGGATAGGGCACATAACCAGCAAAGGAACTCGTGGTATAATCATTGGTCGTACCGGTCTTACCGAAGGTCGGTATATAAATTATCTGATCTTTAGCGCTTTCATCAGCCCCGAGGGGGAGAAAAATATTCTCCCGGGCTTTGCGAGCGGTGCCGTTAAGCACCACTTTGCGCAGCAATTCGCTGGTCTGCACGCCGAAGCTTGGATCCACCAACTGATGAGAGGTCACTTTAGGTTCAAAAAGAATATTACCCGCACGATCTTCAATGCGTTTGATAAAATTAATTTGATTCTGGGGACCATGCTTATAAAAGCGATAGGTTTTACCCGCCACAAAGGTTTGGTATACCTTCGCCAGCTCCCCGATAGTCACGTCGTTTGACCCTAAGGGAAACGAGAGGACAGGCTCAAGGCGAGAATAGACCCCCATGGATTTTGCCAATTTAGTCACATAATTAAGTCCTAGGCCAATGCGAAAATCAAAATGCTCAAAATAGCGTTTCAACACATAAGGATCATCCTTGTCTTCGCCAATAACACTCTGATATTTACTCGCTACCAAGGAGCTGAGACGCGCAATCAAGGAAGGTGGAAGGTAGCCTCCAAGCAAAATCTCATCACTCGGCTGAGCTATGGGGGTGTCCACGGTGAATTTTCCCCACAGACGGTTAAAATCCTCCTGACTCAGCCCCTGACTAGTGCTGACGAGAGTAAGCCGAGACTGCTGTTCAGCGCTCAGCCGCGCTTCCTCCTCTGGTAACACCATTTGATAGAGGAGATGCCCAGCAGTTGAGCGACTAAAGCGTGCCAGAGACGAGCGCAAATCCGACAATAAAAACGCCGCTTCCGCCCCGACCAGCTGCACCTGCCCGGCAATCAACTGCCAGTCGTGACGCAGGTGCTCAACTAAACGTTCCATCCGTTGAAAATTATTCACAATCAAATTAAAACGCAGCGCCCGCTCTTCAGCAGGCTTGATATCACCCACATCAGCGGTGCGCAGCTGTTCGGCAGCTCCGAGATACCCTGTTCCCCACCACATCTGTCCAAGCTTCTGCAAGGCGCCATGTTGTTCGGCAAAAATCAAATCGGGAGAGATCTCGTTAATTGCATTAACTAGTTGCTGAGACTTGATTCCGTCATTATCGAGAGATACGCCGATTTTTCGTGAAAGACGATAATGATAGTCTCGAGGATTCTCCCCACTTTTTGGGGCTAATTCCATCAGGGTCAACAACTGCTTGAACTCATCAAAATTGACTTTAGCCAGCAGATTAGCGGTGAGTGCCACCGATGAAATATTCTCCGACTTTATCCCCGTCCAGAGAATAGAAGGGTGGGAATAGGGGCTAAAATGATCGGGACGGGGAAAGTAAAATTTTCCCTGATACGGAAAAATCTGCCGCATATTCTCGACCCGATCGAGAATCGACCAGCCCAACGTTTGCGCGGCAAAATACACCAGAGTCTTAAATGAAGAGCCCGCCTGACGCCGAGCATGAATTGCCCGGTTATAACCAACCGTATCAAAACCAGAAATAACCGCCCGCACCTCTCCCTTATCAATAGCCAACATTCCCCCACCAATTTCGGGGCGTTTCTGCAGTTCCAGGCTCGCCTGATTTTTTAGCGGATCGAAGTCAAGTACTTGCACCAACAACACATCATCGACTTTGATCTTAGTGAACAGCTGTTCGAGGTGATACGCCACCCCCCGACCATTTGAAAGATCCATTATTTTTGCATAGCGTTCCAAAGCAGCATGAGAAATAGTTCCCGTCGGCTCACCAAAACTCAGATTGAGGCCAAAGTCTTTTGCCCCCGTACCGCTTTTGCTTAGGACTTTACCGTAAATAAAATCATCCTGGGCAAGCACTTGCTTGTCTTTGTATTTTTGGGGATCTTCTACCGCAAAACCCGAGAGAATTGTTTCCAAACGAGAGAGATTGGTACGAATGGCAAGCTGGCCGGCATTTTGCAAATCATAATCGAGGGTGGTAAAAACCTTAAGACCAGCGATATTAAATTCATCGATGGTACCAAGCCCCAGGGCTTGCAGGACTTCAGGTTTTTCCAACTGTTCCTTGACCAAGGTGATCAGCGCTACTTCCGAAGAGGTAAACTCTCCCCGGTTAAAGGGAACCCGGGTTTTTATCGCCTCTTCGTATTCCTCCTTGCTTATCCAGGCCTGTTCAAACATGCGGCTGAGCACATAGTTTTTGCGCTCATCAGCATTGGCCCAGGCCTGCTCGCGATCCTCCTTCGAGGCTTTAATAAAGGGATTATATTTGCTGGGCCCCTTCACCGAACCGGCAATAAAAGCCGCTTCGACCAGGGCAAGCTCCTGAGCATCTTTGTTAAAGTAATAACGCGCCGCAATGCCTATACCATTACCATTACCCGCCACGTGAAATTGATTGAGATAAAATACCAAAATCTGACGTTTATTGTACAAGAGCTCCAGCTGCAGAGCTTTGATCATTTCACGAAATTTGCGGGCAATGGATGGTTCCCAATCCCCTTGAATATTTTTGACCGTCTGCTG
>JAHFAI010000062.1 GCA_023250635.1 Deltaproteobacteria bacterium | reverse complement strand
ACTGACCTCGAGAAAAGCTTACGGTTATCGGAGTCCTAAAGTGCATAAAATAGCGCTCTATCATACGTTAGGCGCACTGCCTACACCGGATTGGACCCACAAATTCTGCTGACGAGGCAAATAAAGAGGATACTGTTCACCACGATGAGGTCATAGCAGCGGTTACCAGAATAGTAATAGACTCCTCCCGTTACAGTCGCATTAAAAAACCCACCTTCAAGTACTCAGTGCAACTCAATTAAATTAGCAGCTTAGACAAAAAGGGTGTCACCCCGGCGATAAAACATGCCATCTCTAAGTTGCTTAAATTTGGAGGTTGCATGAGTACTTATCGGCGGGTGACGTTGGAGGATCGGATTCGATTAAAATCCTATCTCGACGCAGGTCTAAACCAAAGCGAGATTGCTGTAAAGCTGGGATTTAATAAGAGCACGATTTATCGTGAAATATCGCGCAATAAGGGTGGGCGAGGATATCGACCTAAACAGGCCTACCAGTTCGCTCTAGAGCGTCAAGATTGGCGTTCAACTCCTCGCAAAATGAACCGAGGTATGGTTGCTACTATCAACCGCTTGCTCGCTAAGAAATGGTCTCCAGAGCAGATATCTCGCCGACTTGCCTATGAGGGAGAAATCTCGGTAAGCCACGAATCTATCTATTCACACGTGTATAAGGACTACATTGAAGGGGGGAGGTTATTCAGTGTCCCGTCGGTAGTCATAAATTTGATAAAATAATTCACGCACTGAAGGGAGAAAGCTTTGCGAGGGATGCCTGGTAGGTCCATGGCAGCCAGTCACCTGGAGTAGCTTCGACAGCTGCATTATCGTACCAGATGCGAAATGCGCTCCTCTCATTAGGTTTGCGTTTGAATCGATGGCTACTGGCAATTACAGTCTTGCACGCTTAAAGCGTCTTCTCTTCGAAAAGGGCTTGCGATCCGTGCGCAGCAAAAAGGAACTGGGCAAGTCCGCAATGCAGCGCATCTTGACTAATCCGATTTACTACGGCGATTTTATCTGGAGTGGCAAGTACTATGCTGGAAAACATACGCCAATAATAGACAAGGCACTATTTGACAAGGTGCAGGAGGTAATGGGGTTAACCGGAAAACCTCGTCAAACCAAGCGGGATTTTGCTTACACGGGTTTAATGACCTGTGCCAATTGTGGGTGCAGCATTACTGCAGAAGAGCACCGCAAGAAATCTGGACGTGTATATATTTATTACCGATGCACCAATGGCAGAGGCTTATGTGACAAGCTGGTATACCTCCCAGAAAATAAGCTTGAACTGCAGTTCCAACAAGCGGTCGAGCGTATCAAGTTACCGCACGATATTGTAGCAATGACGAGAGTGGCATTGCTTGAGAGTTCCAAAGGTGAGCAAGAAGTCCAAGCTACAGCCTTGGCAAAGTTAAATTCGAGGTACGCACGCTTGCAAATGCTAATCGGTGGTGCCTATGAAGACAAACTTCTCGGGACTATTGATGTTGAGCTCTGGGAGCAGAAAACCTCGGAGTGGAAAAAAGAACAGGCAGATATCCAGCGCAACATTGCCGCGCTTAAGTCTGCGGACACGTCCTACATGCTCGAAGGAATCAGGCTTTTAGAACTCTCGGAAAGAGCTGCAGAGCTGTTTCCAAAGATGAAACCTGATGATAAACGCAAAATGCTCAAAACGATACTATTGAACCCGAGTTTAAACGGTGGAACTATCGAGTATAAATACAAAAATCCCTTCTCGTTTTTCGAAAAGAGCTTTGAAAATGAAAAATGGCGGGAGAGACGGGACTTGAACCCGCGGCCTCTAGCGTGACAGGCTAGCGTTATAACCAACTTAACTACTCCCCCGTAGATGAGGCTGTTTATAGAGCTTTGTTAACCGCCTGTCAATTAACTAAAAAATTTTTTATCGCCCCTGCTTCAGCCCTTGCTCGTCATGACTTGCACCCGCTCTCGTAGCTCACTGGAAGCTCCTAAAGGCCCGATGGCTACCGCCGGGCGATAGGCCAAAACCTCTACCCCAGCAGCCTGGGCCTGCTCCATGGCGTAAAAATAGCGGGGATCTAGAGCTCTAATAGCCTGAAATCCTATGCCATCGGGGCGATTTACCACATACAGCAAAACCCCCCGATCTCCTCCGGCCACCGCCGCAGCTAAGGCGTCGAGATGCTTTGCTCCTCGGCTGGTGACGGCATCGGGAAAGGTTATTACCTCGCCATAGCGGTAGGTGGCGTTTTTTACCTCTACCCAGCAGGGTTTTCCCCCAGCATCCCCAGAAAGCAGAAAATCAAGCCGCGAGTCAGCGCCGAGCCTGACCTCTCGTTGTATACTCGTATATCCCGCAAGCTCGGGAAGCAGCCCCCGCCCAAGGGCTTCAGCGACCAAAGCATTGGTCCGCTGGGTATTGATGCCAATGAGGGCACCAGCACTAGCGGTGAACTCCCAGGTATAGGCTAATCTGCGCTTGGGATCGCTGTGTCCCTGAACCCAAACCACAGCCCCTTCATCAGCGCAGGTTTTCATACTCCCCGTGTTCGGGCAGTGGGCGGTAATTAGTCGCTTATCGTCGAGTTCGATATCGGCAAAAAATCGCTTATAGCGCCTGAGTAAGCGTCCTCGCAGGAGGGGAGAAGTAAATTCCATGAAAACCCTTGATAAACGCGCTCCCTAGATCGGTATTCCCTCCCGTTCGAGGCGCAGCAGCAGTTGCGGGGAAATTAGCGAAAAGCCGTATTTGGCCAGCTTGACTTTATACACATGGTGGCGCTCGCGCAAGCGGCGGAGGGTGCCCTTGAAAGCCAGATCGACTATTTTAGGTGAGATCCTATAGCGCATGGGCATGCCCGCCATCGCCTCAGCACAGTCATCATAGGGTTGAAAGACCAAAAAATCCACGTCGGGGTATTTTTCCGTCATATGAGAGAAAACCGTTTGCGAACGGGTATAGATCAGGGTTTTAACCGTCTGAATCAGGGTGTAAATCCCTCCCAGGGCATCGACTCCCTCGGGAATACGTTCGGCGTAAGGCCTCATGGGATCGATAATAAAGACGAGATTACAGCCTTGACGGATCAAATGATCAAGATGGCTGGTGCGCGAAATCTGCCCATCGATAAAATTAACCCCCTTAAGCGGGGTGGGAGTAAAAAACGGCGGGATAGCGCAGGAGGCTCGTACGGCATCGCTAACCGGAATATCGTCCCAGGGGGGGAGTCCAAGGATCACATGATTAAAGCTATCCTGGTGGGTAGCCCCCAACAATAAGCGTCCTTCCAGATCGAGGAAGGAGTCCTCCCCGCCAAAAGCAGCGATAGCATCTTGGATGTAAGAACGCAGGCGCTCGCCCCGAAACAGGCCGGTGGGTACGCTGCGTGAAACTTTATCGCGCCACTTGTCGAGATCAAGACCGCTCCAGCGCACGGACTGGCGGGTAATTCGTTTTAAAATATCGATCATGGCAAAATCGTAGAGATCGCTGCCCTTAAATTCGGGGATCATGGTGGATTTACCGTGAATGGTGCGGGCTATCTCGATAAGGGGGATGTTTTTAGCAAAGGCCGTGGCCACCATCGAGCCACTGGAAATACCCGAAAAAAAATTGCTCTCATACAGGGAGCGCCCGGTAAGGGCAAACTCGAGAGCTAAGCCGCAGCCCACTTGGTAGAGAAAGCCCTCCATTGCCCCCCCACTCAGGGAGATACCAACGCGGTTTTGCTGCTGATCACGGTTTTTTTTGACCAGGCGAACCAGCCAACTCAGTATATGAGAAAAACTCGCCGGAGCGACCAGAACATCCCGTAGTTTCTCTTGACCAAGGATAAAGGTGCGGTGGGCGGCATCATTACCAGCCGCAAGAATGGCGATTACCCGGCTGAGAGGGAAATGAAAGTCGGGACCCCAGGTACTGGCCAGCTCCTCCACATCATGGCGTAACTGGGTGATTGCCTCTACGGCGTCAAGCCCGCCCTCCCGTTCGTCGTAAATCAAGAGATCTACGGGATGGCGGCGCAAATGGTAGCTGATCGCCTCGCGTTTCGATACCAGATGGAGGTACAGTTCAATTCCTCCAAAGGTCGGATCTTTAATAAGATAGGCATCAGCAGAAGCGACCTCTTGAATCAGGGTAGCGTGAAGCTGGTGGAGGTGAGCTGCAAAATTTTCCCTCTGTTTGTCAGAGGCCACAACCAAGATATAGTGTCGCATACAAGCACTCCTGGTATTTCCGCCACTCTCCGTCGCTCTACTCGCGGAGAAGCCCTCCGCGGGCGGTGATTGCTCCTTATAAAAGAATACCATTTATTTGACTCTCAGCCTTTCAGCAAAGGAAAACGCCCCCATGGATCTAGCTTCTTTTATAAAACAATATGGAATCGGTTTAACCGGCGGGATAGCCACAGGGAAGTCCACAGTAGCTAAGATTATTCAGGCAGAGGAGTACAGCGTTTTCGATGCGGATATTTTGGCACGGCAAGCAGTTGAGGTGGGTAGTCCCACTTTAGCGGCACTGGTGGGCTTATGCGGCAAGCATATCCTGGGTAAAGATGCTCAGCTCGATCGTCAGATGCTTGGCTCACTCATCTTTGCTGATAAAGACCTGCGTCTGCAGGTGGTACCGCTTATTCAGCAACGCATCTGGGAACTGTTAGAGGAGAGAATTCGTCTCTTAGGAGAAGCAACAAAACCACGGCATTGGTTTTTCGATGCGGCGCTTTTATGCGAAAGTGGTTCGTATAAGCGATTTGCCCAGATTTGGCTGACGGTTTGCCCTGAATCCGTGCAACGTCAACGCCTGATTGCTCGAGATCATTTTAACCCGGCCTATGCCAAGCAAGTTATTGCGAGTCAATTTTCCAACGAGCACAAGAAAAAGCTTGCTGATGTGATAATCGACACCGCCCAGCCCGCGGCTTTGGTACGTCAGTTGGTGTTGAAGCACCTGGGTAGCCTTCTGCCCGGCCTTGTTGCATAGAACGCCACGCAAGCTTGGGAGGTCCTTCGCTGCGCTCAGGATGACAACAGGCCCGTCATCCTGAGCGCAGCGAAGGACCTCCCAAGCCTTGAGTAGCTCCTTAAAATTTCAGTAGTTGATCTTTGCTTTTCTAATTATGCCTACTGGGAACAGCAAAAATATAAAGGAGTGCTATTCTATGAAAATGCTTTCCCGAGGCTTGTACCTTATCTGTGCTGCACTGATGATAACCTCTGTCACCGCCTTGAGCACAGCAAATTCATCTTCGCCGGAAGCCAATCCACCCCTACCAGCTGATTTGCAGAATCTGCTTCGTCTCTGGGAGAAAGTACCAAGGGAAGCACGAATAGCTGTCGATGTCTGGAAACTAGAAGCACGAGTTCTCGACGAGGGGCAGGAACTCGAAGTAAGCAGCTACGCTCGTCGTTCGCTGGAAGAGATCGAAAAAATAGGGGGGCAAGTGCTCGAAGTCATGGCAAGTTTTCCCCGAGAAGGTTCTCGGCAGTTGTTGATCAAGCTCCTTAATCCCCGCCGCGAGGCCCAGTTGTTTTGCGAGGCTATGGTTTTGGGCGACTATACCCCCAAGCCGGGCCAGCGACTAAGCGGGGAGCAATTGCTGGCGCGCAAAGAGCTGCATCGCTTTAATCAGTGCCGGAAAAATATAAAAACAATTTTTGCGGGAATTTTTTATGCTGATCAACGAATTATCGTGGTGAATGTGAGGTATCGAATAGGAACGGTAGAAAAAGAGCAACTCCAGGTGATTATCCCCTCCTTGGTCGATGCTCGCCAGATTTTGACCTATCGCATTGCCATCCGCTAGTGGCTTACCTTAGTGCTATAGCCATCGTCTTCCCCAGCGCTGCTGCTCTCCCTTCGCTCCTTGCCTGGTAGAGGCTGTAGCCGAAGGGGAAGAGCGAGCGAGTAGCCTCCCGAAGCAAGAATTCTCTGACCGCCGATCTCCACGGATTTATAGGGAAAGAACGAAATTTCTTCGAAACTTATTGCCAATTGGCGAGCGCCGTACATGTTCCTGGGCAATATAGGTAGGTAAGGCTGGGAGCAGAACTATACGAATCGCTCGCGAAAATATGCACCTTATCACTTGCAACGACTAAACTGCGATTAGTCGTGTATGAAGAGCTACTGAGATCTGACAAACTAGAAAAAACCCCTTGCAGCGTTACAAAGCTCCAATTTGCTGCCGTGGCGCAGTTGCTGGTACAGGTGCCATAACGTATAGCTTTGCGGGTTGAATCTCCATTGATAACGTGAAGTTTGTTGTCGCTAACCACAATGCTTGGAATATAACCCCGAGTTGCTCCGGAGAGAGTATCTATCGTCGCAAGGCTCCAGCTACTACCATCATTGGTACTTTTAGCATATTTTAAACTAGCGTTGTTGGTGTCGTGATAAGCAATATGCAGAGTGCCAGAGCTGCCGGTAAGGGAAGGATGCTGCAGTGCTACGGAAGCGGTATTATCAACCACTGAAAAAGTCCAATTTGAAGCACTGCTACAATTCGCTGAAATGGTACATTTTCCAAACTTAAGCGTTGAATTTGTACCATCGTAATAAGCGATATATATTTTACCGCTATCGGTAAGTATCGAGGTAAATTCCCCTACGTTGCCGGTACTCTCCAGAGTGGCCAGTGTCCAATTGCTGGCGTTGCTGCAATCGGTAGAGAGGGAGCAGGTTGCATATTTTAAATTGCCATTGGTATTGTCATAATAGCTCAGGTGAATTGCACTCGAAGTGAGAGTCAAGGAAGTATGTTCTCCCACCGTGCCGGTGGAGTCGATCGTGGTAGAGGTCCAGTTAGCTGTCAAGGTGCAGTCTGCGGCTAGTGTGCAGGTAGCATATTTTAAATCCCCGCTACCTAGATCCCAATAGCTAATATAGAGAGCGGTAGTATTCACCGCGAGAGAAGCGTACTTGCCGACAGAGCCGGAGCTCACGGTAGTCGTAGTCCAATTGTAATAATTTACGCAATCATTACTGCATGTTGAGTAGTTTAGAGAGCCGGTGCTTCGGTAAAAGGCAATATGAAAAACACCGTTAGCATAAGCTACACTCGGAGAAAAACCTGTAAAACTTTGAGTATCAATCTGGGTTCCTCTCGCTGGATTACCAATCCCTGCCCTAGCCCCTGTAGCACCAGTGCTCCCCGGAGTTCCGCTTGCGCCTGTATCTCCACGGGCCCCTGTTGCGCCTGCATCTCCATGGGTACCGATGGAACCGTTAAGACCGCTTGCCCCAGTTGCTCCGTTTATTCCATCTGCTCCACCGTTACCATCTCTCCCATTAATGCCCTCTCTTCCCTTTAAATCGAGGAGCTGCGGGGTATTATCCTCAGCGCAATAGTAAAAATTTTTGCTTGCAATAACAAAATAAACAAAATTTTGCTGATTTTCTGTGGTGCAGTCGGGGAGTTCGGAAAACGCGGAGACAACGCGCAGATTTGTTTTCTGTGATTTTTCTACCTTGCTCTCTTCGCTGTTAGGAGCTTCGTTTTTACTTGGTTTCCTGCCACAACTTTCGAGGAAATTCCAACAAAAAAGTAGCAAACACAGACGAAAAAGTGTCATCGCATTTCTCTCCAAAGATTAATTTATGCTTTTTTCGGGTAACCACTTTTTCGGAAGAAATAAGCCAAGATAGAGAGTATTTAAAAAGCAAAAATTTCCCAGTAGAGATTTTGATTGTGGGGACACAGGAGAATGGTGGCTTCTTAAGAAAAAAATATAATAATATCAGACAGATAGTCGCTGGCACGAAATAGCATATTTCGTGCCAGCGACGTGTCCTGAGGAGCAAAGCGACGAAGGATCTGTTACGTGATATCCGGATATTATGTGAAAGATCCTTCCTCACTGCGTTCGTCAGGACACGGCGCTGGCGCTATCGCGCCAGCGCCTAGATAATAAGCAGTCTGTAGCATTACTATACTGGCAGGCGATTTCGCGCCAGAGCTTACCTAAAAGGTCTCGAGATAAAAATCGCCATTGAGGCCAAAATAGTAAATCTTGCGTGCTTCTAAAAAAATTGTACAGGAAATAACCCCCGCAGCCTGAGCCAGGCGGTGGAAAGTAACGGAATCAATTTGCTGAGAGTCTACCTGAGTAATCGCTTTTTCTAGCTCTATAGCATGTAACTCCTCAGCAAGAGACGGCCAATCGTGTTTCATTTCTTTGGCGATGTCGTAGCGAAAGCAAGAACAAATATACTGGTTTTTTGAAAAAAATGAGAGGTCGTTTGTCATTGCATTGAAAACAAAATACGATACTCCTACTCCTTTTAAATTAGAGCAGAATTTTTCAAAATTTAGATCACGATATTGTGTGTCGAGAAAACTCTGGATTTGAGACGAAGGACTCAGCATATTTTCCTCTGTTTTATTGAAGATTGGGACTCCGGAGGAATGAATCATGGCATTTTTTTAAAAAAAAGAACATAATTTATAGTCAGGGTATTTGCAGGCTCCGGTTGTCTAGTCTCTTGATGATAAAGTTCGTGCAATAAAAAAATGGATCTTATTATGAATTTCCCAGAATCTGAAGGAAAACAACGCCCTAATAAGAGCGCAATAAAACGTGAAATTGCTTTGATTGTAGAATTTATT
Source organism: Deltaproteobacteria bacterium (assembly GCA_023250635.1). Classification (GTDB taxonomy): domain Bacteria; phylum Bdellovibrionota_B; class Oligoflexia; order Oligoflexales; family Bog-1112; genus JAHFAI01. Next base: position 7,959 of record JAHFAI010000062.1, on the reverse strand, counting down.
TTCAAACTTGCTAAGTTAACGCCAAAGCAACTCGCTCAACTTAATCTCCCTGAAGAAGTTTATCGTGAACTGCTCAATGCCGTAGCTCTCAAACATGCAGGGGCGAGAGCTAGGCACCTAAAATACGTTGCGGGAATTTTGCGTGCCGATGAAGGCTGCCAGGAGATTATTGCAGCTGTTTTAGCTAAAACACCCCAGCTTCGTAAATAGTAGCCTTAGAGTGGTTGAGAGATAGCGGCAAGTATTGCGCGAGTAAAGGCCTCGCCGCCGCTGCTCCCCCGCACGAGCAGCTCGACTCGTCGCTGCATTCTCCCCTTTGCCGAGAATTCGGGACGAAGCAATTCGCTGCCTTTACCCGATATTTCGATTGTGGTTGCTGCCATGCCGTGCTTGCCCAGCAGAGCTCTTACGTGCTCGGCCCGTAGGGTGGAAACGCGGAGGTTCGCCTGCTGACTACCGATTTTATCGGCGTGTCCCCAGACTTCGAGGCTCTGCCACTTACTCTGCTGAGCCAGAAGAAGCACGGCGAGACGCTTAATAATTTTCTGGGCTCCGGGGTTGATGGCGCTTTTAGCGAAGTCAAATTGGGCGATAATAAAATGCTGATCTTCTCGGATGTTTGGCGTTATTATGGCTGGAGGAAGAGGCCGAGGAGCAGGTTCTGCTACTACTTCTGCTTCTGCCACCATTATTTCCCGTTGCCACGGCAGAGGAACCCGCACGGAGGCGCCGATGGTAAAGAAAGAAATCGCGTTGTTCTGAATATTAAGATCGCGCATATATTCTGTAAAAATTGAGGTGTCAGTAAGGTAGTTATCCCAATGGAAAGCCTCGGGCAGGGTGATGGTTAGGCGAGGGCCGGTATAGTACAGCGAACGCATGGTGCTTTTATCAGCATAACGAAAGCTGGCGCCGGGGCTCGAGATATTTTGCACACTAAAGCCGAGAGCGACGCGGCGATGCATCCGCAGATCAGCGCCTATTTCTGCAGAGGCAGTACCGATAAATTGAGTCTCCCGAATTACCTCGAGGCTGTCAGGATCTTCGTGGGTACCGGTAAGGGATCCAGCCCAAAAACCCCAGCCGCCACGCAGGGCAAGAGGACCAAGGGGAAGGACCAGGTTGGCTGCCCCGTAGGCAGCCCCTCCTTTTTTGGTAACTTCTGTTGCTTCCGAGGTGGTGAAGCTCAGATAGCTGCTGCTACCACTCAAATGCAATTCGAGGGATTCAAGCAAGCTGAGGGCTTTTTTGAGCTCCCGGGGCTGAGCTGTGCTTTGTCCCGTGGCAGTGAAGGCCAAAAATGTGGTTACGACGATTCTTCGGCTGTAGGGGGTCATGCTTATTGCTCCACGCAGATAAGGTACACATCGGTACGATTACAGTTTTGATTGTACTGAGCCAGTGCGCCACTGCTGGTGACATCATTAAATCCGACATTGCCAACATCACTGCCCACAGCGCTGGTCCAATTGAGACAGCTGCTCCCTCCGCCTCGCCAATCTTTGCTACCCGAGAAGCCGTTAAACCACTCCCCCCCCTCACCCATGCCGGCAGAGAGTGGAAAGGTAAAGATCCCAGCGCTCGTCGTGGTACCCACCGTCGCTCCAGCGCGATTGATATAAGCGGTACTAGCGTTCAAAATCCAGTCGCTATGCTCACCAGCACCACCGCCGCAGTTTGCAGTGGTACAAGCGGTTCGCCCACCATTTACCAGCATGGCTTTGGCACTCATTAAACTCGAGGGAGCATTGGTGGTGCAGAGGGTATCAGCACCACTGACCCCACCGAGATTACCGTTGGGAGCAGCGATACGATAAATCGTGCGGGCAGCATTGGTCGCCTGGGTGATGGGGGTATAAAGTGCCTTGGTACTGAGGGCATCAGTCACTGTCGCGGCGAGCTGATAGGAGGTGTTACCGCTTAAGCTGCTGACGCTGAGAGCGGTACCTGCGGTGGTGGTGGTGGTGACTAGGGTGCCCTCCGCTTCAACTGCGACGATGGTGGCAGCTGAGAAGGTGCCGGTTTTTTTGTAGAGCTTATAGGTGAGGGTTCCCGAACCACCCGAAGCGACGCTGGGAGTAACTTTAAAACCAGTAAAGGCAGGAGCGCTGGCGCTGAGTGTGCCGACGGTAATTGCCGGGGCGCTGGTTGCTTGGGTAATCGGTCCTGCTAAGGCTTGAGAGCCAGCAGGATCATTGATAATGACCGCTAGTTGGTAGGAGGTATTGGCAGTCAAGCTGCTGATGCTCACTGCTGAAGAAATATCGGTAAGCGTACTGATAAGGGTACCCTCAGCAGCAACGGCAGTAGTTGTTGCCGCCGAAAATGTTCCTGATTTGAGATATACCTTGTAGGTCAAGCTACCGGAACCACCGCTGGCTGCAGCGATGGTTAAGCTCATACTGGTGGTGCCCACTGAACCTGCAGAGAGGGTGCCCACCGTAATTGCCGGAGCTGCAGTTGCTTGGCTTATGGGGCCAGCCACCGCGGTGCTGCCCAGCGTATCGCTGACAATAACCGCGAATTGGTAGGAGGTATTGGCTGTTAAGCTTGAAACCGTAATTGCTGTGGAAACATCGGTACGTGTGCTGAGAAGTGTTCCTTCGCTGCTGATTGCTGTAGTAGTAGCTGCAGAAAAGGCGCCGGCCTTTTGATAAATTTTATAGGTAAGGGTCCCCGAGCCACCACTGGCTGCAACGATGCTTAAGCTTAAGCCGGTGGTACTCACCGCAGTTGCAGAAACAGCACCCACCGTAATTGCGGTTGCGGTAGGGGTTGCACTGGTTTTTTGGCTGCTGGGGGTATAGACCGCATAGGCGGTACTGGTATCGGTGGCGACGACGCCTACGTAGTAGGTGGTATTGGCACTCAGCCCACTAATATCGACACTGCCTGCAGCGCTAAGGGTACCAGCAAGGGTGCCTTCACCGGTAAGGCGCAAGGCAGAATTACTGCTAAAAGCACTGGTTTTATAGTAGACCCTATAGCTCGGGGTTCCCGAAATATTGGTAGCGGCAGCGACGTTGACTTTAAATCCTGTTGGCGTAACGTTGCTAATAGTAAAGGAGCTCGGGGTGATTTTGGTCAGCGTATTTATTTTTAAACTGGGATCATTTGCCATAGACTTTGTCCACATGCCAGTTTTTTTGCCAAAATAAGCAATAGACTCTCTCTCGTAGACTAAACGTAAGGAGGAAGCGGATGGGTCATTAAAAACCGAGCATTTCGGATCGAGATTAGTTTTAGCGATAAGCTCGGCATCGGTTTTGGTACCCGGTTCATCGATAACGGGTGGCAAGGGAGGGGGGCTAGTTGACTTACCCATTTCAAAACTCATGGCTTGAATACGACGTTTTTCCCAGCCGTAGAGAGAAGAATCGCTAGCGGGGGTAGAAGTGCTAAAATAAGTGCTCAAGGAAAAATCTGTAACGGAAAAATCGCTGAGCTCTATTGAATCCATGAAATTTGCGCTATAGTTATCGCTGGAAGAAAAATAGCAGTCCAAAGAACTGATCCCTGTGTCGGGAAGAAAGTTTTCCTGTACATAAGGAGTATCGTCATTTCCATAGCAACCCATCAAGCATGACTCACCGGTTTTTGGCGGAACAAATAGAAATAAACTTCCATAACAAGAGTAGTTATTTTTGTTAGTTTTGTTATTCTTCATTTTTAATTGTATGCCTAATATCACCCTTGATATTTGTTTTCCATAGTCATTGCTATTCCATCTGAGTATGTCATCTAAGCTGTCGGCAAAACTGCTCAGCTTCACTTTCTTGAGTGCATCGCGACTCTCGATGGTCGAGTAATTATTCTTGTAGAGAGTTTGCATGAGTTTGACGTAGTCTTGGGAGAGCTTTACTTTTATGGTCAGTGTATTTGAATAGGTTCCACTCTGCCACTTGTTGGTATTGAGATTTGCCTGCATCGAGAGAAGGCGCGCAGGCGGAGCAGTGCTTTCACCGCTTTGGTCATAGGTGATAGAAACAGGGAGGAGCTTGGCCTTATCGTCGGTGAAACGCAGAGCGCTGGCACTGGTAATGGCAATCGTGGCTGAGGAGGATAAGGGGGCGAGTACGGTGCTTCCGCTCAGGTGACTAGTGGTAATACTGGCAGCAGCAGCGCGAGTATCGTTAGAGCCGATGTGTTCTTGGCTATGCATCAACGTATCAGGATCAACCCCGCAATCATCCTCCATGGTAGTGACAATAGGGTCGGGAGTTGGAGGAGTGAGCCCCAGATTTTCAAGCAAAGAGGCTCCGGGGATGACGGTGGTAGTGACTGCGCTGCTAGGGTCGGTGTAGGTATCGGTGGTGGGGTCAGCTTCGACCGGTACGGCGATAGGGGTAAACTCGCGGACCTCAGTAGAGTCCTGGGCAAGAATCAATACGCTGGGATTAGCAGGTATATTTTCCGGGGGCAGGGTGAACATCAACGGTTTAGAGGGAATTACGGCTGCGCCTGCCGGATCGGCTATGGTCAGCTGAAAGGTGGCGACGGGGGGCTGCTGAGCAAATCGGCAATCACCGGCGGTGGGACGATGGTTTCTACCTTAACGCTTGTGCCTGCTGGGACACTATCTCCGGCAAAGACCAGGGTCATGTTTACTAAGCCAGGAATTTCCACCGGAATGGATTGGAGTTCAGCCGTACCGCTTGGTACTAAGGTAATTTTGGCGCTGTCCACCACTGTTCGGGTACTACGCGAACAGTGGTGGAGCAGGGGGAGACTGAGACTGAATGCGCCGAGAAGTACTCGCCTTGGGGTAACAAGCATGGGGTTGTCCTAGTAGATGATACGGTTTTATTGTTTGTAGCGAATATCGAGAGCTCGTTTGACGTGGCTACCATATAAGTGTACCGATATTTTCAGGACAAATTTGCGGCTTAGAGGGGAAATTTTTTCCTACTTTATGCCGAGGGGTATATACTCATTTAAATAGCGTATTGATCAGCGTAATCTCGTAGAGAGCTATAATTTCTGGAAAGGGCCACACCTATGCCGAGGTTTTGCTGGGGCCTGCTGCTCCTCGTCGTTGCTTCCTTGAATCGGGCTCAGGCCCTCAGTGTGGATGAATTTATTGCCGAGGTAAAAGAAGCCCATCAAGGCTTGAGGGGAGCTTTGCTCAAAGCTGAGGCGGATGCAGGTCAAGCCGCTGGAGTAAAGGTAGCCTACGCTTTTACCTTATTTTCGGAGCTCAAACATACGGACGATCGTACGGCAGGGGGAAGTTCGCCCATTCTTCCTGGAGTGACCAGTAAGAATGATCGTCTTGCCTTTGGGGTAAGTAAGCAAGAACGTTTTGGACTGCAAAGCAAACTATCCTACTCTCTCCAGCAATCTCGCTTAGATGGAATTCCCAGTGGGTATGGAATCGACGGTAGTTTTAGCACCGCTTCTCTGGGGGTGGAGCTTAGTCAACCCCTGTGGAAGAATGCCTTTGGTCGCGATTTTACTGTGCAGGATGAGGGAATGCGCTTAGGGAGCCAAGCCCAGGTGCGGGGAGATCATTTTCAAGCGCAGCAGATCCTGGTTGCGTCAGAGAAGGCCTACTGGAAGCTAGCCAGTAAGCGAGAACTCGCAAAAATTCAGCAGGCGAGTTATCTCCGCGCCCAAGCCATCGTAGGTTGGCAGGCGCGGCGGGTGAGTAAAAATCTCGCCGACCAGGCTGATCTGCTCCAAGCCCAGGCGGCCCTCAAAGTGCGGGAGCTGGAGCGTGAGGCTTCGGCGAGTGAATTGCGTCTTGCCCTGAAGCAGTGTAACGAACTACGGAGCAAGGAAGCCAGTCAAGAACTGCTCAGTGATTTTCCCAGCAAAGCCGCGGTACTGCAATTAGCTCTTCCTCAGCGCGGCAAACAGCGAGGCGATCTTGAAGCAGCGCGATTGTTCTTGTTAGCTTCACGGAAAAACGTTGAACTTTCGTATAGCAAATTTACTCCTAGTTTAGACCTGATTTTTAATGGAGCCTTGACCAGCAAGGAAGGGGAATTCACCCAAGCGGCAGGGGCTACGCTTTCTCCCCAGCACCCCAACTACACCATTGCTCTGCGCTTCTCCATGCCCTTACTAGAAAAAAACTTGTATACCGGCCTTGATCAGGCCCAGCAGCAAGGACTGCGAGCTCAAGAATTAAGCGTCAACCAACAAGCAGCTGATCAAGAGCATGAGTGGGAGGAGTTGCAGCAACGCTTAAGCGATGGCAAGCGCCGCTTTACCCTCAGCAGTGAACTAGAAGCAGCTCAGTTGGGTAAAGTCAAAGCAGAACAAAGCCGTTTACAAGCGGGACGCAGCACCACCTATCAAATGGAAATGTTTGAACAGGAGTTTCTTGGCGCCCAGGTGGGACGAGTACTGGCGGCAGCGCAGATTTTAGAGGTGATTGCTTCAATGCGAATTTTCGAGGATGAGGCATTATGAAAATCTATGAATTAGCAATCAAACGACCAACTTTTATCACCTGTATTTTTTTTATGATCGTCGTGGTCGGGGTGGTGTCGCTACGCGGCCTGGGGGTAGATTTATTTCCCAATATTAATTTCCCCATTGTCACCGTAACCACCATGTATCCCGGTACCGGTCCGGCCGAAATGGAAACTCTGGTAACCAAACCCATCGAAGATGTGCTTAGCACCATTGCCGGGATTAAAAATATCAAATCGACCAATAAGGAAGGGGTGAGCATTATTGTTCTGGAGTTCTCCCTGTCGACGGATAGTAAATATGCCGAGCAGCAGGTAAAGGATCGCATCTCTGCAGCCCGTCCCCATATCCCTCAGGAAGTCAATGAATCGCTGGTGCGGGCCATTGATTTTTCCGAAATGCCGATCCTGATGGTAACCCTCAAAGCTGAGAAAACTCCGGCGGAGCTCTTTGACCTGGCTGATCAAACGATCAAGCCGCTACTCCAGCAGGTTAATGATGTGGGTTTGGTCGAAGTAAACGGGGGGCGCAAAAAGGAAATTCATGTTCTCCTCGACCGCGAGAAACTCCACCACCGCAATCTCTCAGCCACCACGGTGGCTGCGCAGTTAGCACAGGCGGGTAAAAACGTCCCCGGGGGGAGAACCAGCAATCACGAGAATGAAGCAGTGGTTAGGACACTGGGGGAGTATACCTCACTGGCGACGATTCGCGATACCGTTGTCAGTTTTTTTGGCAATGAAATCCCCACTAAAATTAGTGATATTGCGCGGGTTGAAGAGGCCCTCGAGGATGAACGTACCCGGACGTTTGTCGATGGAGTGCCGGCTCTGGTTATCAATGTGTATCGACGTTCTGGTGCGAATACCGTCGCCGTAGCCGAAGAGGTCAAAAAGAAAATAGCAATCATCAATAAGGATTATCAAGCCTTTCACCAGGGTTTTGCCCTCGAAGTGGTGCAAGATGGAGCCCAGCCGATCAAAAATAATTTAATCGACGTGGGTGAGTCCATACTTCTCGGAATTTTGCTCACCATCATTGTGGTGTTCTTGTTCTTGGCCAGTGCGCGTTCGACCTTGATCACCGGCATTGCGCTGCCTAACTCCCTGCTGGGAGCTTTTATTTTGATGGCAGTGGCTGGATTTACCATCAATACCATGACCCTCTTGGCGCTGAGCTTGGCGGTTGGTCTCTTGATCGACGATGCGATTGTGGTGCGGGAAAATATTTTTAGACATATCGAAGAAGGGATGTCGCCTAGAGAAGCTGCGCGTCACGGCACCGAAGAAGTGGTGATGGCCGTAGTCGCGACCACCCTTACGGTTCTCGCGGTATTTGGTCCGGTGGCTTTTTTGCAAGGGGTGGTGGGGCAGTTTTTTAAGGAATTTGGACTTACCATTTGCTTTGCGATGCTGATCAGCTTGTTTGATGCCCTTACCATGGCACCGATGCTTTCGGCTTATTTTGCCGGAAAAAGTACCAAGGTGCGCAGTAATATTGTGGCGCGCGCTGGGCGGGGGATTTTTGCGATTTTTAACG
>JAHFAI010000004.1 GCA_023250635.1 Deltaproteobacteria bacterium | reverse complement strand
CCGTGCCTGTTGTAGCTGATCAAAAAACGGGGAGAAATGAATTATGCCCTTGTGGTAGCTTTAGGAAATATAAAAAGTGCTGTAGCTTGGTTAGAAGCTAAGAACTCGCCACTCTCCAGATATTACCTCGTTTGCCAAAAATGGTTCCCACGAAAGCGCTAACTTACAAGTGTACTGCCAGGCTCATAATCACTTAAAGGGGGCATTGGAGTTCGGCTTACCGTGGAAGGGCGGGGAGTCTTGAGAAATGGCGAGAGCAAAAATGACCTCCCCCCTTCTCGTTGTTGCGAAAGAGATCTTTGTGCTATTCTTAATGCACTCCCCCTTCTCTTTATAACTTAGCGAGCAGCGATTTATGAAGATTCTTTCAGGATTTCTTGCTTTTTTTCTTATTTTTATCACTTCACCAATTTATTCCGACTCTCCACCTCCCATCTCCATTGCCGTTTCTATGACTCCCATGGGTTCGTTTACCATAGTTGCAGCAAAGGTAAGCGGCAAAGGCAGTAGAAAAGGCGCATTTTTTTCAGCCACAGAAATTTCCGTCGCCGTAGCGGATCTCGACAGCCAAATCCCCTTGCGCACTACTCACCTCAAAGAAAAACTCGAAGAAAAAACCTTTCCCACCGTCAGTGCTACCCAAATTTCTGCTCAACAAGGCAAGGGAACCGCTAAAATTACCATTCGCGGTATCAGCAAAGATCTAAGCTTTTCATACACGGATCTTGGCAAAAACTTAGCCCAAGCTTCCTTTACGTTAAAACTTTCTGATTTTGGGATTTCTGGCATCAAATATCTAGGAATAGGGGTTGATGATGAAGTGCTGGTTACTGCTACAGTTCCTTACGAGGGGCAATAGCCTTCTAACCATTTTTGGTCTCTTATTCTTTGCCGCAAAAGTTACTGCTTATCCTAATTTTATCAGCTTTGGCTATCAGTCCTGCTTAAGTTGTCATTACAACCCCTTCGGCGCTGGCCCCCTTACCGATTATGGACGGGTGGTGGCTTCTTCAGCTATCAGCGAGCGCTTGTTTTGGCCAAGTAGCACCACTGATGAAGAAATAGGAAACAAGGCCGGATTCTTCTTTGCTCCCGACCCCATAGATTGGTTGCGCCCCTCCTTGAGCTATCGCACCCTCAATCTTACTCGTAATTTAGGAGAGAGTGGCGCTAAGCGGATGGCAGTCCCCATGGATACAAGCGCCTCCCTGGTCGGAAAATTTTTAAACGACGATAAACTTACCGTCGTTGTTCAAGGGGGGATTGCAGGTGAGCAAGAACGCTTACTCAGCCCAAGTGGCAAAGCCTATACCACTCGTCAGCACTATGTGGGCTTAAGAATAAATAAAGAGTTTGGTCTGTATGCTGGACTGATGGACAAGGTCTTTGGTCTTCGCGTTCCCGATCATATCGCCTTTAGCCGCCTCAAGAGCCAAAATACTCAATATGATCAGACCCACGGAGTGCTGCTGCACTACCTAGGAAAACAGGTTGAAATTGGCCTCCACCCCTTTGTCGGCAACCTCTCTCTCCCTCCTGAGGCACAGCTAAAAGGGGTGAGTTCCCAGCTTGAAGTTTCCTTAGGGGAAAAAATGCGAGTTGGTGCCTCCTATCTACGGGGAACAATGCCCCTCACCGCTCAGCAAATGGCAGCTCTCCATGCTCGGATCGGCATCGGCGAAGGCCATAGTCTTATGCTTGAACTTGGTCAAACTCAGCGCCAGCAGCAAAATTTCAATCTAAGGCAAACAAGTCCCTACCTCTTTACTCAAAGTCATCTACATCTGCGCCGCGGGCTCTTTGCCCTTGCCACGATTGAATACCAGCTCCCTGACACAGCCCTTAAGATCTATAGTTATCGTCTCGCTCCCGGCCTACAGTTCTTCCCGGTGCAACGGCTAGAGCTCCGCGCTGATGCTTATCGCACCACCCAGGTTTTTGAAGATGGGAGCCGCAAAAATTCCTGGGACCTAGCGGCTCAGCTGCATGTGTATTTGTAAATTTTTTGGCCTGAGTAGCAGGCGAGTAAGGTTGCTACTACACCAAAACACCCAAGTCAAATTATGAGCTCGTCCAGTGCGTATAGCTATTTTACTTCGCCGTCAGTTTTTTTTATTCACGATAGACATCGTCAGACATGATTAGTAGAGTTAGAGCAACTATTTTTTCAATTTTTTCTTAGGAAATCCAAAATATGGAGCCTTGCGCGGTATCATCTTACGAGGTTCCTACCTCAATGCGAGCTGCCATTCTTACCGCACCTGGACAACTTCTTGCGGTGCGAAAAATAGGATTGCCTCCATTAAGCACAGGACAGGTGTTGGTAAAACTCGCCTATAGTGGAATTTGTCGCAGCCAGTTAATGGAAATAAAAGGATTACGTGGTGAAGATAAATATTTACCCCACCTACTTGGTCACGAAGGATCGGGCATTGTAGTAGCGATAGGCCCCCAGGTTAGCAAGGTTCGTCGGGGCGATCGGGTTGTACTTACTTGGATCAAAGGCGCGGGTATCGATTGTCAGGGGCCACTATATAGTTCAGAGAGCGGCCCGATCAATGCTGGAGCTGTCACTACATTTAACGAATATGCTATCGCTGTAGAAAACCGTGTAGCAAAAATTCCTGATGATCTTCCCTTAGATCAAGCTTGGCTCTACGGCTGTGCTATTCCAACTGGCGCGGGTATCGTCATTAATACCATGCGTGCTACCCCCCAAAATACCATTGCTATTTTTGGCCTAGGGGGGGTAGGTCTTTCCGCGCTTATTGCTGCCACCGCTATTGGTTGTCGTCAAATTTTTGCTATTGATACCGAGGCAAATAAGCTTGAGCTTGCCCTTGAGCTGGGAGCAAGCTCCGTGATTAATTCCCGCGAACAAGACCCTTTCAGTACCCTTACTCAACTGACTCAACAGCGAGGGGTAGACTTTGCCGTCGAAGCCAGTGGCTCTGCTGCGGTAATTGCCAGCGCCTTTCGTAGTGTACGCGTTAATGGGGGGCGCTGTGTGTTTGCAAGCCACCCCCCCGCTCATGAACGAATTAGTCTTGATCCCTTTGATTTAATTTGTGGCAAAAAAATCGAAGGCAGCTGGGGAGGAGAATTTAATCCCGATCGTGATATTGCGTTATTTGCTGAGCTCTATCAGCGCAGTCGAGTTGATCTTAGCAAGCTTCGTCTATCATTTTACACTCTGGATCAAATCAATGAGGCCTTGAGTGATCTAGAAGAAAAAAAACTAACTCGAGCAGCCTTAATTCTCGACCCCTCTCTCCAATAGTTGTGGGATTTTTATGGATATTCAGCTTGATCAGGAAGTTCAGCGTTACTTCGAACAAGTGCAATCAACCTTGCAGAGCATTACGAGCAGCTCTATTGAAAAACTTGTCAAAGCCATCTTAGTCACCTACCGGGAGGGAAAAACCATCTATGCCTTTGGCAACGGAGGCAGTGGCGCTACCGCAAGCCATTTTGTTGGCGATCTCCTCAAAGGGGTTTCTTATGGACTCAGCAAACGCGTACGGGCTATGTGTCTCAACGATAATTCCCCGGCTCTGTTAGCAATCGCCAACGATATTTCCTATGGAGATATTTTTGTGGAGCAACTACGCAATTTCCTAAGTCCCGGTGAGCTCGTTATTGGTTTTAGCGGCAGTGGGAATTCACCGAATATAGTTAATGCACTCACCTATGCTCGCGATCTTGGCGCAACTACCGTGGCTATTTGTGGTTATAATGGCGGAAAAATAGCTACCATTGCCCATATTGTAGTCCATGCTCCCATTAATGACATGGAAGTCTGTGAAGATATCCATATGGTGCTAACTCATTGTATTAAAAAAATTCTTATGCGACGGATCAACCCAACTCACTTGACGGGGTGCGCATGAACCCGCCAAACGGAAGCATTGATATTTCTTTTTTTGTCCCCTGCTATAATGAAGAAAAAAACATTATCGCGACTCTTGCTAAACTTACGGAAGTACTAAAATCTTTTTCTCTTACCTATGAAATTCTGGTCTTTGATGATGCTTCAACAGATCAGAGCTGCTCGCTGATTAAGAAATTCCAAAAAAAATCTGCCCCCATCTCCATTCGCCTTTTTCGCAATGCTAACAATTACGGTCTGGGCTTTAATTATATTGAAGGTTCCTACCATGCCCGTGGCCAACACTATATGTTAGTAAATGGTGATAATGCAGAAACTCCGGAAAGTATTGCTATGCTACTCCGAAAAATCGGCTCAGCCGAAATGATTATTCCCTACATGCAAGCCAATGATGTTCGTGGTTTTGTCCGCAGTAATCTCTCACGACTTTTTTCTCTACTTGTTAACACCATTACTGGGCACTCAATAATCTATTATAACGGACCAGTAATTCACCAAACCGCAAAGGTGATTCGTTGGCATCCGATGACTTGCGGTTATGCCTACCAGGCTGAATTGGTAAGCTTGTTGCTCGATCATGGCACAAGTTATCTAGAGGTAAAAATTAATCATAATGATCGCGAACACGGCACAAGCAAAGCATTCAAGTTGAAGAATGTTCTTTCCATCTGCCATAGCCTTGTGCAGATGATCTGCCGTCGAACTCGTAATGAGCTGTGGCCAAACCATAAAAAAGCTTATTTGAGCGAAGAAGAAGAGGCTTAGAAATAGTGGTAAAAAATCTAAGCGACACCCTGTTACCAGGGTATACACATGTTGCTAATATGTTTGCTAAACTGCATCAAAGTGGTAAAAAAATCGCTTTTGTGGCAGGAAATTTCAATATTATTCACCCTGGGCATCAACGCTTATTGCGTTTTGCAGCCGATTGTGCCGAAATTCTGGTCGTGGGCGTATACCATGATAAAAATCCCGGGGTCTTAGTACCACAACAACTACGCTTAGAGTCGATTGCCGCACTTTCCTATGTGCATCATGCTTTTATTATCGAGTCTGAGTTGACTCCACTTCTTGCCAATCTTCGCCCGCACTTCGTCATCAAGGGTAAAGAACATGAAAATAGCATAAACTCTGAGCAAAAAATCATACAAACTTATGGAGGAAAACTTATCTTTAGTAGCGGTGAAAGTACGTTTTCTTCCATCGACTTACTCCGCGGAGATATTGCCGCGATCAACTCTGCTATTATTACGAAGCCTGTAGATTTTATCCAGCGTCATCACTTTAGTCGCGAATCCATGCTACAAGCAGTTGCTTCCATGGGCGCCCTGAAGATCTGTGTAATTGGCGATACCATTGTGGATGAGTATATTTCCTGCACCCCCCTAGGCATGTCTCAGGAAGACCCCACCATCGTAGTAAATCCGGTATATACCGAGCGTTATGTGGGTGGAGCGGCGATAGTCGCCGCTCACGCTCGGGGGATGAAAGCCGACGTACATTTTATTTCGGTTCTGGGAGTAGATTCCACCGCCAAGTATGTTGAAGAAAAAATGGCAACCTATGGAGTAAAAACTCATTTTCTTACCGATGCAAGCCGCCCCACCACGGTCAAACAGCGATTTCGCGCCGGTGGTAAAACTCTCCTACGAGTTAACAAACTCAAAAGCCATTCCATTGCAAAAATGTTAATCGATGAGCATCTCCCCGAGATTTTTGCCACGGTAGCGAGTTGTGATCTCCTCATTTTTGCTGATTTTAGTTACGGCTGTCTCCCTCAAGCCCTAATCGAACCTTTAGTGGCTTATTGTAGTAGCAATAATATTCCCATGGTGGCCGATTCCCAATCATCATCGCAAATGGGCGATATTGCGCGCTTTAAAGGCATGGAATTTATAACTCCCACCGAACGGGAGGCACGCCTTGCCCTTCAAGACTATGAATCAGGATTGGTGGTGCTCGCTGAAAAGCTCTTAAATAGGTCCGAAGCAAAAAATGTTATCATCACTTTAGGCGAAGAAGGAGTGATGGTGCAGGTCGGATCTCAGCAAAAAGGAGAACTTAACACTGACAAGCTTCCTGCTTTTAATAGCTCACCTAAAGATGTTGCCGGCGCAGGAGACTCCCTCTTAGTCGTTGCCGCTCTTGCGCGAGTGAGCGGCTGTTCCCTCTGGGAAAGCGTCTATCTAGGATCTCTTGCTGCAGCCTGCCAAGTAAGTAGGATCGGCAACTTGCCTCTGACCTCCCAAGAACTTAACCGCGAGCTCAAATCAATGACTTCTTTGCCATAAGGTTAGGGGATGAAAGCTTTACTCTTGGCAGCTGGAACGGGTAGCCGCTTGCGTCCACTTACTTATTCAATACCAAAATGCTTGGTAGAAATAGCGGGAAAACCTCTTCTCGGCCACTGGCTCGATCTGCTCGTCCAGGGTGGAGTTACAAAATTTCTGGTCAACCTTCACTATCTACCTGAACAGGTGGAATCCTATCTAGCAAGCCACCCCTCTGCCCATCTGATTAAAACCACATTTGAAGCTCAACTCCTTGGCACCGGAGGAACACTCCTCCATCACCAACAATTTTTCGAAAATGATACCACCCTACTAGTCCATGCCGACAATGCTTCGCTTTTTGAATTTTCATCGTTTGTTACCGCCCATGATCACCGCCCCCCCCATTGCCCCATTACCATGATGACGTTTGCGAGTGATTGCCCCCAGAGCTGTGGTATAGTAGAAGTTGATAAGCAGGGAATCGTGCAAAAATTTTTCGAAAAAGTACGGCATCCCCCCGGAAATCTTGCCAATGGCGCAGTTTATATGATCGAACCAGAGATTTTCCCCCTTCTGAAAAGCTTTGCTCGCCCCGATATAGATTTTAGCTGTGAGGTTTTACCTCGCTTGCTAGGTAAGATTTTTACCTTCTTTAATGATGTCTATCATCGCGATATAGGCACTCCCGAAAGCCTCCATTGTGCCCGACGGGAATTTCCCCCACTGCTTATCAAGCATTATCAGAGGGGTCACCAAGAGCTATGAAACAAGTTTGTCTCTACAGCATATTCTCGCTGTTGGCCATAGGATTATCTTGGTACTTGCGCTGGGACTTTTTCTTTTTTTTACCGCTTGATAGCTCCGAGCAAAATTTTATTAATTTAATTAATTCGGTGCAGCAGATTCCGCTGATGGGCTATTGGCTAAGCCGACACCTCCATGAGTGGAAAATTTTTGCTTTTATTTGCTTGCACTTAACTTTTTTGACAATAGGCTGGCGACTTCTGCCTTTTTTTTCGTTGACCGCTTTGTTTACTGGATTAAGCCTTGCCTATTTTAATATTTATAGTTTATTTGTGCTCGTGGACGATTTTTCTCTGATCACGCTTGCTTGCTGCCTAGAATTTTTGCTCCTTTGCCACTTACTAGTCAAATTTCCGCGGTTTTTTCCCCATTTTTTCTCAAGACGAGATGTTGGCATAGGGTTCGTCATTTTTTCTTGTTACTGTTTTTACATTTTCACCCCTCAGAACCAGCAGAATTTGTGGCCAGCTCCACTGAGCTTGACAGCTACGATGGCAAGCTTTGCCTTAGCCATGGCAAATATGTGGGATATTCTCACAAAAAAAAACGCCTCATTTCCTGAAGATGCTAGAATTTCTTCATTCCATACACTTGCGAGCGTGCTTATTGCTTATTTGTTAGCGTTGCTTCCCCGCTTGCTTTTCCACGAGCAGAGCTATTTTTCTAACTTATGGTTACCATGGATTTTTTTCTCCGTACTCGGAGCAGTTGATCTCCTCGTTCGCAAAATTTCCTTATCGCTTACCGGACTTAGCGTTTTTTTTTCCGTCTTTATAGCAATTTTAGTCTTTCCTTTCTTCCCCTTTGCAGCCTATCTGAATCTCCATCTTTTTCCCTTAGCCAGCGCTATTTTCATGCTTTGGATAATAATTATTTTTTTTGGCATTACTCGCCATCTGCTCAATTTACGTAACAAAAAAATTGGTTTTTTGCGTCTACAGCAGGAGGTTATGCTAATATTTTTTCTGGGATTGCTGGGTACCAATCTCGTCTCTCTCGCTACTTCTGAAAGGAAAAAAAATTACACTTTCCAGGAAAAAACTGCCGCTGCCTGGCATTATCAAAGAGTTTCTCAGCTCCTTAACACTGACTATTCTCCCCTAATCGTCCTCGCAAGAGAGAGTCTTGCTCCTCAATTATATGCGACTACTCTCGCCCCTTGCCTTCTCTCCCGCGGGATTTTTACTTACTCGGCTAGCGGGAATATGCTGCATTCTTTCCAAGGAAAGCCTCTTAGTTTTGCAGATTTCTCCCTACAGTATCCTAAGGGGAATATACACCTAGAATTCTCTCCGTTACTTTTTTCTATTTCACAAACCACCAGCAAACAGAGACGGCAAGAACTTTCTAAGGAACACAGTTACCTTGAACAAGATATCACCCTGCTCACCCTTCCTGCAGGAGAAATTAGTGCTTTACCACGATTGATCATCGCCAATTCCCCTGAGCAGTTAGCAAAACGTTTTGCCGAATGGTGGAATGCTCCAGCATTTTCTCAGCTTGATTTGTTTGCCAAGGTGGAGAAACTTGCCAAAATTTGGCCGGGATTAAGCCAGGTCTTTCCTCAAAGCCCAGAACTATTTTTTGCCAAAGTAGGAAGTTTCACTGACCTCTCCCAAAAAATTCCCAATGGTGAAATTTTGGCATTAAGTATCGTCGAAGCTCGAGAGATTCAACCGAGCAAATATCAATTTATCCTCAATGTCCACCCCAAGACTGTTCTTCCCGACTTAAATCAGACTCATATCGGCATCATAGTAGGTAGCGACCGTTTAACAGTCACTAATTATAAAAATTTTTCCGCGTTACCTTCTGGTTTTCCCTTTGCGGTAGTGGAAGCGCTAAATCCCAGTGGTCAAGCTCTTAAACCTACACCGGTGATGATAGAAATTTTTGACTTTAGCAAACGACTTTTCCGACAATACGACGTAAATTTAACCACTCGCTAAGAGAACCATTGATGCCCCCCCTACTCGAGCTAATCCAAGGAGAAAGCACTCAGATAATGATGAACTCTCTCTTAATTATTGTCGCTTTTATCAGCTTTTATGGTATTGGATTATTTTTTCGCGCCCCCCTCCTGCTCAGTCCTTTGCTAGGGCTTGTACTGGTCAATAGCCTAGGATGCTTACTGGTCTATCTGCGAGCGGATTGGTGTCGGGCTCTTTGTCTCAGTGCGATCACTATCGGAGCAGGCAATATTATCCGCTGCCATAGACAGATTTTCCGCAATTTTTGCGAGAAGCGCCAAAAATTGCCCCAAGAGCTTATTATCGGAATAGTTCTGCTAGTCCTTGCAGGATATTTTTTTCATAATTTATATCCCTGGCATCATTTTAAGGTCGAAGGCGAGCACACCCTGCTAACCAAATTTTATTTTCTCGATGCTTTTCACCGCGCAGCACTTTCTACCCAGTTTTTAATTCAAGATCATCCGGGAGCAATTCTAAGCCCTTTCGGGTATCCGTACTACTTTATTGGTTACCATCTTGCGGGAAATATTTATCCTGCAGAGTTACAAGCCCTAATTTCTCAGCCGACGGTTATAACCTATCATCTCGCCCTGATTTTTTACATGATCTATCTGTTTGCACTGCTTCTTAATTTAGCTACCACTAAGTTCACTCACGGAAGTGCAAAAATTGTCTGTGCCTTGATCTGTGTTTCTGGTCAAAGCTTCCTGCGCGCAAACCAAAACTCTCCAGGAATATTTGAGTATTTTTACTTTAATTCGTCTTCGTTTTTTGGCTTTGCCTTCTTTGCTTTAGGTTTGATGCTGCTCGACCGACCCTTATGGGCCATCTTTTTTATTGCTGCTAGCGTTCCCAGCAAAATTTCTCTTGGCCCCCCTGCACTCTTGCTTATTTTAATTATTATCGTCCGTCAATGGTTGCAGCTAAAATACTTTAGCTGGAATCTTCTCAAACTGCAGTTCCTTGCAGGGGTTCCAGCAGGCTTTAGCGTCATGGCGACTTACCTCGCAACTAGCTGGTATCCTCCAGTAATTTCACCTAAAATTACCCTTCGCCCCAGCTTGCTTGATGAAGTAAGCGTTACCTTTATCCGTGAATGGGGCGGTGGTCTATTCAACGCGATTCATGATAATCTTGCTCCACTGATTTTCTTTCCGCCCTATCCAACAGTGGCCACCTATATTTTTTGTTTAAGCATCAGCGGTCCTCTTCTCCTCACCCCAGCATTTTTTTCTCGTTTCACCCGCTTTGCGGCAACACTTACTCTACTGGCTTGGATTCTGGGAATTATCCTACTCAGCTGGGTTAAAACTGTCTCACCGATTCACGTCTCTATCGACCCCTGGATCACCACTCCGGTGATATTATTACCCGTGACTATGTTACTATGCGCTATCAGTATCAGCAGGGCTTTTATCCAATTCACCATGAGGAAATTTTCCAGCCCTTTCGTAAGCAATGCCCTCATGCTCGCCATGGGAGCCATCCTTGTTGCTGGTAATTTTATTCGTCCGGAACTCTATAGTCTAGGGTGGAAAACAACGAAAATTAGCAGTGAACGGATGAGTAGCCTGCGTTATCAAGGAGAAATTTTACAAAAAGATGAACCTATCTTAGCAGCTTTTTTTGGACTTCTACAGGCGAAATCAGCCGATAGTCTCTATGCCCATCCTTCGATTATTCAGCTGCCCCCCCCATAGTACTTTTACAGAATTTCTTGCACCAGGCGTTGCGCAAAAGGAAAAGAGCAGGTAAAGGCGGGTGAAACCGCATTAAGTATGTGGGTGCTCGTCGGAGTCCGACGAATTTCAAAGTCCATTAATAAAGAGCGCTTGTTATGATCGATCAGTTGCGCCCGAATTCCAGCCGGCCCCCAGTAAAAATTCTTAGGCTCGGCGTTGCAAGTAAGCAATTTAGCGCTGCGTTTAAGCAAGAGGCGAGGGAAATATTTTTTTGACTCCTCAAAAGCAAGTTTTCTAAAATCAAATTTAGCCCGCCGCAGCAACTTGCTGTGCTCCCACAAAATCTCCATAAATTCACTCAGGTTAAACCTACTAAACCCCTGATATTGTTCGCGCCATAGGGCTGGAATTGCCGTCGGTCCAACCTTCATTTTTCCTTCTGCAGTGATGGTAAAATGCACGCCGAGGAAGGGATTCGCAAGATTAGGCACCGGATAAATATGACAATTAAGTGGGGTAATACTTGTATCTGCATAGAGGTAGAGTCCCTTAAAGGGCAGAATTTTGAATTCTAGGCCTAGCTGCCAGTGCTTGGCAACACTATCAGCGTACAAACCTGCACTATTAAACAGATAGGAGCTACTGATAGTTCCTCCGCTCGTAACTACCGTCGACTCGTTCAGACGTTCACGAAAGGCACAATCATAACGTAAGTCAACACCAAGAGAAGTAAGCTCCTCACTAATAGTGGTCGCTACTTGCAAAGGATTAATCGAAGCGGTAGTAGGAGAGAACAGAGCTCGTTCAAAAACCCGAGCCCGTGGTTCTATTTTTTGGGCTGCGCGGGGACTTAGTTCCGCAACCGCAATTCCTTGCTGACGAGCACGCTCAAAAAGAACCTCGAGAGTTTGCTGTTCCCCTCGATCACTTGCTAGCACTAGCTTCCCGCAAGGATTTATAGCGAGGCCATGCTGTAAACAATAAGCGGTTAATTGCTCATTACCAGCTTTACAAAACTGCGCTTTTAAGCTTTCTGCACTATAGTAAAATCCTGCATGAAGAACCCCGCTGTTACGCCCGGAAGCGTGAAAGGCAGGCTTGCTTTCTTTATCAATGACAATTATTCTCGCTTGATTTTTTTTTTTCTTTAATTCACGGGCAATGCTCAGCCCAACAATACCAGCGCCGATAATAAGGAAGTCACAGTCTAGATTAATAAAAACTCCTGCTAACAAAAAAAATCACGCCGGGAGAAGAAAAAATACCGAAAAATCCTCTTTTCATTATTTATCATTGCTAAGTTAAGGCAAAAAAAATATTATGAAAACAAATAATTATAAGAGATTAGATTTTTTATGGAGCGTATTGCTGTACTTGCAAGCCATAGCTTTGCTGGTTCTTACCTGGTAGATCTCGCTTTGCAGCAAGGGTTTGAAGTACTAGGAATAAGCCGCTCTCCTCATGCTAGTTCAGGGTATTTACCCTTTGTCAAACCCGATGGCAGCTTTCCAGCTTCATATTATTTTCAAGCCGCCGACCTTAACAAGGGCCTCGAGCATATTATCACCTGTTTAAGTGATTTCCAACCACACTATATCTTTGATTATGCCGGCCAGGGAATGGTGGCCGAAAGCTGGCTTGACCCACAGCAGTGGTTTCAAACCAACGTAGTTGCTAAAATCGGTCTTCATCAGGCTCTAAGAAAATTTACTTTTTTAAAAAAATATGTGCGAGCTTCTACCCCCGAGGTTTATGGAAGTTGCAACACTGCTACCAACGAACAACGTGCCTATAACCCCAGTACTCCCTATGCCGTCTCTCATGCCGCTATCGATCTTAGTTTAAAAACATTTGTAGAACGTTATCAATTTCCAGCTGCTTTCACCCGTTGTGCAAACTTTTATGGACCAGGACAGCAACTATATCGGATTATACCTCGCAGTATCGTGGCGATGAAAACTGGCCAAAAAATTCCTCTTCACGGCGGAGGCCACTCGATACGCTCTTTTTTACACGCCCGTGATGCCGCCCGAGCATCTTTATTGGTAGCCCAAGAAGGGCGCATTGGTGAAGTTTACCATGTAGCAAGCGACGAATACTTAGCTATTCGCCAATTGGTTACAATTATTGCTCAACGTCTTGGGGTATCCTTCGACCAGGCTGTGGAAATAACCGAGGATCGCCCGAGCAAAGATAGTGCTTATTACCTTGATACCGGCAAAATTCGCAGCCAATTAGGCTGGCGCCCCCAGCTTACCCTTGAGCAGGGATTGACTGAAACCATTGTGTGGGTGGAAAACAATCTCAGCGAACTTGCTAAGAAACCTCGTGATTTTATCTACCAACCCTAGCTCGCTTACCCGAGCCTTTCTTGGTATAAAGAAGGATTTTTAATGGCAAAATCTAAAGTTTTAGTCAGTGGTGGTTTTGGCTACGTAGGCAGCAGATTAGTCCCTTTTCTCCTTGAAAAAGGCTATGAAATAGCGGTTCTTGACCTCTGTCTTTACGGTACTTCAGGGTATACAGCCTTACATAACGACGCCCGTTGGTCGCAATGGAAGCAAAGATTTACTTTTGTAGAAGGTGATATTCGTGATCCTGAGGCCGTGAGTAAAAGCCTTCATGGTTGTCAAGCGGTTATTCATCTTGCTGCAATTTCTAATGACCCCACTGGTGAAATTGACGAAATTTTAACCCGCCAGGTCAACTTTGATGCAGTCGGCCTACTGCTCGTCAAGGCCAAAGAAGCCGGGGTGAAACGCTTTATTAATGCTTCATCAAGCAGCGTTTTTGGCCTAAAAAAAGAAGAGCAAATCTCCGAGAGCCTCGAACCCGAGCCGCTCACTTCTTATTCAAAATACAAAATGCTAGCAGAATGGTTGGTATTCGCAGCTCATAGCCAGGAATTTTGCACAGTTAATATACGTCCTGCTACCATTTGTGGCTATTCTCCTCGCCAACGTTTTGATCTAACGGTCAACAAATTAACTGCAGATGCAGTACGAAAAAATCTTATCACCGTTCATGGTGGTCAGCAACGCCGACCAAATGTCGGAATGACTGATATGATCAATCTTTATGGAGAATTACTAGAGGTCGCCAGTGAGAAAATCAATGGCCAGACCTTCAATTTTGGCTTTGAAAACCATAAAATAATCGATATTGCAGCCATTATCAAAGAGCAAATCGGTACTAGCGTTAGTATTAAGGTTACCGAGACCTTTGATCAACGGGACTATCATATTTCCAGCGAAAAAATCGCTAAAATTCTCGGTTATAAACCAAAAAGTTCGATCAGTAAGGAAGTAGAGTCATTGCGTTGCGCTTTAGCAACTAATTTTTCTGATAGCGATGCTGCCGAACACTACAATATGAAATGTATGAATCTGCGGCGTAATGCTACGGCTTATCATTTTTTGGGGTGCTAACAAGGGGGGACTCGGTCTATGGGATGTGAAGTTGATTTAATGGTCAATTATCCGCGCTCCAAACGAGATGTGGATGGACGGGGAGAGACAAAAACTCCGGAAGATAGGCTGATTGCGCGGCGCTTCGATCGCGAGTTTTTTGATGGCGATCGTCGTACCGGTTACGGGGGTTTTTCCTACAGTCCTCGTTTTTGGCAGCCGGTAGTCCCCACTTTTCGCGAGTATTTTGCTCTGACAGCCGGCTCTTCGCTCCTTGATGTCGGTTGTGCTAAGGGCTTTATGCTCCATGACTTTAGAGAAATGATTCCAGGAATTTCGGTAGCGGGCATTGATGTTTCTCGCTACGCTATTGAGAATTCTATGGAGGAGGTAAGGCCTTTTTTGAAAATTGCTGATGCTCGCGATTTGCCCTATCCCGATAAAAGTTTTTCAGTTGTTATTTCTATTACTACGGTCCACAATTTTGATCATCAAGATTGCATTCTTGCTCTTAAAGAAATTGAACGCGTTGGTCGCGGCAAGAGCTTTATCACCGTAGATGCCTATCGCAATGAAGAAGAGCGGCTGCGCATGCACAAATGGAATCTAACCGCTAAAACTATCTTGCACGTTGATGAGTGGCGAGAACTTTTTAAAGAAGCTAATTTTACCGGTGACTATTACTGGTTTCTACCGTAGGGGGTGTAGTGAGACAACACGTAGTGCAGCAATGGCAGGGGAATATTGATCTAGCATTACTCCATCAGATGAAACGAATTCGCCAGATTGAATTAGCAATAGCGACTCGTTATTCCGAAGGAAAAATGCGCTGCCCCACCCATCTCTCCGTCGGACAAGAAGGCGTAGCTGCAGCGGCTGGTACGGCCTTAACCTTCAATGATTTAGCTATAAGCACTCATCGAGGACATGCTCACTATCTAGCTAAGGGCGGTGATAGTTCGCGCATGATCGCAGAAATTTATGGTAAAGAAGGAGGCTGTTCCCGAGGTTTTGGTGGCTCAATGCATTTGCTTGATTTAGAAATCGGTTTTATGGGAAGCACCGCAATTGTCGGTAATTCGATCCCAGTAGGGGTGGGGCTAGCTTTGGCGATCAAACACCAGCAACTGAGTAAGGTGAGCTGCATTTTTTTAGGTGACGGCGCCGTAGAAGAGGGTGCCTTCTATGAAGCAGCAAATTTTGCGGCTTTGAAGCGGCTTCCTGTCCTTTTTATTTGCGAAAACAACCTCTACTCCGTTTATTCTCCCCTGAGTGTGCGACAACCTGAAACGAGAAAAATTCACCAGCTTGCTGCAAGTATTGGTATGACTAGCGCCAGTTATGATGGCAATGATGTCAAAGCCTGCTTTGAGGGGATCTCCCATCACCTCGATAGTATCAGAGAAGGGATAGGACCATGCTTCCTGGAGTTTAGCACCTATCGATGGCTAGAACACTGTGGCCCCCACTACGATAACCATATTGGTTATCGTAGTGAAGATGAATTTTTGCGTTGGCAGGCATTGGAGCCCATTGCTCGTTTTGAACGCCAATTGTTAAAAAACAGCATGATTACTCCCCCCGAAATTGCATTAATCGACAGCTTAGTTACGAAGGAAGTTTCCGCCGCTTTTACCTTTGCCGAAGAATCGGCATTTCCTCGTCCCGAGATCTGTAGCGCTTACATCTATAAATAGTTTTAACTGAGGTCCATGGTGACGAGGATAATTAAATATACGGAAGCAATTAATGAAGCTCTGCACGAAGCCATGGCACAAGATGAATCCGTCCTGCTCTTTGGGCTCGGCGTTGATGACCCCAAACGAATATTTGCGACCACAGCGCAGCTAGTCGAGCGTTTTGGTTCCGAGCGAGTGTTCGACATGCCCACGGCAGAAAATGCCATGACGGGGATTGGGATTGGTGCGTCGTTGCTAGGATTTCGCCCGGTAATGGTACATCAACGCTTAGATTTTTTTCTGCTGGCCATGGATCAGTTAGTTAATAACGCCGCTAAATGGTATTTTATGTTCGGCGGCCAGAAAAGCGTGCCGATCACCATTCGTCTCGTAACCGGGAGAGGCTGGGGACAAGGACCAACCCACTCGCAGAACCTCCATGCCTGGTTTGCCCATATTCCTGGCCTTAAAGTGGTTATGCCAGCCTTTCCAGCAGATGCAAAAGGAATGCTGTTAAGCGCAATCTTTGATGATAATCCGGTAATCGTTATTGAACATCGTTGGGTGCATGCTCTTGAAGGTGAGGTGGTCAACGGTGATTGGCGCATACCTCTCGGCAAGGGGCGGGTGGTCACCAGCGGAGATGCACTTACCATCGTAGCCCTTTCCTATATGACTATCGAAGCTCTCCATGCGGTGGAGCAACTAAAGCAAGATGGCATTTATTGTGAACTAATCGACTTACGGAGCATTCAACCCCTCGATTGGGAGTTGATCTTTACCTCGGTAAAAAAAACCGGACGACTTCTCGCTTTAGATATAGCCGCAACCAGCTTCTCCGTGGCGAGTGAGCTGGTCGCACGCTGCGCAATTGAGCTTTTTGCTGATTTAAAATGCCCCCCCCGCAAACTTGCACTTCCCGATTGTCCGGTACCTACCAGTTTTGGTTTAACTAAAGGATTTTATATTACAGCCGTGGATATTGTCGAAACCGTCGGAGCCATGCTGAATTGTCCGGTACCGGGGGCCGAGCGTTTACGCGCAGCGCAAACAACTCCCCACGATGTCCCAGGTGAATGGTTTAAAGGGCCTTTCTAAAGTGCAGAGCTTGATATGGGGATACAAATGATGAAAAAAAACTTTTTACCAGAACAGTACCGTCAAAGCGGACGTCACGAAATTAATCATTGTTATTTGCGGCAACAATTCGCCGATTATCAGGATATTTTTGCTAAGATTGAGCAGCTGATTATCAACGAAGATTACACCCTCGGAGAAGAAGTCGATCTCTTCGAGAAGAACTTTGCTCGTGCCACCGGCAGTACCTATGCCCTGGGGGTGGGGAGTGGCACTGATGCCCTCTTTCTCAGTCTAAAAGCCCTTGATTTGCCCGCTGCTGCTGAGGTAATCACCACACCCTATACTTTTTTTGCAACGGTTGGCGCGATTGCTACTGCAGGAGCCCGTCCCGTCTTCGTTGATATTGGCGATGATTATAATATCGATGCCGAGCGCATTGAAGCAGCTATCACTCCGCGTACTAAAGCCATAATGCCGGTGCACTGGGCAGGACTTCCGTGCGATATGGAAAAAATTCTGGCTATTGGACAGCAATATTCGCTTCCCATAATTGCTGATGCGGCCCATGCAATTTCCGCAGAGATTGCGGGCCGACCAGCCGGCTCTTTCGGTGCTACCGCCTGTTTTAGCATGCACCCTCTCAAAAACCTCAATGTTTGGGGAGATGGCGGAGTAGTGGTCACCAGCAATAAGGAGCTTTATGAGAAGATCCTGCTGCTGCGTAATCACGGGTTGATAAATCGTAATGAATGCGCCATCTACGGTTTCAATTCGCGCTTAGATACTTTGCAAGCAATTGTGGCTAACCATGCCATGAAAAAGCTCGAACATCTTACTACTGCACGGATAAAAAATGCTGCTCTGCTTGACCAGCTCCTTAGGGATATTCCCGCAATAACTATCCCACCTCGTTGTTCAGAAAAAAAACAAGTGTATCATTTATACATCGTCCGCGCCGAACGTCGGGATGAGCTGGTACGCTACCTACAGTCAGTCAGCATTGATGCTAAGGTTCACTATCCTATCCCCATGCATCTGCAACCTGCAGCCCGTTATCTCAACTACCGAGCAGGAGATTTTCCCCGCTGCGAAGCAATTGTGAGCGAAGTGCTCTCTCTGCCGATCCATGAATTTATTGATCAGGGGCAATTGGAGTTTGTCGCCGATAAGATACGGGAGTTTTATCATGGCAGATGAAATCAAGGTCCCTTTTGTCAATTTACCAGCACAATATCTTGCCCTACGTGCAGAACTACTGGCAACCGTCGATGAAGTTCTTTCTTCCGGAACCTATATTTTAGGCGAGCACGTCAATAGGTTTGAAGAGAATTTTGCGCATTACTGCCAGGTGAAACATGCCATCGCGGTCGCCAATGCCACTGATGCACTGTGGCTAGTGCTAAAAGCCTTGGGCGTTGGTCCAGGGCACGAGGTTATCACCGCCCCAAACTCTTTTATAGCTTCGGCAGGAGCAATTGCTGCAGTAGATGCAACCCCTGTTTTCGTGGATGTCGGTGCGGATTATAATCTTAATCCAGCCTTGTTGGAGCAAGTGATTAGTAAAAAAACGAAGGTAATAATGCCGGTGCATTTGACCGGTCGTGCGGCTGATATGGATGCTATTAACGAAATTGCGGCAAAGCATGACCTTTATGTGGTGGAAGATGCTGCGCAAGCAGTGGGAGCTCGTTATAAAACTAAGCGAGTAGGAGGACTTGGTATAGCCGCTTGTTTTAGCTTGCACCCGCTTAAAAATCTCCATCTCTATGGCGATGGAGGAATTATCACGACTAACGATAAAACCCTTGCTAACGACCTTCGCCAGTTGCGTAATCATGGGTTAGAAAACCGCGATGCCTGTGCTCGCTGGGGCTATAATTCCCGTCTTGATAGTCTGCAAGCAGCACTGGGAGTGGTTAAACTGCGTCACCTCGAAAGCTGGACGGCACGTTTTCAAGAAATAGCCCAGTTTTACCGCCAGGGATTGCAGGGAAAGGTAAGCTTGCCTCCTGAGGATGTTGAGCAAGAAAGTGTTTATCATAATTTTGTTATCCGACTCGCCGATCGTGATGCCTTGATGGCATATCTTATGAGCAAAGGCATTGAAACTAAAGTGCACTATCCCATTCCTATCCACTTACAAAAACCAGCAGCTCAATACGGCTATAAAATAGGGGATTTTCCCGAGTCCGAAGCTCAATGCAAATCGGTGCTGAGTTTACCGATCTATCCGGAGCTTAGGGATGAACAAGTAGCCTTAGTGATAGCGGAAATATCTCTATTTTTAGCACAAGCCCAGAGAGCCCCCTTATGAAAATAAGAATTAGCGGGGCACGAGGAGAGTTAGGAGGGCAACTCTTGACGCTTTTTTCTGCTGCCCAGGTTGATGTGGCTCCTTTGAATTGCCATATCCAGGAAGAGCACCTCGATATGGTCATTCATCTAGCAGCTAAGCTAAAGACCGCTTCGATTACCGAGCTCATTGCCAGCAACCTCACTTATCTCCAGGAAGTCCTGAGCTATTGCCAAATCACCAAACCAGGAGTATTGATTTATGCTTCGAGCATCTCTCTTTATGGAAATTCCTGCGAGAGAGTGCTTGATGAAACTATGCCCAGTTCGTGTTCTGATGCTTATTCTTGCAGCAAATTTCTTGGCGAGCAATTGGTTGCCGCAAGCTTAGTTCCAAGTCTTATTATCCGTCTGCCTGCGGTTCTAGAACTGATTAAAACAACTAATTTCATTAGCAGCTTGTACCAGCGTCTCAGTTTGGGAGCGGTGATACACGTTCACAACCCTGATCAACCTTTCAACCATTTTATTGGCGCCGAGGAATTTTATTCTTTTTTAATTTCGTTAAAAGCCCCCTTTGATGGTTGTGAACTAGTTAATCTAGCCGCAGCTAGCAGTGAAACACTGAGGACTATTTGCCAATATCTTAAAGAAATTATCGGCTCACGGAGCGAAATCATTCCTAGCCCTTCTTCAAGCCCCCATAGGGTTATTTCCATTCAAAAAGCCTGTCAGCGGTACAGCTACCAAGCGCCTGAGGTTTTTAAAAGTCTACAGCGCTGGGTAGAAAAAAGGAAAAAAGCATGTATACCTCTGTAATTAGTTCGCCTGCTCTTGGTAGCTTGCTCGCAATCTGCTGCTTTCCCCTGCTTATATTGCTCCATAGCTGGGGGTTTCGCCTTAAAAAACCAGAATCAAAGGGGCTATTAGCACTGTTGGCAGCAAGCATATTCTATATTAGTTGCATTTATTTTCTGCTCGTAAAAATTCTCCTCACCTCCCACCCTGTTCATCTTGGGGGGGGCTTTTTAAGCGCTCTTCTGCTAATTTTTGGTTATATGGAGCTCTATAGTATGATTTTGCGGGGATTTTCCCTGCAATTACTCTCCTCTCTTTACCGCTCTCCTGGTTTGAATTTTACCCAGATACTTGCCAGCTATGCAGGGGGTCGTGGCATCGACTGGTTATGGGAAAAACGTTTACGAGATTTACAAAAACTCCGCTTGCTAGAACGCCACTCCACCGCCTTAAGCGCCCAGACTCCCCGAGGAGTTTGGGCTGGAAGATTGGCAAATTACTACAAAAAACTCTTCTATATGGGAAAGGGAGGTTAACATGCTCGATAGCACCCTGGGAGAACTAGCTGGCTTTGTTGTCAGCCAATTCCTCTTGTTTTATATGGCGCATTTTCTCATCTGGCGCTTTATTTCGGTGGGAAAAAAGGGCGTTTTTTTAATTAGCTTTATCGCTCTCCTTACCTTTACCATCTTATCATTTCTGGGAATTTGGCATGGTTGGCTAGGCAGTAGCGCTGATTTATGGCTTGCAGGGCCAGGATTTTTCCTGCTGGTAATGCTCTATCTGCATTTCTATACGGCTATTGATCGCTCGGTTTCCTTACGTCTTCTTGGTGAATTGGTCCGTCGTCATCCGCCTCAGCTAAATTTTTCAGAGCTGCAGCAGGTATATGCCAGCGAGGAGATGGTTGCCTCGCGTTTACAGTTGCTGGTACAAAAAGGCTTTCTTACCCAGGAGGGTTCCCAGGGATTTTACTATTGCAGCGCAAAAGGGCGGATTCTTGCGCGCATAACATTCTGTCTACAAGCATTATATGGGATTAAAGAAGCAGGCTAGATTTACTTGCCGTTTCTGTCTAGTAAAAATGGCGGAGAGAGAGGGATTCGAACCCTCGGAGCAGTTACCCACTCGCCTCCTTAGCAAGGAGGTACTTTCGGCCACTCAGTCATCTCTCCATGTTCGTATTAAGCGATATCTACCAGACTAGGCCTTAACAAAGGCTGGCGGAGAGAGTGGGATTCGAACCCACGGTAGGTTTCCCCACAACGGTTTTCAAGACCGCCGCCTTCAACCGCTCGGCCATCTCTCCTCGGCACACCAATACGAAGCCACACACTAGCAATCTGGCGAAAAAAATAAAGACTTTTCTACCGCGAGATTCCAAAAATCCTAGCCCCGCAGACGATTGATGCGCTCGCTCAAAGGAGGATGGGTGCTTAACAAGGCCAGAAAGCCCCCAGAACCGGCTATTTTAAAGGCTGCCACGGCATCCCCTGCTCGTTGCGGGGGATCAACAACTGCAGAAGATCCCAAGCGCTGCAATGCTGCAATCATCCCTGCTGAGCCCACCAAACGGGCTGCTCCCGCATCTGCGCGAAACTCCCGCTGACGAGAAAACCACGCGACCACCAAGCTTCCCAATAAGCCAAAAACCACCTGCAAGGCCATCTCGAGCATGAACATCAGCATAAACGACGGGCCCTCGTCATCGTCGCGCTGCATGGCTTGAGCTGCCAGCCAGGCCACCACCTTGGCAAAAAAGATAACGAAGGCGTTAATAACTCCTTGGAGTAAGGTCATCGTCACCATATCGCCATTAGCAATATGGGATACCTCATGGGCTAAAACCGCCTCTACCTCTCGAGAATCCATCCGCTCCAGTAAGCCTGTGGACACCGCTACCAGGGAGTTACTGCGGCTTGGCCCCGTAGCAAAGGCATTCAATTCGGGGCTGGGATAGATCGCGACTTCCGGCATCTCCCCCAACTGCGCCTGACGTGCCAAACGATATACCGCATCCAGAAGCTGACGCTCTGGGCCACTTGCCCGCGATGGCTCTACTAGCTGCAGGCCCATGGTCCACTTGGCTATCTTCTTCGACAGTAGCAAAGAAACAAAGGCTCCCCCCATCCCATAGAGCAGGCAGAAAACCATCAGCGCTTGATAATTAATTCCGGCAGAGGTCAGCGTGTGGTTTAAACCCAAAACCTGCATGATAATATTGATGGTCAGGAGAACCCCAATATTCACCAAAGCAAATAAACCAAAACGTTTCAGCATGTTATGCTCCTAAAGCAAGAGGTCCTTCACCACTTCCCGTTCTTTTAATAATTCTTCTGCGCTTATTGTAATTCTTTCGCGACTATAGGCCGACAATTCCAGTCCCTCAACTATCTTATAGGTTCCATCTCCTCCACTCACTAAGGGAAACGAATACATCAAGCCCTTTGGCACCCCATAATGATGACCATCACTGGGAACAGCCGCTGAAAACCATTCCCCTTGCGGAGTTTTGCCTAGGAAGTTTTTGATGTGGCTAATGCATGCCGAAGCCGCAGAACCAGCTGAGGACTTACCGCGAGCAGCGATTACTTCTGCACCACGATTTTGTACGGCTGGTAACAAGGACTCAGTAAACCAACGGCGCTCACTAATTACCGAGCTAGCTAAAGCACCATTAATTTTAGCATCCTCAAAATTCGGATACATGGTGGTGCTATGATTGCCCCAAACTACTAAATTCGTGATTGCTCCCACATTAACTCCGGCTTTTTTTGCCACTTGAGCCTTGGCCCGCAATTCATCAAGAGCAGTCATTGCCGAAAATCGGTGAGGCGGAATTTCTCGACAATTAGCCTGGGCAATCAACGCATTGGTGTTACAAGGATTGCCCACCACCACCACCCGTAAGGCTGAATCTGCCTGGTTAAGTGCCTTGCCCTGACCGACAAAAATCGGTCCATTAGCCCGGATCAAATCACTGCGCTCCATTCCTGGTCCTCGGGGAGTAGACCCCACCAACAAGGCCCAATGAACTCCGCGGAATGCGGTGTCGGCATTGTCGTAGCAATTGATACGGGTCAAGGTCGGAAAGCCACTGTCCTCCAACTCCATCGCCACACCCTCAACCCCTTTCATCGCTTGGGGTAGGTCCATAAGGCTGAGTTCAACCTGCGTATCATTGCCAAAAACTTCGCCTGAGGCCAAACGAAATAGCAAACTATAGCCAATCTGTCCTGCTGCCCCGGTAACTACCACTTTTATTTTGTTCATTTTTTGTCCACCTTCATGGCTCGTGAGTAATTAAACAACTGCTTGTTATGGCTTACAAAATTCACCAACTAGCTCCTCTATGGCAGAAAACCTTAATCAGCTCGAGCATTTACTTGCTTAGAGCAGTTAAAATTACTAATATGCGCTGAGCTGTACTGATCGCTGGTGAGTTTACCTCGGTGTTGTTTCGGTATACTTCTTCGCTAGAGGTTGCACCTATGCCCGTGGGCACCAATAAAACTGAGTATCCCAAAATGATCCCAAGCGAAGGGGGACTACACCTTAAAAATACCATCCTCTGGTTTGACTCCCACCACCAGGGACAACTCTCCTTTCTTTCTTCGGCTCTCGAGGTCAAAGATGCACTCTTTCCGCAGATTATCACCACCGAAGAGACCGCGAAGCTCATTGAGCTCTATTACAAAAAACCAAATGCCTTGATCTGTCAATACAACCGACCTTTTTCTATTGGTCGGCTGCGGCTGGAATTACTGCCATCAGGCCATATCTTGGGGGGAGCTTCCCTTTCTGTCAATACGATTGAAGGTCCCTTGCTCTACGCACCGCACCTACAACCAGCCAAAATTCCCACTGTCCGTGCGATGCAGTTGATCAAAGCAAAATTTTTGATTTTGGGAGCGCATTTACCGCTACCCCAAGCTCCACTCCCCAACCGTAAACGCGAAAAAGAAAAACTCCTCGAGGAGGTGAGCTCCCTGGTCCAACAAAAACGTTGGCCGATAATCTTCTGCCCCAGCCTCGGTCTTGCTCAAGAGCTAACTCATGCGCTCAGCAGTATGCTGCTTCCTGTTGCCGTCCATAGCGCTATTTATAAAAGCAATAAAATTTACGAAGCTAGCGGAGTTAAATTGGGGGCTTATTCACTGTATGTGCCGAAACGAAGCAAACAAAAAGTCACTATTTTGCCTAGCGAGCTGGCTTTAAAAAGTAAGCTTTCCCAAATCTCCGATCGCCCGTATTTTCTGGTCAATCAAACTCCCCTTAGCGAAGAGCGAGAAGGGATCGGCAGGGAGTTTAGCGGAGAATACCTGCTGACGCTGAGCTGTTCTGCACCTGAGTTAACAGCGATTATTCAGCAAGTAAATCCTAAAGAACTCTATTTTTTTGGTCATTTTGCTAAACAATATGCCGATTATTTTTCCCATCTGGCCTTACCTATTAAGACGCTCTTTCCTAATGATCAGCCTCCCCTCTTTTAACACGGCGCTGGCGCTTTCGCGCCAGCGCCGTGTCCTGACGAACGCAGTGAGGAAGGATCTTTCACATAACATCCAGATATCACGTGACAGATCCTTCGTCGCTTTGCTCCTCAGGACACGTCGCGGCACGAAATATGCTATTTCGCGCCAGCGACTAACTAACTACTCAAGGCTTGGCTCAGTTTTGCGCCTTTCTTCGTCACTGCGCGTGCTCACAGCCAGACGGCCGCTCCGCTGCTCGTTCCTTAAAAGCCGCAAAACTGAGCCAAGCCTTGAGTAGTTGAGAAAGTACCGCTCAACAATGCCGCTTTGATTGCCTTTTTACTTGCTCTTCACCATACTAGTACTACGATAGTTCACTTTTCAATAAAGCATTCCTATGCCCCATGAGTCGCCGGCAAAGACCATAGCGCCCAGTGGCCTATTTCGCCTTATTCCGTTTTTAGTACTCGGACTAAGCATTTACTATTATCTAGCGCTTATTTCATTTAGCCCCTACGACAATTCGTTTTTCTCAGCCTTGGTACCAGCCAAACCAACTGCTAATCTAGCGGGAAGCGTCGGTTCAACCCTCGGTGCATACGGGATCTATTACTTTGGCCTACTCGCCTATCTTTTGCCGATGATACTCGGCAGCCTAATAATCTATTTACCCCGCAAAAAACCTGCTGCTCTCCTTGCGGTGTTTTTTTCGGGTATCGCCGCTTTTTGCCTCAGTGGAATCCTGCTACGTCGTTACCAGCCCGAATACACCATTGAGCATCTAGCATTTGCATCGGAAGGCTTTGCTGGTGCCTATCTCGTTGCCACGGTAGAAGGACTGTTTGGTTGGTGGGGGACTCTTATTCTCTCTACCACCACTCTTCTTGCCTTTGTGGTTCCGCCGCGTTGGCTCAGCTTGCTACTTACCTACCTCACTAGCATTTTAAAAACCAAGCTACTCCTGCCTCTGCAAGCCCTAGGAAGAAACCTCGGCGTTAAACTTGGAGAAGTGAGTGCCTGGAGCAACAATCTACTGACTGCTGCCCCCCGCTTCCTTGGCGGCTTATTGAAACACAGAGGACAAAAAATCTGGCGTCGCAGCACCACTCCCCCAATGGCAGCCGCGATGCATGATACCCACCCCGTCATCTCTTCTCAGCCAGCTCCGCTGCTCCCCCTAAACCAGATCCCCCCGCTGACAAGCGCAGCGCCATCATTAGCCCTGAAAAACACCGACCCCCTACCAGCAAGTGCTGCGATAGATACAGCAGCCTTTGCCGAGATTTTTCCAGTGGCTCACCCCAGCAGCTTAGGGTGGGGGGCCGAAGAAGAGCTGCGCCGTCACCAACTCGAAGAGTTTTTTACACAATTTAAAATTCCGGGGACCGTGATCGACTTGCATCGCGGCCCCTTTGTTACCACCTATGTTTTCAAACCTAAGCCGGGCACTAAACAGAATGCTATTTTTAAACTCGCCGGAGATCTTGCCCTCCACCTCCAAGTAGAATCGATCTTTGCCCATCCCCTGCATGCGCAAAGCGCCATCGGCATCCAAATCCCGAATCGTTCACCAGCAGTCATTCATTTTGCCGATTTGATTCAAAGCCCAGAATTTCGTCAATTTAAAGAGCCCCTGCCTCTTGCTCTTGGGGTCGATGTTTATGGAAAACCGGTTTTTGAAAGCTTGGCACAGATGCCCCATCTTCTCCTCGCAGGTTCGACCGGTTCCGGAAAATCCGTGGGGCTCCATAGTTTTATCTGTAGCCTCCTGAGCAAAACCACTCCCGAGGAACTAAAACTTATTTTTATCGATCCAAAGCGCCTAGAATTAACTTTTTACGAAGGCATCCCTTACTTACTGCGCCCTATAATTACCGAAATTGACCAGGCCCAGGAGGCTCTCACTTGGGCCATCGACGAAATGGAGCAGCGCTACCGACTACTGCAACAAGCTAAAGTTCGCACCATCGAAGCTTTTAACCGCTGGTGGGGCGAACAAAGCTCTAGCGAACGCCGACGCTTTAGCGAAACAAGCGCCGTCGACGAGCTCTCTTCCCTGCCCTATCTCGTTATCGTTATCGACGAGCTTGCTGATTTAATCCTCCAATCCTCAGGGACGATGAGCAAAAGCATCACCCTCTTGGTGCAAAAAGCCCGAGCCTGCGGCATTCATTTGATCCTCGCAACGCAACGCCCTTCAGTTGATGTGGTCACCGGTTTGATTAAAGCTAACCTTCCCGCACGGATTAGCTACCGCTTGACCTCATCCTACGATAGCCGCACGATTTTGGATCAGCTAGGAGCCGAAAAACTCCTGGGACGTGGTGATATGCTCTGGCACAAGCCGGGAGCAGGTCAGTTGCAAAGATTGCACGGCGCCTATATCACCGACGAAGAAATACGCAAGCTAGTGAATTGGCTTACCAAGGAATACGCTTAACCAGCAGAGCGAGTAAAAACCCTAGACAGCTGAACAAGGCCCCCATTTTTGCCGGCCCCTGAGCAAAGGCTAGAGGACCGGTGTAAGCGGCAGTACAAACAAAAAGAGCAACGGTCAGCCCCATTCCTGCAAGTATTCCGGCCACCAGCACATCCCGAGCTTGCATCCCTCGTGGCAAAGGAAACCCAGCTTTTACTGCTCCCAGGGCAAATAGACAGATGCCTAGAGGCTTACCGAGCAAAAGTGCAAGGAGAACAATCCAGGTAACCACCGAAATTTCGGTAAAAGAAACTCCCGAATTGGCAAAAGCAAAGAAAAACAAGCCGTAATCTACCCAGGGTTTTAGCTGCTGAGCAAAAGCTTCAAGTTTACCATGGGGCATAAAGGGGACAATAAACACCAGAGCTAAGGCCGGGTGAAGATTGGCGCCGGCTAAACAGATCCAAGCCAGCAGCCCAGGACCCAGCAGGTATGCCGGCCACCATTGCTGCTGCATTTTGCGCAGCATATAGGCAAAAGCCATAGCGACCACCACTCCCCATAAAGGCAGCAAGGCAAGGGGCTGGTGGGAATCACCATAAAACAGGGCAATGATCATCATTCCTAGAGCATCATCAGCAATAGCCAAAAGCAGGAGAAAATCCACTGCTGGGTGTCGTGCTGTAAAAAGTACTCGTGCCCCTAACCAGGCTAGGGCTATATCCGTAGCCGTGGGTATCCCCCAGCCACGATTAAGCTGTTCCTCTCCCCACCAGTGGTTCGCGAGGAAAAACACCCCCACTGGCCCCACCACTCCGCCGAGAGTGGCCACCAAGGGGTTGATAGCTCGCTGCCAGGGGCTGAGGCTCCCTCCCGGCAAAAAAGCTTCACTTATTTCCTTGGCAGCCAAGCCAAAGAACAGGGCCATAAAAATTTCGTTAGTAAAAAAACGAAGGCTTGAGCCTGGATAGTTAAGAAGTGGCTCTGCCACCAGCTGGAGATACAGGGGGCCATGGTAATTAGCGAGAAACAAAGCAGCCCCGACGCCCCCCAGCAGAGCTAGAGGATATTCCCGCATAATCTCTGCCGCCTTTCGCCAGGGAGCAGGCTTCATAATTTGTCTTGAATAAAGCTCACATAATCACGGCAATTCATCACTTTTTCTGGCCTTTCAGTAACGGCAATTTTAATCAGCCAGCCCTCCTCGTAAGGATCTTCTTGCAGGCTTTCGGGCTTAGCCACCACCGCTGAGTTGACCGCTAGTACCCGACCGCTAGCCGGAATATACAGGTCTGAAACAGTTTTGGTTGATTCAATGGTACCAAATACCTGGCCCTCAGTAAATTCCTCGCCCACCCGGGGTAGGTCAATGTGAACCACATCACCCAACTGCTCGATGGCATAATGGCTAACACCAACCAGGGCTTCGCCACTTACGCTGCTCAACCACTCATGATCATTACTGTACAAATAGTGCTCTGGAAATTCCATCTTCCCTCCTCCTTAGTCTTTAACCCGCGCCATATACAAGGGACGCGCCACCAATCTCGCTTGTTTCATCTCGTGACGAATTTTGATCGCGATGCTATCTCCCACCGCGATGGTCCCGGCCTTAAGAAGGGCCATACCCCCAGCCCCACCCAGCGTCGGTAGTACCGAGCCACTGGTGACCGTGCCCAGAACCTCATCGCCTCTATATACCTCCATATCGTGACGAGGGATACCCTGCTCCTCCATGCGGAAACAGAATATCCGCCGCTCCACCCCCTCAGCTTTTTGCCGCAGCAAGGCTTCACGACCAATGAACGCTCCCGCAGCCAACTTAGTCGCCCAGCCTATTCCTGCTTCTAAGGGGCTTGTGCTTTCATTTAAATCATTACCATACAATAGATATCCCGCTTCTAGGCGGAGGGTATCCCGTGCGCCAAGCCCGATGGGTCGAATCCCCGTGAGAGGAGAACTTGCCACGATCTCCTCCCATGCCCACGAGGCAAGCTCATGGGGCAGGTACAGCTCATAACCTTTTTCCCCCGTATAGCCCGTTCGCGCTAAGTAACAGAGGCGGTCTTTGATCATAAGCGGCATGATCTGGGTATACTCAAGGTCTTGTACTGGCGCCTGCCTATCTGAGGGAACAATGCTCAATAACGCCGACAGACTCGTTGGCCCTTGGATAGCCAACTGACTCCACTGGTGTGAAGCGTTATCCACCACCACCCCGGGGAACCGCTGGGCCTGCTTCACGATCCAGGCATAGTCAGAGCTTATATTTGAGGCATTAACGCACATCAAATAGCGCTCCGCTTCCAGCTGATAGAGGATTAAGTCGTCGATCACCCCACCCTCTTGGTTACACAAGGCCGAATAGTGGCCCTGTCCTGGGCTCAGGCGGGAGACATCGTTAATGGTTAGATACTGTAAAAACTCCTGGGCTGGTGAGCCCGAGAAAAAAATCTCCCCCATATGGCTTACATCAAAGATGCCCGCCCGCTCCCGCACCGCCCGGTGTTCCTCCAGCACCGAGCCATAAAATGCAGGCAAGTGCCAGCCTGCAAACGAAATCATCTTCGCCTTAGCGGCAAGGTGCTGCCCATACAATGCCGTTTTTCCTGTTTCCATCCGCCCTCCTTTGTTTAAGGCAAAACTTTACCTAAGGTATAATAAGGGATTCATTCGTGGCAACGAGACCTTATCAATGAGAGTACGGTTGCTTCGCTTCTTTCCTATTGCTATGGTAAGCGGCGAGGTCTCCCAACCAGTTTTTTATGGACCATAAATGATCGATATTAGCGTTATTATAATTACCCTCAACGAAGAACGAGATCTACCTCGCTGTTTGCGCTCTATTCCGCCCGGCTGTGAGTTGATTATCCTCGACTCGATGAGCAGTGATAAGACCGAGGAAATCGCTCGAAGCTTTGGCGCCCAATTTTACTCCCGCCCCTTCACCAATTTCAGTGAACAAAAAAATGCCGCTCTTTCCTACGCCAGCCGCAGCTGGGTCCTTGCCCTTGATGCGGACGAGGTGCTCAGTCCCCTCCTCCAAGCCGAGCTGCTGCGTCTGGCGGCGAACAAAGATGAGGAAAAATTCGCCGGCTATGGTCTGCGCCGACGACTCTGGTTTATGGGCAAACGTCTGCGCTTTGGTCATAGCAGTGACTACCCCCTGCGGTTTTTTCGTCGGGGTCTTGGACACTATATTTTGCCCATTCACGAACGAGTTGAAATAGCAGGACGGGTAGGGCGTTTGCCCTATGATTTATTTCATTACAGTTACCGTGATCTCGAAGATTTCTTGAGCAAATTCAACCGCTATACCAGCTTGGCCGCCGCAGCACTGGCCGCAAAGCACAACTCCCCGCCCTTAGGATTTCTTATTGTTTTTCGGGCCTTGCTTAGCTTTTGGCAACGCTATCTCTTTCGCCTAGGCTTTCTCGATGGTTTTGCAGGATTTGCCCATGCCTTCTTGGGAAGTTGTTATATTTTTATCAAATACACGAAATATCGTGAGAGAGCTTTATGGCGCAAATAGTGTGGCACCTTCTTTCCAACCGTTGGAATAGCGCTATTACCGAGTATGCTTTGAGCTTGAGCTTAGCGCTGCAGCAGCATTCTTCGTACCAAGAGGTCTTTACCCCCCTGGCCGGTTCTCCTGCTGAAAGCCGAGCGCAAATTCTTAAGCTGAAGACCAGCAGTCTGTCAGGATTTTCCTTGGCAAATATCTGCCACTTTAGAGCCCTCGCACGCCGAATTAAACCGACCCTGATTATCGCCTATGGTGGACCAGAGGCTTCTCTCTGCCGATTTTTGCCCGGCTCGCAACCCTACAGAATAATTCGTTTTCGCGGCATCCCCCTGTCCCAGAGATTCAAGCAACTACCGTTTTTATTCACCTTGGGCCATGCTCACCTGCAGGCGCTGATTGCTCCCAATCGAGGAATAACCGCCCAACTACAAGCACTCAGCCACTCACTACCAGTAAGCTGCCTTCCCCTGGGAATGTCCTCTGATATTTTTAAATATTATGATGCACATCCACGTCGCCCGGAGTTGCTCTTGGTCGGACGATTTGATCCGGTCAAAGGTCATGGAGAATTCTTAAAGCTCTTTGCGGAGAGCCTGCGAACCTGGAGATTTTTTGTAAGACCGGTGCTGCATCTGGTGGGCGAACCCGCCAATATCAGCAGCGAGGAGATTCGCAGGTTAATCGCAGAAAATGGACTTACCATCGGTGGAGAGGTCCTCCTTAGCGATTTTAGGCTTAGGAATCTCCCTCAGTTGATGAGTACCGCTACCCTTGGAGTGATCTCCAGCCTTGGTTCTGAGTATATCTGCCGAGTTGCTGAGGAATTTTTGCTCTGTGGTACCCCCCTCTTTCTCTCCGGTGCCGGAGCTACCAAAGAGGTGCTTTTCGCCAATGCTGGCTCCTGCTACGCGGGAAAATCCTGCGCCGAAGCTACAAAACTGCTTGAACAAGACTTTATCAAAGCCTGGCAAGAAACAACCGAGGAGAGACGAGAACGGGAACAAAGCGCTCAAAAGCTTTATTCTTTAGCAGCAATGGCAAAATCATTTTTAGAAGCCCTCTCCCCTTCGTCATCCTGAGTGCAGCGAAGGACCTCCTCTCCCCGTCACCCTTGGGCAGAAGAAGAAAGCTCTGGATAGACGAGAGATATTTTATAATAACTCTTCAGCGTCTCCGCTACTCTGCGCCTCCGCGGGTATGGGGTACATTCCGGGGACATAGGTTACAAATCGTTGCGTAAATGAATTGCGGGAACGTTCTTCGCTAGAAAACTTAGAAAGTGTTTAAAACAGACCGTGCTAATCCGTGCGAGATCCTTCGCCGATGCGGCTCAGGACACGGCCGTGGCGCTTTCGCGCCACGGCCTAACTACAACTACAAAAAAAATTGCGATCGCCAAAGGCTTCGTCGATTCTTCCAACTGCTGGCCAGATCTTGTTGCTTTTCTGCCATTCTCCAGGAAACGCCGCTTCTTGGCGTGTATAAGGAAAGGACCACTCATCGCCACAAACCAGATCCACAGGATGAGGAGCATTTTTAAGCAGATTATTGCTACGATCTCTCGTTCCCTCTTCAATCTGCTTTATCTCCTCACGAATCATGATCATTGCCGTGCAGAAACGATCAATTTCCTCTTTTCCCTCACTCTCCGTCGGTTCAATCATTAAGGTCCCCACCACCGGAAACGAAACCGTTGGTGCGTGAAAACCATAGTCCATCAAACGTTTGGCTATATCGCCTACCTCTACCCCTGAACTCGCCTTGAGGGGACGCAAATCAATCAAACATTCGTGGGCCACCATTCCTTCTTTACCACGATAAAGAATTGGATAATGGGGAGCCAATTTATGGGCAATGTAATTAGCATGTAAAATCGCCACCTGGCTTGCTTGACGCAGGCTCTCAGCCCCCATCATCCGCATATACATCCAGGGAATAGGCAAAATTCCTGCACTGCCCCACGGAGCTGCAGCAACGGCCTTACACGTACCACCTGCCACTCCCTGAGCCTGCAAAAATCCATGGCCCGGCAAGTAGGGAGCAAGATGCTCCTGTACCGCTATCGGGCCAATTCCTGGCCCTCCTCCCCCGTGGGGGATGCAAAAGGTCTTATGAAGATTGAGATGGCATACGTCCGCACCGTAGTCTCCTGGTCGACACAAACCAATTTGCGCGTTCATATTGGCACCATCTAAATAAACCTGCCCTCCGTATTCGTGTACTAAAGCACAAACTTCTCGTATGGACTCTTCAAACACCCCATGGGTTGAGGGGTAGGTGATCATAATTGCTGCCAGCTCACCAGCAAATTTCTCCAGGCTTTCTCGGAGAGCATTCACATCGATATTACCATCGCGATCACAGCGCACCGTTTCCACTCTAAATCCTGCCATCACTGCACTAGCAGGATTCGTTCCATGGGCGGAGACCGGAATTAAGCAGACCTTACGGTGGGCTTCACCGCGCCCATGATGGTAGGCCCTAATGGCCATCAGACCAGCATATTCACCTTGAGCACCCGAGTTGGGCTGTAGCGACACGGCCGAAAATCCCGTCAAAGTTGCTAACATGCCTTCAAGTTCTTTAAAGAGCTGCTGATAACCTGCGGCCTGGTCTAAGG
This sequence comes from Deltaproteobacteria bacterium, assembly GCA_023250635.1. GTDB lineage: Bacteria > Bdellovibrionota_B > Oligoflexia > Oligoflexales > Bog-1112 > JAHFAI01. The sequence continues at coordinate 41,158 of JAHFAI010000004.1, read as the reverse complement.
GAACAAAGGGATGAAGACGATTAAATTCAGGCCAGCTAATTGGCTCAAGCTCACTAACGCTATTGAGCTTCATGGTGCAAGAACCCAGGGGAATCATGGTTGTCGTTAAGGAAAAATCCCTATTTTCGAGGCGTTTTAAATAGCGCATCATCTCGGTTTCGCTATGGTAGCGATTAAAGACCCCTTGCTGCAAAAATTTACTCTGCCGCTTTAAGGCGGAGGGTAGCCCCAGTTTACCCACTGGTCGCCGCGACTGCTGGGCTGGTCGATGCACTGCAAAAATCGCCAGCAACTGCTCCACGTCAGCCGCCGTAGTCGTTTCATCAAAGGCGAGTACCAGGCACTCAGCACTAAAGCGACGAAGATTGATTTTTTCCTGCCGAGCAGCATTTTGCAATGCATTACCCTGATCTTGGCCTACCTTCACCGCCAACGTATCAAAAAACCCTTCGCTGCGGAGCTCATAGCCCAAAGAGAGCAGGGCCGAGGCCAGGGTCAGAGCCTGCTGATGCACGGCTCCGGCAATCCGCAGAAGCCCCTCTGGTCCATGATAAACAGCAAACATTCCGGCAATATTTGCCAACAAGGCCTGAGCCGTACATATATTGCTGGTGGCTTTTTCACGCCTGATATGTTGCTCGCGGGTTTGTAAGGCAAGGCGGTAGGCGGTTTTTCCTGAACGATCCCGAGACACACCAACGATTCTTCCCGGCATTTTGCGGGAGAATTCCTCTCGCGCCGCAAAATACGCCGCATGCGGCCCCCCGTAAGCGAGAGGCACCCCAAAACGTTGGCTCGACCCCAAGGCTATATCCGCGCCCAGCTCTCCAGGCGGAGTAAGCACCGTTAAACTGAGCAAATCAGCCGCCATCGCAACTAAAGCACCAGCCTGCTTAGCGCGGACGATAACTTCACGATAATCCGTTACGGTCCCACAACTTGCCGGGTAGGCCAGCAACAGGCCAAACACCTCTCCGCTGGTAAAAGCCCCAGAGAGGGGATCACCCACCACCAGACGAATACCCAAGGCTTCCGCCCGCCCGCTCACCACTTCGATGACTTGTGGATGGCAACCTTGGTCTATAAAATAAATGTTGGCCGTGGGATCTACGCTGTGGCGAAAACTCAGAATCATCGCTTCGCCAGCCGCCGTTGCTTCGTCGAGGAGCGAAGCACTGGCCACTGCTAAACCAGTCAAATCACCAATCATGGTTTGAAAATTAAGCAGGGCCTCGAGACGACCCTGAGATATTTCTGGTTGATACGGGGTATAGGAGGTATACCAACCGGGATTTTCTAAGATACCCCGCTTAATCACCAGAGGTGTATGGCAATTGCTATAGCCCTGCCCAAGCCAAGATTTGAAAGCAGGCTGGTTTTTTGCAGCAAGGGCGCGCAAGAGGGTTTGCGCTTCATGCTCTGCGAGAGGCGCCGGCAAATCCAACTGCCCCCTATAAGCAATAGCAGCCGGAACCACCTGTTTGGTCATTGTCTCAAGGTCCGGATAACCGAGCTCGGCTAACATCACCTTAATTTCCGTCTCGCTGCTGCCAATATGGCGAGCACTAAATGAGTCCTTGGCTTCCACAAAACCTCCTACCACGAATAAAACCCACCCGATTAAACTTTTTATCGCGCTAATATCCTAACCAATTGGTAAGTCGAGATCACGATGATTCTTACTGAAAACAATATTTTCTAAGCCAAGCTCTTGCAGCTGCCGCGTTAACTCCTCAACGATTGCCACACTCCGGTGCTGCCCCCCCGTGCAGCCAATCCCCACCCGCAAATAATGCTTTCCCTCATCATAGTACTTGGGCAAAACCCAGAAAAACCAGCGACGTAACATGGCCAAAAGCTCTTGGCTGGCCTGATCCCCGGCAATAAAATCCTTAACCGCCTGATCAAGGCCCGTTAACTCGCGCAACTCGAGAGAAAAATAGGGATTGCTCAAAAAACGCACGTCAAACATCAAATCAAAGGGGCGCACGGTACCATGTTTGTAACCAAAACTAATCAACGAAACAAAAAGCTTACGCGGACCCAACACACTAAAATAGCTATTCTCGATCATACGAATGAGCTGTTGAGGAGAGGTGTTGGTGGTATCAAACACGTGATCGGCCTGCTGCAAAATTGGCTCGAGCAGATAAGCCTCTTTCGTTATCGCCGCAGCTAAGCTATCCCCGGCTACCAAAAGCGGGTGCTTGCGGCGATTAGCGCCATAACGATCTTCGATGGTGGGAATATCGGCCGTAATATAAAGAATGCTCACCTCATGCTGCGTTTTTAGTCTTGTGCAAAGCTCCAAAAACGACTTGACCTCGCCACTGCGTTCCCCATGAAAACCCAAAACAATTGACGAGCCAAAATCAGCTTTTTTTGCCTGCAAGACCTCCAACGTATAAATCATGCTTTCGACGGGAAGATTATCAATACAATAGACACTATGGTCTTCAAAAATATTAACCGCAGTTTTTATTCCCGCCCCGGAGAGACCGGTTACCATAACTACCTTAAGGTTTTTGCCCTTGCTTGGATGAAGGCCAGGGATTTTGGGTGCCTTGCTCATAGAGCCTCGCGAAATTTTTTTCGTTTCAATGACGACAACACTCCCAACTGTTCCCGGTATTTTACCACGGTTCGCCGGGCGATTTTTATGCCTCGACTCGCGAGTAATTGACAGATTTTTTCGTCAGAATAAGGATGAGAATCATCTTCTTTGTTTAAGATTTCTTTGATTATATTTTTAACCGCCGCACTTGCGTGCGCTTCCCCATCCGTTCCTGAGATGGCGCTATTAAAAAAATATTTGAGTTCAAAAGTCCCGCGAGCGGTTGCCATATATTTGTTGGTGGTGACTCGCGAGACCGTTGATTCATGCATGCCAATCTCGTTGGCAACATCTTTGAGAATCATTGGTTTCAGCCCTTGAGGGCCAAACTCAAAAAAATCGCTCTGCTTAGCAACGATGCATTCAGCAACGCGAAAAATAGTCCGTTGGCGCTGTTGAATACTCTTAATGAGCCACTCGGCCCCTTTATATTTATCCTGCCAATACGCCTTATCACTCGCCTGCTGCCCCAGTTTGGCAATATGATCGTAGATATGGCTAACCCGCAAGTTGGGCAAACCCTCTCCGTTAATCACTACCCGCCATTGCCCTGAAAGCTTAACGACTTTAACATCGGGAATCACGGTATGCACAGGCTCAGCAATAAATTGGCGGGCGGGACGAGGTTCTAAGCTCCTAATTATCGCCAGCGCTTGTCCTAGGTCGCTTACCTCTACCTCGAGTTCACGGGCCAAGGCCGCTGGGCTCCCCTGTCCCAGCTTTGACAAATTCTCGCTGCTCAGCAGCAGCTCCACCAGGGCTGACTTGATTTTTTTGCGCTGCAATTGCCTACGCAAGCATTCACCCAAATCGCGAGCCGCTATGCCGGGGGGATCAAAACGCTGAATCGTATCCAGAACACCAAGAAACAGCTCAAGATCAAGCTGCTGCTCTGCACAGTAGCTCTCCACTTCCAAATCAAGAAAACCACTCGCTGAAAGATTACCAATTATAATCAAAGCGAGCTCGACTTCGCCGGGGCTGAAGGCTATTTCGCGAACCTGATCAAGTAAGAAATCAACGAGACTTGGTTGATATTGCGTATAGCTTTCGAGATCGCCAGCCTCCTCGTTTCCTTCCTCCGACTGGCTATATCCCCCCGTAAGAGCCGTAAAGCCCTCTTCCCTAAAGTTAACCTCTTCTTCATCACGACTACTCGCCACGGCCTCAGCGTTTTCATGCAACTCATGCAGCACCTGATCACTGCTTACTTCTGCGCCTTCTCCGAAAGATTCGCGCTCGAGGGAGGGCTCGTCAAAGACTTCACCAGGACCTTCATGAATTTCAAGAATGGGATTTTCTTCGAGTTGTTGTTCAATATATGCTTCAAGTTCAAAACGAGACAACTGCAGCAACTTGATTGCTTGTTGCAACTGCGGAGTGATCAACAATTGCTGGGATAGTTTTAGGTTTTGCTTAAGTTCAAGGGCCACCGCCTGGACTCCCCTTTCTTATAAGCTAAATTTATCGCCCAAATACTTTTCCTTTACCAGAGGGTTATTCAAGATGGCAGCCGCATTGCCATGGGCAATAATCTCACCGGCAGCAAGCACGTAAGCGCGATCACAACTCGCCAAGGTTTCGCGTACATTATGATCGGTAATTAAAACCCCCAGGCCGTCTGCCACCAAGCCGCTAATAATGCCTTGGATTTCTTGTACCGTAACCGGATCAATCCCCGCAAAGGGCTCATCAAGAAGGAGAAAACTCGGCTTACCAATAAGAGCGCGAGCTATCTCTACCCGCCGACGCTCTCCCCCAGAAAGAGTTGCACCATAAGATTTTGCAATCCGCTCGATATGAAACTGTTCTAGCAACTCTTGCAGTAGCTGCTTACGAGCAGAACGCGGTGTATGTACTACTTCCATAATGGCGAGGAGGTTTTCCTCCACGGTCAATTTACGAAAAATCGAGTTATTCTGCGGTAAATAGCTTATCCCTTTGCGTCCGCGCATATACATAGGACTACGGGTAATCTCTTCTGCACCTAAGAACACCTGACCTGCATCAGGAAAAAGCAATCCGACCACCATATAGAAACTGGTGGTTTTACCCGCACCATTTGGTCCAAGGAGCCCAACAACTTCGCCAACTTTTACCGAGAATGACGCCGATTTCACCACCGTTTGTTTGCCGTAGGTTTTGTTGAGATTTACTGCGCGAATTTCACTACGATTATTTGTCACGACGATCATCCTGAATCAATTTGGCAGGAACGGTCTCTTCAGTTTTCTTAGGGAGAGGCTTTTTGTCCTCCAAGGATTTTTCCCCGGCTTCGGGGTTAAGGTTGCCTTGTACCTGCTGAGCTTGCACAATTCCCGTATCCACCTGGTATTTTATCATATCTCCACGAACAACGTCTGCCCCCTGACGCAACATAGCGTTTTGGGAAAGAAAAATAACATTTTTGCCGCGATCATACTCCACTTTGCCACCACTGGCATACACCGCTTCCGCCGCACCTCCCTCGAGAGCTTTTTTTTCCAATACCACCTCCCCACTAGCCACAACCCGACTCAATTCTTTGCTTGTCGCATCAAAAAAAATCTGCGCTTTTTTTGCCTGCAGATACAGCTCTCCATGATGGATTTTAACATTGCCTTGCAACTCTGCCATACCTTGTTTTCTGCTGCCAACAAGGAGATCACTGGAGAAGGTCAGCTTCCGTTCTTGGTGGAGCCCGACCTTTGCTGCGGGTTGCGGAGTATCCGCCTTCGCCCGCCGCCCCTTCTTAGACGAAAGTCCGGGAGGAGGCGAAGGAGATCGCGGCGGGGCAAGTGGGAGAGGCGATTCCATTCGTGGCAAAGGGCTGGCCGCGGCTGGCTGGTGAGAAACACTTGGGCGATCTAGCTCTTCGAGATTTTTCACTAAATCTGCCCGCACAGTTAAACTCCATAGCCAAAGTATCCCGAAAGCTACACGAAGAAGTCTCTGGATCATTGACGTAACTCTCCCCTTACTTCTCCAAATATTTGATACCGTTCTTGATCAAGATCGAAATGAAAGCCCTGGTTACCATGAACCAGGCTTCCCGTTTCCCTAAAGCTTACCTTTTCTCTGCCATACAAAATATTTTTAGCTGCCAGATAAATCGCTTTTTCCGTTCTCAAAGTAAGGGTATTGAAGGTTATGGTCACCTTACCGACAAAGATAATACGTTCTATTGTGCTATGGCTCAAATAATCAGCGGCACTACTCTCTTGCAAAAAAACGCTGGCCTGCTCGGCAACCACCGAAGCTGGTTTGTGGGGACTGTTTTTTTTCCACCACACCCCCGCATTTACGGCAAAGCAATTGTTACTCGTAAACTGCCCACGGCCACCGCGAAGCTCTTGTTCTATTACAATACCCCGATAGTTTCTTATGGTGAATGTAGCCAAAGTTAGCGGCGTTCCCCAACGACGAAGCGAAGCCTGCTCCCCTTCATGAGATCCTCCCTGGCGAGTAATAAAAAACCAACTCGCCAAGCCAAAGAGCAATAAAAAAGAACTAATTATTATACGTCTACCCATTGGACCGCCCTGAACTCCCCCTGCGGCCAGTTCATACGATTTTGCCTTCAAGCAAATCATGAAGACGGAGAAGTCCCAAAAGTTTCATCGAGATCTGGCACTGCACAAAAATCGCCGTAATCTTAAATTGCTCCATCATTGTAATCGCGTCTAGAGCGCGAAGTTCTGGGGAGATGGTTTTGGGACGCCTGTTCATCAAACTCTCGGCCGTAAGCTTCAAGGCCTCAGCCCCGTGCTGCAGTAGGGCTCGGCGCAAATCTCCATCGGTGATTGCTCCCTCGAGCTGATCCTGCTCATTTAAGACCGGGCAAATACCAAAGTTTGGAGTGGTGACCGCCTGCAGTACAGCGTGAAAATCCTCCTGTCTACGAATACGCGAGAGCTTCGCCAGGGGATGCATCCATTGGCTAACCTGCGCCAAACTGCGCCCCAGCTTGCCACCCGGATGCAAGGCATAAAAATCCTCCCGGGAAAACTGCCGATGATTCATCAGCGCTACTGCTAGGGCGTCTCCTAGGGCTAAGGCCACCGTAGAGGATGAAGTCGGTGCTAAATTAAGTGGATCGGCTTCATTTTTGATCCGACCATCGAGCACCACATCGCTCAAACGTGCCAGGCTAGATTCCATATTACCAGTAATGGCAATAACCACTTGCTTATTATTACGCACAAACGCCGCTACCGAGAGAACTTCACGGGTCTCGCCACCAAAGGCAATGGCGACGAGGCAGTCTTCACGAGCGATCATCCCAAAATCTCCATGCAGCGCCTCGGAAGCATGGACAAATTGAGCCGGAACTCCCGTAGAAGACAAGGTTGCGGCTATTTTACCGCCTATATGTCCTGATTTGCCGAGACCAGTAACGATAACCCTTCCCCGGCAGCGGCTGAGAACCTCAACCGCTGCGGCAAAAGAAGCACCAAGACGACCAGCTGCTAAAGTCAACGCCTCTGCTTCAGCCAATAGCGCCTGCTTCCCCCAGCCCACCACCTGACTTGGTTGAGGAAGCGAGGACAGCTGACGAGAGAGGCTTGTCTCTGGGGTCATAAGCACCTCAAACAAGATTCGCTTGGCTGGAACGCCGGACATGTTTAATAAAATCGCTGAAAAGAGGGTGAGGAGCCATGGGCTTGCTCTTTAATTCGGGATGAAACTGACAACCCACAAACCAGGGATGGTCAACAAGCTCAATAATTTCTACGTAGTTATTATCTGGCGAGAGACCACTAAAGTCCATCCCGTTTTCGACAAAACTCTGACGATAGGCATTATTAAACTCATAACGATGGCGATGGCGTTCGCTGATGGTTTTTCTGCCATAAGCGGCAAAAGCTTTGCTGTCAGGAGAAAGGTGGCAGGGATAAGCGCCGAGACGCATCGTCCCGCCCTTATTGACGATCCCCACTTGCTCGGCCAAGAGGTTGATAACCAAATGGGGGGAGTTAGGAGCAAACTCAAAACTATTGGCCTGAGACAAGAGCAACACATGACGAGCAAACTCAACTGCTGCAAGCTGCATTCCTAAGCAAATACCAAGAAAGGGGGTTCGCGATTCTCGTGCATAACGAATCGCTGCGATTTTACCCTCTATACCTCGATCACCAAATCCTCCCGGCACAATAATCCCAGCAAAATCAGCCAAAGTAGCGGCTGCGTTTTGGGCGTTTATTTCTGCGGCATCAAGATAGTTCACCTTGATGCTAAGACGATTAGAAAGCCCTGCATGAAAAATGGATTCCTCTATGGATTTATAGGAATCTTTAACCTCGGTATATTTGCCGACCACCGCAATACGACACTCCCCCTGGGGATTCTCCACTCGTTCAACAATGGAAAACCAAGGAGTTAAATCGGGCTTGCGGGTCCAAATATTAAGGCAATCAACAATAGTTTGATCAAGACCTTGACCGTGAAGAATAACCGGCATTTTGTAAATACTGTCCACATCGCGAGCCTCGATTACCTGCTCTCGTTTAACATTACAAAACAATGCAATCTTCTGCTTCAGCTCCTCTGGCAAGGGTCGATCAACCCGACAAACAAGAATATCAGGCTGTACCCCGAGCAGACGCAATTCTTTAACTGAATGCTGGCTAGGTTTGGTTTTAAGTTCACCAGCTGCAGCAATATAGGGAACGAGGGTTAAATGAATACAGAGGACATTTTGGGCCCCGAGTTCATAACGAATTTGACGAATCGACTCCAAAAAAGGCTGCCCCTCAATATCGCCAATAGTGCCACCAATTTCAATAATGGAAACATCGCAGTTTTCAGAAGCCTTAAAAATCATTTCTTTAATTTGAGAGGTAATATGAGGAACCACCATCACCGTTCCGCCTAAATAATCTCCCCGCCGCTCTTTGTTTAAAACCGCATCATAAATCTGCCCCGTCGAAAAACTGTTGCTGCGACTTAAATTTGCCTTGGTAAAGCGTTCATAATGACCAAGATCCAAATCGGTTTCAGCCCCGTCGTCGGTAACAAAGACCTCCCCATGTTGACTGGGACTCATCGTCCCTGGATCAACATTGATATAAGGGTCTGCCTTGCTCAAAGAAATCTTTAAACCCCTACTTTCCAGCAAGGCCCCAATACTGGAAGCAATGATGCCTTTGCCTAATGAGGAAACTACCCCACCGGTAACAAAAATATATTTGGTATGTTGTTTTGTTTTACTCATAATTTTCAAATTCAATAAATGGTGAAAAAATGCCGTCTCAGACGGGGAACCCGCGCCAGCAAGTAGGCATACGATAAACTATAGTAGATCATGCTAAAAAGCAGCCTGTAAAAGGTCAAGACGTGTTATCTATCTTACTAAAATTGTTGGCATAACTTCTCGATTTGACGCTATTTTACCACCTCTCCGCTCTTTCCTAGAACTCCGCCTCTTTACCCTATGGCGAGCACCTGGTATTATGGAAGCTATATCTCCTCTCACTTCTTATGCCCCCCTCTAGCAAAGGTGCTAAACCGATGAAACCCTGTGCCAGCTCTCTCCTTTTAGGCTTGCTTGCTCTTTTGACTAGCAAAATACCCACGGGCACTGCCGCTACTGTCTCTCTTGTAAAAGACCAACCCGGCGTTGTAACCCTCATGCGTGAGGGGAGCGATACCCACATCAATATCGAAAAAGGTATGCTGCTCTGCTTTATGAAAAAGCAAAAAAGACTCACCTGCGGCCTGATTATTAAAGCGAGCCCAACCCTATTAACCGTGAAAGTAAAGCGAGGAATGAATCTCCTCCACGACGGTCAGGTGCTTGATTTTACCGCCAAAAAAGTCTCCCTGGTTAACAAAAAGCTTATCTATACTCGCTCCCTCAACCTCTCCTGGTCGCCTTATTTCACCCGCCAAACCCGCGCTAACTACAATGTGCTCACCTATCAAGGTGCCGAAGCAGCAGAATCAATCAGCAGCCTCTGGAAGACCCGATCTACAGCCAGCGCCGACCAGAAAGCCGGCCCCCTGCTGATGAGCTTAAATGCCGAACTAGAACTCAAGTCCTACAAGCTTCGTTTTGGGGCTGGATATAAAAGCTATACCCCCATTTCCAACGAGGCTTACTACGACCACACGCAACTAGATCTCTTCTTGCTCACAGAAACCGGGGGCTATGCTGCTAATGTTTATGGGGACTACGTTTTTTTACGATTTAAAAAATGCCTAAGCCTTGGCGCCGGTCTTGAAACCGAGTTTAGCAAGCTCAATATTAGCGGCATTCAGGGAAGCGACACGACAAGCGCAACTCAAACACTCTTTGCTCTGCAATCCACCCAGACCATCTTTTCTCTGCGGATTCCGGCTCGCTTTGACTATAGGTTCTCACAGTTACTCGCCCATCATAGCACCCTCCGTCACCTTGGCTTTTTTGCAGGAATTACCTTAGCTCTCCCCTTCTACAGCATGGGCAGCGATACGGTCAGCACGGCTTCTGATCCCCTCAACAGAGCAAAAATTAGCACTCCTTTAGATCAAGATCTCTCGGAAGCCCTTAATCATAGTAAGGCAAAATGGAGCTGGGATGCGAATTTTGGCGCCTTCTGGCTCTTCTAACGGCTTTGTTGCGTAAATCATCCATCTTCGGCGTCAGCTTTGTCGCTGCGCGTGCTCACGGCCAGACGGCCGCTCCGCTGCTCGCTCCTCGCTTCCTTGAATCTGGATAATTTATGCAACAAAGCCTCTCTCTTCGCACCTACTGGATGACTGGATGACTGGATGACTGGATTAGCGCTGCCAATTTTTCTGCCCCAGGAAATGCCGCGTAGAATCCGTATTTGTAGTAGCCACAATTAATCCATACCCCAGCTCCTGGCTTAGACCGAAAAGGAGAAAAACCCACCCAAGGTTTGTCGCCTGTCATCCGCACGCGCACTCCGGCGCGGATCTCTGAAGCGGTGAATAAATACTGATTTTCGTTTGTGAATTTAGTTCCGAAAACCTCAGCGCTTAGACGGGAAAATTTGTTTTTTAATTTCTCTTCAGCAAGGGCCAAATCACCAGGGGAATAGTCTTTGGCAGCAGCGATATTCTCCCCGCCGCAACGCAGTTCACCGTTGGTGCAGAGCCAACTGTCTGCCCCAGATTTTATCGCCAGAGAGCTTGATGATTCACGAAATTTCGTTCTCATAGTTATACCGCTGCTATACGAAATTTCGTTGCGAAATATATCGCTATTTTTCAAAATATTTTCACTGCCAGCTCCCGCCGCAACAACGACGCGGGCAACTCGAAAAATACTGGTTTCAGTGGAAATAAGCAGAGAATCGTCACTGTTTTCTGGACTTATTTTATCCGCGGCCTCAGCGATGAAAACAACCCCCAACTGCTCGAGTCGTAACTCGAGTGCTGCCATTAAACTTTCGGGATCAAACCAACCATCCTTAGGGTAAAAAAAAGCTGCTTTTTTGTCCCCCTCATCCCAAGCCTGAGAAAACGGCCCGAGATGAGTCTTGGTTTGCTCAAAATTTAAACATTTAAACGCGAAAAGACCGGTGGGAAGACGGTGGTATACTCTCCTGCGTAGTTTACCGTAGGTTTCCCGAGGGAAAAACTCATACGCGCCAGAAAAATCGTGGGGGATCGTCTGCTTAGTCAGGTTTTCTAATTCAGGGATAAGTCGCGCGAGGAGATGATGACCTAATAACTTTTGGCGAAAAATCTCGGTTTTTGGCTGCAGTAATCCTCGCATAGCGCTGACCCCAGTAGCTGCCCAGGAGGCACTGCCCGGTAAGCGCTGGCGGCCGATGATCACAATGAGCAGCCCCTGTTCACGCAAACGAAGGGCAGTGCTTAGACCGATTATACCCCGGCCAATTACCGCAGTGTGGCGGGCAAAGCTTGTATTCATAGTCCATTCCTGTAGAAGCGAGGGGGAGAGGATAAGAACAAAAATAAGCCCCTGCATAAGCAGGAATTCCCTTGGGACTGCTTATGCAGGGGCTTAGACAAAAGTGACTATACATGTTGAACACATTGTGATGTTTATGCTCGTCTAGACAGCCAAGACAGCCAAGACAGCCTAATCACTCCTTCTCGTCTGAATCCCCCTCCGACGACTCTACCTCGGAAATAGTTCCCCCCTCAGCTTCGGCTATTACCGCTTCTGGGTCATGAGCAACTTTACTGAGGCTAATCACTTTTTCGCCCGTAGCAACATTCATCAAACGCACCCCTTGGGTATGGCGCCCGATAATGCCTAATTCCTTAATCGTAAAACGGGTAAGCTTGCCAGCTGAAGTGATAATCATCAAATCATCCGTCTCACTCACCTGGGCTATGCCCACCACCGGCCCATTACGTTCAGTGACCTTGATGGTGTAAATCCCCTTGCCACCACGACTTTGTAGACGATACTCCTCAAGGGGTGAGCGCTTGCCATAGCCATTCTCACAGACCGAAAGAATCGTCGTCGCTTCTTCCTTCGAGAGAATCTCCATGCCAATAACCGAATCTTTCTCCTGCCCAAAGCGAATCCCCGTAACTCCGCGAGAAACTCGTCCCATCCCCCGCACATCCGTGCCCGCAAAACGAATTGCCTTGCCTTGTTTCGTGGCAATCAGCACATCGGCGTTATCATCACCCAATAAGCAGGTGATCAGCGCCTCGCCCTCTTCTAACTTCAAACCAATTATGCCGTTTGCCCGCACATTGGCGTAAGCCATCAAGTCTGTTTTCTTGATATAGCCCTGAGAAGTAACCGAGTAGATAAACTGCCCAGCCGTAAATTTCGCTACTGGCAGAACGGAGACGACCCGTTCACCCTCAGTAAGGGTAATCAAATTAGCTAAATGCCGGCCCCGGGAGCGCAGATTAGCTTCGGGAATATCGTAGACCTTAAGATTATAAACCCGCCCACTGCTGGTAAAGCAAAGTAAATTTTGATGATTGCTAGTAATAAACACGTTTTGGACGAAATCATCATCCTTCATCAAGACACCGCTCCGCCCCTTACCACCACGACGTTGTGCGGTTATTTCCGTCGTCGATGTCCGTTTGATATAGCCCGTATGGGTTAGGGTTACCACCACCTCTTCATCAGCAATTAAATGCTCCATGGTGAGCTCATCACCAGGCAAATAACTGATCTGGGTGCGACGTTCATCGCCGAATTTTTCTTCGATAACCGCGAATTCTTCGAGAACGATCGTGGTTACCCGCTCGGGGTTGCGCAAAATACCATTAAGGTCGGTAATTTCCACCTCAAGCGCCGCATACTCGTTGACGATTTTTTCGCGCTCAAGGCCAGTCAAACGCGCCAAGCGCATATCAAGAATAGCCTTGGCTTGGAGCTCGCTAAGAGCAAAGCGCTTCATCAGCTGCTCTTGGGCTGCCTGAGAATCTACCGCCTGACGAATCAACTCCACCACCGGATCAGCATTCTCTACCGCAATTTTGAGGCCAACCAATAGATGCTTGCGCTCTTCGCATTTTTTTAGTTGGTGAGCTGTCCGTCGCACCACCACTTCCCGACGATGATAGTAAAACTCCTGGAGCATCTCCTTCAAATTTAACTGCCGGGGCATGCCCTTCACCAGGGCAAGCATATTTACCCCGAAGGTACTCTGCATCGCGGTCAATTTGTAAAGATTGTTCAGAATAATTTGCCCGGGTTCACCTTTTTTAAGGTCGACCACAATGCGCATTTCACCCTTTGCCGATTCATCGCGAAGATCAGAAATACCTTCGATTTTCTTCTCGCGCACCAACTCCGCAATCTTCTCGATCAAACGTGCTTTGTTTACCTGATAAGGAATTTCCGTAATAATAATTCGTTGGCGATCGTTTGACTTCGGCACATCCTCGATCAGCGCCTTAGCCCGCATAACCACCGAACCACGTCCGGTGTGGAAGGCCTCGCGAATGCCTGCACCACCATGGATTTCTCCCGCCGTAGGAAAATCGGGCCCCTTAATAAACTGCATCAATTCATCGATGGTTATTTCAGGATTGAGAATCAAAGCTCGCAAACCTCCCAAAACCTCGGTGAGGTTGTGGGGGGGGATGTTCGTTGCCATGCCCACGGCAATGCCCGAAGACCCATTAACCAGCAGCTGGGGTATTTGGGCGGGAAGAACCGTCGGTTCTTCGTCTTTGTTATCGTAATTAGGAGCAAAATCCACGGTGTTCTTATCGAGATCGTTCAGCAGGTATTCACTGTATTCCTGCAAACGAGCTTCGGTATAACGTTGGGCAGCGGCTCGATCTCCATCCACCGAGCCAAAGTTCCCTTGGCCATCGATCAAGGGATAGCGCATGGAAAAATCTTGGGCCAAACGCACTAAGGCATCATAGATAGCCGTATCACCATGGGGGTGATACTTACCCATGACATCCCCGACAATCCGCGCTGATTTGAGATAGGGCTTGCTATGAAAATTCTTTAAGCCATACATGGCAAACAAAATTCGCCGATGCACCGGTTTGAGCCCATCACGAATATCGGGTAAAGCCCGCGAAACGATAACGCTCATCGAGTAACCGAGGAAGGATGATTTCAATTCTTGTTCGATATTGATTGGAACAATAGCACCATGATTAGTCATAACGACGATCCTTCGTACATAACCTAGATATCGAGATTGGTGGCATGCAGTGCGTAAGTCTGGATAAACTGCCGTCGCGGCTCTACTTCATCGCCCATCAACGCGGTAAACAAGCGATCTGCTTCGATGGCATCACCCACATCCACCTTTAAAAAGGTGCGATTGGCAGGGTCCATGGTGGTAGTCTCGAGCTGCTCTGCGGTCATTTCTCCCAAGCCCTTATAGCGCTGAATATAAGCCCCTTTACGCCCTTGCTGACTAATAAACTCCTTAAGCTCATCGAGACTGGCTATGGTTTTTGAAGCTTCGAGTTGCACTTCTCCTTCGCCAGCAGATGCTTTATCGACCTTTTCAGCGCGCTTAAGCGTAAAAGGGGCTTGGGCCTGATTGTGCAACTGTTGGTGTAAACGCCGTAGTTCCAAATACTCGCCCGAAGCAAAAAAAGTACTATCGAAGAGCGAATGGGCCGGAATATTGTTGACCCGTGTTTCAAAGATCAAGCGATGGGTGCTATGTTCCTGGTCAAAGCTAATCTGACCATCGATAAACGCTGATTCAACGCTCTGAAACCCCTTCATATATTCTGCTACCTGAGCGACAACTTCCTGACAAAATTCTGCGGATTCTAAAGCTTTCCCATCAAGGTCATTGCGGCTGAGGAAATAGCGAACGAGCGCCTGTTCCCTTCTCCGCCCAGCCAAAGCCAGCAGATGATTAAAGTGACTGAGCTTAGTAAACAAGCCAAGGATGGTCACTGCGTCAATGCGAGTTCCCCTGAGGTCGAAGACCTCATAAGCATTCAAGCCAATATTACTCAAAAACTCGAGCAAAGCGCCGTCATCTTTGAGGTAGCGATCGATCTTGCCCTTCTTATAACGATAGAGAGGTGGCTGAGCAATATAGAGATAACCCCGTTCGATAATCTCAGGCATTTGCCGATAGAAAAAGGTCATAATGAGAGTACGAATATGCGCACCATCCACATCGGCATCAGTCATCAGAACAATTTTGTGGTAACGAATCTTGCTAATATCAAACTCGTCTTTACCTATACCGGTTCCCATAGCCTTGATTAATAGCTTGATCTCGGTAGAAGAAAGCATCTTGTCAAAACGGGCTTTTTCAACGTTAAGAATTTTGCCTCGTAAAGGCAAAACAGCTTGGGTACGACGATCACGACCCTGCTTAGCTGAACCACCAGCCGAATCCCCTTCGACGATAAAAAGCTCGCATTGAGCTGGGTCACGCTCTTGGCAATCGGCCATTTTTCCTGGCAAGCCAGCAAAATCCAAGGCCCCTTTGCGGCGAGTTAATTCGCGAGCTTTTTTAGCTGCCAAACGCGCACGAGCCGCATCAATCATTTTGCCAATAATTTTTTTGACTGAGTCGGGATTCTCATCGAAATAGCTGCTCAGCTTATCGCTAATTACCGCTTCCATCCAAGCGCGCACTTCTGCATTACCAAGTTTGGTTTTGGTTTGTCCCTGGAACTCGGGGTTTTTAATCCGTACCGACAAGATGCCGGTAAGCCCCTCGCGAATATCATCTCCAGTTAGGGTGATGTCCTTGAGGGTTTTGGTAAATCCTGCTTTTTCAGCAAACTGGTTCACCACCCTCGTTAAGGAGGATTTAAGGGCGGTTAAATGGGTTCCTCCTTCCACGGTGTTGATGTTATTGACGTAGGAGTGAAGATTCTCCTGATAAGCATCCGTCCACTGGAGGGCACATTCGAGCAGCGCCTCAACCCCACGTTCGCCAAGTTTTTCATAGAAAATTTTAATCATCGGTTCATGAATAACGGTCTTGTTATGATTTAAATATTCACAAAAAGAAACCAAACCCCCGTCAAACTTAAATTCTGCCCGCTGATCACTGCGCTCATCGTGTAAATTAATTCGTACCCCTTTGTTGAGGAACGAAAGTTCACGCAAACGTTTTTGCAAAACCTCAAAGCTAAAACGAATATCCGGAAAAATCTCTACGTCCGGCTTAAAATGAGTCAGAGTCCCTGATTGTGACGAGGTCCCTATGACTTTGACTGGCCCCTCGGGCTCTCCGCGAACGTAGGACTGCTTGTGCACCTGACCGTCTTTGCGCACTTCTACAAATAACCACTCCGACAGGGCGTTTACCACCGAAGCACCCACGCCGTGCAAACCGCCAGAAAAGGCGAAGGCGGTATCATCGAATTTACCGCCGGCATGCAACACCGTCATAACTACTTCGAGTGCAGACTTTTGCTCAGTCTCATGGAGAGCGACTGGGATGCCCCGCCCGTTGTCTTGGACCGAGAGGGAGCCATCTAGGTGGATCGAGACCTTGATGTGATCACAGTGGCCTCCCATGGCCTCGTCGATGGAGTTGTCGACGATCTCGTAGACCAGATGGTGCAGTCCCTCCGGCGAGGTCGAGCCAATGTACATACCTGGCCGTTTGCGCACCGCCTCCAGACCTTTAAGTACCTTGATGTTGCTCGCGGTGTAGGAGGATGAGGAGGAGTTTGTAGGGGCGGCTTGCAGTTCGCCCTGAGCTTGGTCGTTGTTTTTCATAGACTCCCGCATTTATTCGCTTTCACGGATAGGCACCAGTACGTGCTTCGAACAGCAATTGCTCGGTTCCACAAGGGGAACAAGCATAATGGGTTTTTCTTCGTTGGCAAACTGGATCAACAAATTTTCGCTGGTTGTTGCCGAAAAAATGTCGCTCAAATACTTGCCGTTTATGGCCATTCCACAGGCTGCACCAGCGTAATCGGCCAGTGGTATCCGTTCGCGACCTTCTGCATTCCCCATGCTTTTAGAACTCATGGTTAAAGCCGACTCTGCAAAACGCAACTGCAGCGCCTTGGTTTTGCCGGCCGCCAAAAGAACCCGTCGCGCCACGTTTTGTAAAACCTGGCGGGGCGCGGAGACTTGTGCGGGCAGCTTGTTTGGTAAAACACCTTGATATTTTGGGTATTTTACCGCTGAAAGCAGAAGGTAGATACGGTAACCATCAACACATGCACAAAGGTTTGTTTCGTCTTCAGAAATTCTGAGCTCGATCTGTTCAAAACCTTCGTGACACATCCGTGCCAACTCGCCTAGCGCCCTCTTGGTTAAACAAATCCCTGAGGCTAGGAAATTTTCCGGCATTGAGAAACTTATATCACAATACGACAGACGAAAGCCATCGGTACCTACGAGTCGTAGTGTTTTGTTATCGACGCGATGCAACAAACACACCGAGCCATAATTGCGAGAGGATTCAGAGGCGATGCAAAACTGTACCTGGCTGATCATGTAGGCCAGTTGGAGTGCAGGAATTGCAGCGATGCTGGTGGTGGTGAGCTCTGGCTGTTCTTCCCATTGGGCATCTTTGGTTAGGGGAAGTTTCATCACAAACTGCTGCTTGTCTCCAGCACTGATGACTAGCCAGTTCTCGCTCACCTGCAGACTCACTGGTCCTACGGGGAGTTCTTTGACCACATCAGAAAACAACTTAGCAGGAACGAAAGCGCTGCCCTCTTCGTGGATCTGACTCGGCAAACTGCAATAAACCGCCAAACTGCGGTCCGCTGCTGCTATGTGTAATTCCCCCCCCTTGGTACGTAAACCGATATGGGCGAGGTTTTTTTCGGCGAGAGCGCCTTGGAGACGATTGGTGGCGGTTGTTAAGTCCGCCTTACTGGCGAGAACGTGCATAATTCGATTCCTTTTCCTGATTCATCCCTCTACCTACTATTTTATAAATTATATATATATCTATATATAGTAGTAGTAGGGGAGGGGGTCAAACTGTGGATAACTCTGCAAGCATCCTATATCATTGCAAAAAACACCTCTTCAGCCTGTGGATAACCCTGTGGATAACCTGTGGATAAACCTGTGGATAACTTTTTGCTTATAAAGGGCGGAAAAGTTATCCACAGGTTTATCCACAGGTTATCCACAGGGTTATCCACAGGCATTTGGCAAAAAAACAAGTGACGCCGATGCATTTTTACCCCCCTGACTTTTACATTTTTTTGCCAAATTATGAATAGAACAAACATATAATCAGAATTGTGATTGTTCCAATAATCTCTCGAGAGTTTCTAAATGCGCCTTTAGGTCTAAATCAGTTCCTTTGTCTTGAGTTATTTTTTTGACCGCGTGCATTACCGTGGAATGATCTTTTCCGCCAAATTTACTGCCGATTTCAGGGAACGACGCTTGGGTAGTATTCCGAGCTAGATACATCGCTATTTGCCGCGGTAAAGTGAGGGCGCGATGGCGTTTTTTCGAACGCAAGTCGGAGAGACGAATTTTGAAATGATCGGCGACGATTTTTTGAACGACTTCTATTTCTACTTTTTGGGGGGCTTCTCCGTGCATGCTGTGGAAGGTCTCCACCGCAATTGCTTTGTCGAGAGCGCGTCCTTGGAGAGCGGCAAAAGCAACGATTCGGTGGAGCGCTCCCTCGAGTTCTCGTACATTACGTTTGGTATTTAAAGCTATATATTCGGCGATATCATCGTCGAGAGCAACCTTGAGTTTTGCGGCTTTGCTTTTTAATATGGCGATGCGGTGTTCCATATCAGGGGGTTGAATATCGGCAATAAGCCCCCACTGAAAGCGATTACGCAAGCGTTCTTCGATATCGCTAATATCTTGTGGAAACAGATCGCTGGTGATGATGATCTGCTTTTTTGCTTCATAGAGGGTGTTAAAGGTGTGAAAGAACTCCTCCTGAGTGGTCGCCTTGTTGCCAGACATAAACTGAATGTCGTCCATCATAAAGACATCACAATTGCGGTATTTTTGTCGGAAATCCCACATTTTGTTGTGGCGAATACAAAAAACCATCTCATTCATAAAACGTTCGCTGCTGATATATGAAACCACCGAACTAGGATTTGCTTGCAAGATGCGATTGCCCACCGCGTGCAAAAGGTGGGTTTTACCAAGGCCGGTTGACCCATAGAGAAAAAGTGGATTGTAGCTTTTTCCCGGATTTTCGGCGACATGCAAACTGCTTGCTAAGGCAAATTGATTGCTCGGCCCGCGAATAAAAGTCTCGAAGGTATAGTTAGGATTGAGTTTTGTCGTCGGAGGCAGGGCACTTGAGAAATAGATGGAATTGCTTGCCTCTTTATTGTACCCCTGGTTATTCTCGCTGGTTTCTGGACCGCTGGCAGTTTTCTCTAGCTGAGGGGGAGAACCTTCGCCAGCAGGGGAATTTGCTTGTAAACCTTGACGAGATAATTCCTCCAGGGGGGGGGCAAGGGAAGCCGCGGCGAGCAAGGAGTCTCGAGATATAGAACCGCTATCCTCGCCCTCTGCATTGGGCTGTTCTCCTTGTTCCAATTCGATTTGAATAGCTAGATCGGTTAAACCAAGGTTTTGTTTACATGCTTCTATTAGAGGAAGATGGTATTTAATAATATGGCGGTAGAAAAGAAGGTCGGGAACAACCAAGGCGAGTTGATTCGGGCCAAGAATTTTGTTGCGTAGGGGCAAGATCCATTGGGAGAAGTCCTCGGGAGTCAGCTGGCTTTGTAATTCGAGAAGCAGAAGCTGCCAGCCTTTGTGGAGGATTTTCCCGCTGTTGGTGGAGGGGGTCTTCACGGTTAAACTAGCCGTAAAGGAGTCTGATTCAGCCAAGTTAGGGTGATCGCTTTGTTGCTGATCCAATTGAAAGAGCGTTTTCATACCAACCTGGCTTGTAAATGGGCGGTGCCCATGGGGTTTATAAGAGATGGTTTTTAGCAGTCTCGCGCGATAAAACTAGATCGCCGTATATGTCGGGGCCGTGAAAGCTATCATAAGCACGAGCGAGCCGGCAAGGCTAAATAAATCTGAATTAATCTTTTTATATCGGCATATTAAGCAACGAGTGACCACTACCAAGGCGTGCTTGCCCCATAAAGGAAGAGAAGCGATGAACCCCATGACTAGAGCCCTGACCACGTTGGTAGTAATCAATATGCAGGTGGCTGGTTTAATTATCGCGGCTTTTTGGGGACGCGATTACCTCAGCCTCAATTATCCTTTAGGGTTCTCCTGGGATATTATTATAGTACCTTTACTCTTGATCGCCATCGGACACAGTTATTATATAATGATACGATATTTGCTTAGGCTGAATGATCAGTCCGGCAGCGATAAGCGTGGAAAGTAAGGCAAGTGAATGCGGGAGAAGATAGTTTCTATTGCGGCTTGTTTGGCTTTGGTCTCAATGGCCTGCTTTTGATTTTAGCCGCGCACGTTGTTTTTGTTCGCCAGCAGCTGGTGACAAGTCGTAGCTTGCGTTATCTGTTCTTACCGCTGCTGGCTTTGGGAAAAACGTTTTTTTTGGTGGGGTTAAGCTACTGGGTTATAGACGTGTTAAAGCTGCCTGCTCTGTACTATGTTAGCGGAGCTTTAGTAAGTTTACTGCTGATTGGGGGAGCTTGTTTTTATGCTTATTCTCGTTCTAACCTTTAACCATAAAGGCGATTACGAAGCAGAGAAGAGCTTGAAGTTCCATAAAAACCAAGGAAAGAATCAGCGGCATAAACACTTCGTTTCGTGATGAGGGATTGCGGGCTACACCTTCGAGGGCACTGCTTGCCGCGCGTCCTTGGGCAGTGGCAGCACCGAAAGCTCCCATTCCGATAGCAATAGCAGCAGCAAGTGGCCCGAGATTGGTGCCTGAGTGAGCGGCATGACCGGCCATATCTGCTTCAGTGGCTAGGGCCAGTGTGCTTGCAGCGACACCGCTGAGCAGGACGAGAGTTCGGGAGAGATTCAGTTTCATAGCGCTTTCCTTACAATAAAAAAATAATTATTAGTGATCATGAGAGATCGCCATATTAATATAAATTCCGGTCAGCAGGGCAAAAACAAAGCTCTGAATCACCGCAACTAACAAGCCAAAACAAAGAAATAATGAAGGCACGACCAGCGGTGCCAAATTGCTGAAAACACCGAGTAATAAATGATCACAGAAAATATTAGCGAGCAAACGAAAGGCTAGAGACAAGGGGCGTACAGCATGGCTAATAAGTTCGATACCTAAAAACAAGGGGGCTAACAGCAAAAATGGACCGGTAAATTGCTTTATATAAGCAAGCCCATGTTGGCGAAATCCCGCAATATTATAGGTGAAAAAAACCATTAGACCCATGGCGAGATTGACGCTAAAATTTTCGGTGGCTGGGGGAAAGCCGGGAACCAGGCCAGTTAAATTGCAGACGAGAATAAAGATAAAAAGGGCAGAAATAAGCGGTAAAAAGCCCAAATAATTATGGCCACAGTGTTCTTTAGACAGTGAATAAACAAAATCGCAGATCATCTCAACGAAAAATCGGAGAGTAATTTTATTACTGGGAGCAAGATTTTCGGGGCTAGGGTTACTTAGGGAGCGGCGAAAGGCCAGACCAATTAAAATGCAGATAAGCAGGGTTAAAAGGCTGCTGAGCAGCGCTCCATATTTTAAATCGAGATGTAGACTTGAAAGCAATAAAGCGTAGTAGTTGACGACCACCGGGCCGCTACCTTCATTAGCAAGAGCTAGGCTTGGTAGAAAAGCAGAGAAGGTTAAAGCTGTGTTGGAAAGTCTACGAAGGTGCATCGTTAGCCTCGTCCCAAAGTTAAACCACAGGCAGTTTATTTACCCTAGGTCTTCGTTAATTGATAGAAAATTCGTCATGAACGGCTCAGGTCTTGCTGCATCTTCGCCACTTTCATCGTCGCTGCGCGTGCTCACAGCCAGACGGCTGCTCCGCTGCTCGCTCCTCGAAAGCGGCAAAACTGCACCAAGCCTTGAACCGTTGATAATAGTGGGGGGCTCCTCTTTTCTTTTCTCTTTGCAGGTTTGGGAGGTCCTTCGCTGCGCTCAGGATGACGGGGCACCAGGAATAGTGGGGGGCTCCTCTTTTCTTTTCTCTTTGCAGGTTTGGGAGGTCCTTCGCTGCGCTCAGGATGACGGGGCACCAGGGTGTTAGCGCATAACGTTTTCGTCATCCTGAGCGCAGCGAAGGACCTCCCAAGGTCGAAATAGGCTAAAGTAGAGCTTGAATCATTGATGGGTGGTTTGTTGTAATATGCTGTAAATACAGGGTTAAATTGAGTCGACGCTCTAAATGTTCCACGTGGAACATTATTCTGGCAGCGTTGGCTTGGAAATTGTTCCACGTGGAACATTATTCTGGCCGCTTTGAATTGAATCGAGTCTGAAAATGTTCCACGTGGAACAAAAGCATAGGAAAATTGATTCGAAAAATGTTCCACGTGGAACAAATATATAGCTGAATCGAGTGGAAAAATGTTCCACGTGGAACAAGTATATAGCTGAATCGAGTGGGAAAATGTTCCACGTGGAACAATTTTTATTCAAAAAAACTCCGTTTTGTACTTTTTTCCTGAATTTCATCAAAAAGAGAGAAAAATTGTTCCACGTGGAACTTTCCTTCAAAGCAATGGGGGACTAGGGTTATGTGTGTTTTTGTGCTTTTTATATGCGAGCAAATTGGGTAAATACCCGTCAGGCCGAGCTCATTTTGAAACGTCAAAAAAAACATTCGAGCATCATATCAAATGAGCAAAAAAAACATTCCAACTCAAAATGACATGCTAATTTTTACAGAGATAACTCATTTGAGAGAGCCTTTGTTTGCCAAAAAACTGACTTCGAAGTGGAGCTGGCAACTTTCTACTTGCTCGTAAGCCCTAAACTCATCACCTTGGTAGAAGATTAGTCCTAAATAAGGTAGAAAATTGAACGCAAGGGTAATTTCCATATTTAATCAAAAAGGTGGCGTGGGTAAAACTACCAGCGCGATCAACCTTGCGGCGAGTCTTGCTGTTGCGGAAAAAAAGACGCTTTTAGTGGATTTGGACCCTCAAGCCAATGCTTCAAGTGGCCTTGGCTTTTTTCAACATGGCTTGGTCGAAAGCGTGTACCACGTGCTTATGGATGGTGCGTTGGTTAAAAATTGCATTTTACGCACGGATCTTCATTTCTTAGACCTCTTGCCTTCGAGTCAAGATCTCCTGGGTGCAGAGATTGAACTGGTTGCGGCAAGTGAGCGGCATCAACGCATTAAGCAGGCCTTGGACTTAGTCGCAGGTTATTATGACTATATAGTGATCGATTGCCCCCCAGCTATGGGAGTGCTTACCCTTAATGCCCTGGTTGCTGCAGATAGCCTATTGATACCGGTACAGAGCGAGTTTTATGCTCTTGATGGCCTGATTCAATTAATGCAGACCCTTACTCTTATTAAAAAGAGGTTTAATGAGAGTTTGCAAATTGAAGGTATTCTCTTAACCATGTTTGATGTTCGCAACAAAATTAATAAAACCGTCAAAAACAAAATTCTCAAACGCTTTGCCAGGGAAGTTCTCCCCGTGTACATCCCCCGCAATACGAAACTGGCCGAATCCCCGGCCCTGGGTAAG
Organism: Deltaproteobacteria bacterium; assembly: GCA_023250635.1. Classification (GTDB taxonomy): domain Bacteria; phylum Bdellovibrionota_B; class Oligoflexia; order Oligoflexales; family Bog-1112; genus JAHFAI01. Next base: position 17,582 of record JAHFAI010000004.1, on the reverse strand, counting down.
CCAGCTATACTTATTGATGCCAAATGTGCTGGAGCTCTTGCCTATCTGCAGCTGGCCGAAGTGTTGATCGCTCGCTATGGAGGAGAAACCCCGAGCAGGATTAGTGAATTGCTTCTCCCCAGCAAAAGGTCTCTGGCCCTTGAGCAAAAGAGTTTATTTTTTGATGATATAAGAATGGAGGATTTTTGAAGGTGGAGAACAATCCTGAAGAAGGCCTCAAACAGAAAAAAGGAAGAGGAATCTATGCCCTGCTCGGAGGTGAGCCGCTTGGGGAAGGAAGCAGTGAAGCGCAGCCACTGACTGGGGGAGGAGCCAGTTCCCAAGAGCTAACGGATAAAAATGAGATTCAGCTGTTGCCCCTGTCGCGAATTGTCCCTAACCCCGAACAACCGCGGAAACGCTTTGACAATGAAAGCCTGGCGGAATTAGCCCAAAGCATTGCCCGCGATGGAGTACTCCAACCGATTGTGGTCAGCGAGGATCCTAAGCACCCGGGGCGCTGGGTTTTGATTGCTGGAGAACGTCGCTTACGCGCCAGCAAGCTTGCGGGATTAGCAAAGATACCAGCCATCTTCCGTTCGGTGGATGAGGAAGGCAAGCTGCGCTTAGCCTTAATTGAAAATATTCAACGGGCTAAACTCAATATTATTGATGAAGCTCAGGCCTTTGAACGCCTAATGCGCATCTATGGTTTGAGCCAACAAGAGTGCGCCGATAGGGTCGGCAAGGAGCGCTCAACCATTGCGAATATGGTGCGTCTCTTGGCTTTGCCCACGGTGCTGCAGGCAGAAATAAGTGCAGGACGATTGACTTTCGGACATGCTCGAGCATTACTTTCTCTCCTTGATAGTCCCAAACTGATCGAAACGGCGCGTCAGATAATTGCCAAAAGTCTTAATGTCCGGCAGACTGAACGCCTCTGTAATAGTCTCAAAAAAAGCCGCAAGCCAGCCTCTGTGGAGAAGCAGGTAAATGCTGATCTCGAATATCTTGCAGAAAATCTTCGCAGTCATTTGCAAACCAAAATAAATTTCCGCGGGACAGCCCAAAAAGGAAAAATAGAGATCTCCTATTTTTCTCTGGCAGAATTGGAACGACTCATAGATTTGATCGGCACCAAGCTCTAAATGAACTCTAAGCTTGAGAAAATGTCATATATACGATAAGTAGGGTCAGGCGTGAGTCTATCTTTGCCCTCGGTGTGGAAGAGGTGAGGCGTGTCTGCTCTCAATTTAATTCCCGATCTCGAATTGTTATGTGCGCAAACTGGCATTTTTCTCGCCAACTTAATTGTGGTGAAGTCGCTTTTTATAACTCCCTACCTTAAGCTGCAACAGCAACGGCGTGAACAAACCTCTGGTAGCCAAGAAAAAGCTCAAGCAACTTTGGCAAACTGTGTCCAACAAAGTAACGAAATTGAGACCAGGATAAGAGCGGTGATTAGTCAATCGGCCCAGGCTGGGCAAAGCCTTAAAGCTCTTGCCCAAGTCGAACAAGACAAAACTCTTGCGGCTGCTAAAACGGAGAGTACAGCCGCTCTCGAGCTGATGCGTCGTGAAATAGCGCTGCAACTCCAACAAGAAAGCCAAAAAATACCTGAATTTGCCAGGCAGCTGGGCAGAGAATTCTACCAGACCTTAATAAGGCATAAGCGCGAAAGCGCTGCGCCGTCTCCTGATTAGATACGAGGTACAGCGTGGAGCAGTTTTCCTGGTGGCAGAGTGTGGTCTTTCCCTATGTCAATTTTGCGATTTTTATCGGTGTTCTTATTTATTTTGCCCGTGGCCCTCTTGCCAAAATGGTCAAGCAGCGTTGTAGTGACTATGAGGGGCTCCTTGCCAAGGCGCATGAAGCCCAGGATCTAGCCGCTGCTCAGCTTGCTGATTTAGAGAAGCGCTTAGCGAGTCTCGACAACGAACTAGCATTGATTCGTCAACGAATGCAGAGCGAAGCAGCCCATGAAGCTGAAGAAATAAAACGTAAGGGAGAAGCACTTCGCCAGTACATACAAGGAGAAGCGGAACGAATTCGTCAAGCAGAGGTAAGGCGAGCTGGGGAGAAACTGCAAGAACAAATTGTCAATTTGTTAGGTAAGAACTTGCGCCAAGAAATTACCGAGAATTGGCACGATGGCGAGCAACGTGCCTTCAATCATCAGCAAGCAGCCGAGTTAAGTAAAATCGTCTATTAATAAGTCAAGTAAATAAGGCGCTATTATGAGTACAAAGCTAATTGCCAAAAAATACGCAAAAGCCTTGGTAATGGTTGGCAGTGAAAGCAAGGGAGGAAGCTCGCAATTCAGCTCTGGTCTGGCGGCAATTACCGAGCTGTTTACCATAAAGAAAGCAGCAGGAATTCTTCGTAGTCCGGTGATGCCTAGCGTATTAAAACGCGAGCTTCTTGCCTATGCAATTGCTCAGGCGGAGAGCAGTCAGAAAACCTTACTGGCTTTTGTTGATTTGCTGATTACAGCACAACGGGTGGAAATTCTTCCTGAAATAGCGGTTTTTTATGAAGTTATACTCGCTGCTGAGCGCGGGCAGCAATCTGGGATTGTTACTTCGGCAGTAGCTCTAGACGACAGAGAAGTTGCGGAGCTGGCGCAGCAACTACAAGGTGTTTTTAAGCAACAGGTGCTTTTAGAAAATCGAGTTGATCCTGGCTTGCTAGGCGGCTTTGTCGTGCGGGTTGGCAACACCCTGATCGATCAGAGTATTACCAGCAAAATAAAGGCATTTACTCTCGGTTTGCAGCATACTTAACGAGGATAGGCGATGGAAAAACTTCGGGTTGAAGAGATTAGCCGAATAATCGGTGAGCGGATCAAGCATTTTGATCAGAAAGTAGAACTGCAGGAAACCGGTAGCGTACTAACCGTAGGTGATGGTATTGCCCGAGTTTATGGCTTGGAACTGGCCCTAGCAGGAGAGCTCGTAGAGTTTGCTAGTGGGGTGAAGGGAGTTGTGCTTAACCTCGAAGAAGATAACGTGGGGGTGGCTATCTTTGGTAGCTGCACTCAGATACAAGAAGGCGATTCCGTAAAACGCCTTAAGGAAATTAATTCGGTCCCCGTTGGTGAAGGTCTGCTGGGGCGAGTGGTCGATGCCCTGGGTAATCCGATTGATGGATTGGGAGAGCTCAAGGGAGTAAATAAACAGGCCGTAGAAGTGAAAGCACCGGGAATTATCGCCCGAAAATCTGTTCATGAGCCTCTCCAAACTGGTTTGAAATGTATTGATGCCATGACTCCCATTGGTCGTGGCCAACGGGAATTAATTATCGGTGACCGACAAACCGGTAAGACGGCAATAGCCATTGACACGATTATCAATCAAAAAGGCAAGGAGGTTGTCTGCGTCTATGTTGCAATTGGTCAGAAAGCTTCTACGGTTGCCCAGATTGTTAATCGTTTACGGCAGAGTGGCGCCTTGGAATATACTATTGTTGTTGAAGCTTCGGCCCTTGACCCAGCCCCAATGCAATTCTTAGCCCCTTATTCTGGCTGCCGAATGGCGGAATATTTTCGGGATACGGGTAAGCATGTTTGTATCGTCTATGACGATTTGACGAAACAAGCGGCCGCTTATCGGGAACTTTCCCTGTTATTGCGTCGTCCTCCAGGACGCGAAGCCTTTCCTGGAGATGTTTTTTATCTCCATAGTCGTCTATTGGAACGAGCTTGCAAGTTAAGTGACAAGCTTAAAAACGGCTCAATTACGGCATTTCCAATTATCGAAACCCAAGCCGGAGATATTTCCGCCTATATTCCTACCAACGTGATTTCGATTACTGATGGGCAGATTTTTCTGGAATCAGATCTGTTCTTTAGTGGTATTCGCCCAGCAATGAATGCCGGACTTTCGGTTTCTCGGGTAGGGGGGGCGGCGCAAATTAATGCGATGAAAGCGGTAGCGGGATCAGTCCGGCTGGAACTCGCCCAATATAATGAGTTAAAAGCTTTCTCTCAATTTGGTTCAGATCTCGATGAGGCAACCCAAAAAACCCTCAAGCGGGGAGCGGTCTTAGTCGAAGTACTCAAGCAAAAGCAATATGAGCCCCTCGATGTTGCCTTACAAGTTGCGGTTCTCTATGCAGCAACTCGTGGCTATTTGGATTCCTGGGAGATAGCAAAAATCAAGCCTTGGGAAGGAGATTTTTGTTCCTTTATGCGCAATCAGAAAGGGGAAATTCTTACTAAAATCAGAGCGGGAGCCAAGCTCCCGGAAGTAGAAAAAGATTTAGCACAATCTATTAAAGACCATCAACAGAGGTTCCGGCAGAATGGCTAGTCTGAAAGAAACCAAAAAGCGCATTGTCAGTGTGAAAAACACCCAGAAAATTACCCGGGCAATGAAGCTGGTGTCTTCAGCAAAATACGCGCGCTCGGTGCGTTACTTGCTCGCTTCCCGGCCGTATCGGCAGGAGATTAAAGCGATGGCTCGGCGCGTTCTTAATGGCGGAGAAAATATTCATCCGCTGATGGCTGAAACGGATGAAAAAAAGATTCTTTTGTTACTTGTAGCAAGTGATCGCGGACTGTGCGGTAGTTTAAATACCAACCTCTTTAAGAAAACCCTTGGTTTTTTTCGCCAGGTAAAAGCTGAGGGAAAGACTTGTACTCTTGGAGTGTGGGGGAAAAAGGCAGTGAATTTCGCTGCTAAGCTTGATGCAAAAATTTGGCAATCAGTCGATAAACAGGCGAGTAATTTCTCTTTTGAAATGGCGGTGATTTTGGCGGATAGTCTCTGTCAGGAATTTCTCCAAGGACAGTTTGATGCAGTATATATAGCTTACTCGCACTACGAAAATGCTTTAATCCAAAAAGCCACCGTAAATAAGTTATTGCCGCTTGCTCGGGGTTTTTTGCTGACCAGCCCTAGTAACCAGGAGCAGACTGCAGAAGAGGCAAGGGGAAGGAATGAATTGCTTGAGCCGCGACGTGAAGAATTATTGCCGGCTTTGCTAAAAAAGGCGTTAGCAGCAGAGATTTATCATAGTTTCTTGGCAGGAGCAGCCTCGGAACATGCGGCGCGGATGACCGCAATGGATAACGCCACAAATAACGCAGATGATGTAATTAGCAATCTTACTCTCGAGTATAATCAGGCGCGACAGGCAGCAATTACCAAAGAATTGATTGAGATAACGAGCGGCGCTGAAGCGCTTTAGGATTTAATCGTAAGGATACAGGTCATGAATGAACATTCGGGTAAAATTGTACAGGTAATGGGTCCGGTGGTTGATGTGGTCTTTCCTCAGGGGAAGATACCTCCGATTTATCATGCATTGCAGACCAGCAACGCTTCGTTGAGTCCTGAGACGTGGAATCTTACCCTGGAAGTAGCGCTGCATCTTGGCGATAACATGGTGCGGACAATCGCCATGGACGGTACCGACGGTTTGCAGCGTGGCAATGAAGTGCGGGATACGGGTGAGCAAATCTCTGTTCCTGTAGGTAATGGTGTTCTTGGACGAATTATGAATGTGACCGGTGATCCCATCGACGAGTGCGGTCCTATTGCCTTTGAAAAACGCTACCCGATTCATCGTGATGCACCAAAATTCACCAATTTGGACACCAGTCAAGAGGTTCTTGCTACCGGAATTAAGGTAGTAGATTTGATGGCACCGTTTTTGAAAGGCGGAAAAATTGGTTTGTTTGGCGGTGCAGGGGTCGGTAAGACGGTTTTAATCCAAGAGCTGATCCACAACGTCGCAACTCATCACGGTGGTTTTTCGGTGTTTGGAGGGGTCGGGGAACGTACTCGTGAAGGAAACGACCTGTATCATGAAATGAAAGAATCTGGAGTTATTGATAAAACAGCGTTAATTTTTGGTCAGATGAATGAGCCACCGGGAGCGCGGGCACGGGTAGCGCTTAGTGCCTTGGCAGTAGCGGAATACTTTCGTGATGAACAACATCAGGATGTCTTGCTGTTTATCGATAATATTTTTCGCTTTACTCAGGCAGGTGCAGAAGTTTCGGCTCTGTTAGGCAGGATTCCCTCAGCTGTAGGATATCAACCGACCCTGGCCACGGAAATGGGTGAGTTGCAGGAACGCATCACTTCCACTAAAGATGGCTCGATTACCTCAATCCAAGCGGTATATGTACCAGCTGATGATTATACCGATCCGGCACCGGCGACTACTTTTGCGCATCTTGATGCCTCCATTGTTTTGGAACGTTCCATTGCGGCTTTGGGAATTTATCCAGCGGTTGATCCCCTCGCCAGTAGTTCGCGGATTCTCAATCCAGATATTGTTGGTGTTCGTCATTATGAAGTAGCAATGCGGGTACAATCGGTGATCCAGAGCTATCGTGAGCTCAAAGATATTATTGCCATCTTAGGGATGGATGAACTATCTGATGAGCAGAAAACCACGGTGGCTCGGGCTCGCAAAATAGAACGTTTTTTCAGTCAGCCGTTCTTTGTCGCCGAGCAATTTACCGGAAATTCTGGTGTGTTTTGCTCAGTAGAAGACACTATCCGTGGTTTTGAAGAAATTCTTCAGGGCAAGCATGATGATGTTCCCGAGCAAGCTTTTCTCTACTGCGGGACCATCGAAGAGGTGCTGAAAAAAGCGCAGAAACTTAAAGGATAGGCTGCTATGAATGGAACTATAGAGCTGATGGTGGTTTCGCCCGCTCAGACGCTTCTCCAAACCACTGCTCGCGGGGTGCAAATACCAGCCCTTAACGGTGAGTTTGGGGTCTTGCCTAATCATGCGGCAATCGTCGTACAGTTAAAGCCAGGGATGGTAAAAATCGTTGGCCATGAGAGAGAGGAAGCGGTCCATTATTTCGTTGCTGATGGGTTCTTTCAAATTCGGGACAACAAAGCAACGTTGATCGCAGAAACCATCGAGGCTGAGGCCCGGATAGATCATGAACGAGCTGGTCGTGCCGAGGGGCGTGCTCAACAGCGTCTTGCTAGTAAAGATTCCGCGGTAGATATATCCCGGGCGTTAGGCGCCTTGGCTCGGGCAAAGGCGCGGCTTAAATTGGCCGAACTTAGCCAAAAACGGTGAAAGCGGGTCAAGCTGAGCCGTTGATTTGTTATTGGGATCCTTGCGGAATTAGTGTTTCTGGCAGTGGAATCGCCCATTACGGGGCTTGTTTGCGTCAAGGCCTAGACAAACTTGGTAGCACGGTGCTTCTTGGTTCTCGAGACCAGAACATCTTTTACTCACGGATCAAAGTATTGCAGGGGCAGCGTAATTATTTGTCCCTTTTGCGAGCTAGGGGGGCACGTTCAACGGCTCCGTTTATTTATCACGGATTAGCAAACATCAATCTTCCTTTATGGCAGCATCGTCGTCAGGATAAAATGGTGGTGACGATCCACGATATCATTCCCTTGTTGGAGCCCTCAGCCGTATCGAGGAGTTATTTTGAGCAGTTTCGCTGGGCTCTACCTCGGGTGCTTAAAATTGCGGAGCAAGTGATTGTGATTTCTCGGTGGAGCCGAGAGCAAGTGCGGGAACGTTATCCGTGGAGTGCGGAGAAATTACGACTGATTCCTCATGGTCTAGATGGTCTAGGGAAGGTAAGTCAGCAGGAGGTGAGTCGAGACTCGAAGAGGACCGTGTTACTCGCCGTCTCTCGCTTTGAGCACTATAAGCGCTTTCCTCTCTTAATAGAGTTACTGCGGGCTCTGGGACGAGATTATCTCCTGCAGGTTGTTTGCGATGCTCGTGGGTTGAGGTTTTTGCACAGAGAAGCAGGTGATTTGCTCGGCGAAGGAAGGCTTGAAGTGTTTTGCCAAATTTCTCAGTTAGCCCTTGCTCAGATCTATCAAAAAGCTGACTTGTTGCTGCTACCCAGTTGGTACGAGGGATTTTGTTTACCAGCAGCGGAAGGCTTGGCTGCAGGTGTTCCCTTACTGTATCAGCGGGGAACAGCAGTAGAGGAATTTGTCCCCGCGAGCCTGGGTGTTGGTATAGGGGAGCGGAGCGATAGTATAGAGCCGTGGGTTGCAGCAGTCAGGAAATTACGAGGGTTTAAGCGCCAGGAGGACTTTCAGAAACAGCTGGGAATTTATTTAGCGGGGAGAAGAAGCTGGGACGATGTGGCGCGCGAGACGAGAGAGGTTTATTGTTCATTAGTCCCTGATTTTTTATAGTCCTACAAGCTGGGAGTTTCTCGCATAAAAGCGGGGACATCTAGATTATCATCATTCAATTTGTTGCTGATCACTTCGTGGGTCATGGCGAGAGCCTCATCGAGCTTTTGATCTAATTCTCCCGGGTGATCAACCGCAGTAGCGGCGAGAGGAACTGGTATTGCTACCTGAGGCTGAAAGATTGCCTGTGGTGCCGCTAGGGGGGTGATCGGGGCAATGCTGGTGAGGGTAGCGGTGCTTACTTGGGGTAGCGGTGCTGGGGGGGCAAGTGGAGTTACTTGGAGCTGAGGTGCTACTTGAGCTTGGGGGACAGCTTGGAGTGGGGGGGGGGAGCTGCTGGAGTGGGTATAGCGAGAATCGGTGCAGCGAGGGGCAGCGTTGGGGAAGCCTGGTTCGCGCGAGAAGAGGCCCCACTAACAGTGCGTTGGCTGTTGCTCGCTTTTACATGGTAATTGGCAGCCCCATTAGCAGGGAAACCAGTGGCGATTACCGTTACCCGAATCTCATCGCTGAGCTTCTCGTCGATGACGGTGCCAAAGATAATATTGGCATCTTCATGAGCTGCTTCCTGCACAATAGAACAGGCCTGACTGATCTCCATCAAAGCCACCTGTGATCCCGCTGTAATATTGATAAGAATACCTGAAGCGCCTTCAATATCAATATCCTCTAGGAGTGGCGAATAAATAGCCTGTTGAGCTGCTCGTACGGCTCGATTTTCGCCACTAGCCACTCCGATGCCCATCATGGATTGACCCATTCCGGCCATTACGGTGCGCACATCAGCAAAATCAACGTTTATAGTTCCCGGAATATTGATAATATCGCTGATTCCGCGCACGGCATTTACTAAGATAGAATCAGCCATTTTAAAGGCATCAAGCATAGTCAACTCAGGAGTAGCTAGCTTTAAGAGCTGCTCGTTCGGTATGACTAAAAGGTTATCCACCTGTTCTTTTAAGCGCTCGATGCCAAGGTCGGCGTTTTTTTGGCGACGCTTACCTTCGAATAAAAATGGCCGGGTAACTACGGCAACGGTTAAGGCGCCTCGTTCCCGGGCAATTTTTGCCGCAATAGCTGCCGCACCAGTGCCGGTGCCTCCCCCCATACCTGCGGTGATAAATACCATCTCCGTACCGGCCAGCGCTTCGTTTAACTCATGACGATTCTCCAAGGCGGCATCGCGGCCCACGTCAGGGTTAGAGCCAGCGCCTAAGCCTTTGGTGAGATCCTTACCAATTTGAATTTTAGTGGGAGCCAGGGCTGCTTTGAGTGACTGCACGTCGGTGTTGGCACAGATAAAGTCGACACAATCAATTTTTGAACGAATCATCGTATTGACTGCATTGGTGCCTCCACCACCAACTCCAATTACCTTTATCTTCGCCCCTGGAGAATTAATCGGTGAGTCGAAAGCCATGGTTTGGTCCTCATAAGCGGAAATAATTCAATTAAAGAGATTCGTTGGTAGTATTATAACCCCGCATCTTTGGGTTTGCAATGTGGCGACAAAGTCAGGTTAAGATAATTCTTTTAGCCAATGGACAAATTGGTGGACCAATCCCGAAAAAAAATAGTGATGCTTTTTGCTATCAAGATGTTTTTGATATTGAAGTTCGAGAGCCAGCAGTCCCAGGACAGTGGCATATTTGCATTCGAAAGTTTGGTGATTTTGTAGCTTAATACCAAAATTAGCTGTAGAGGGGTTACGACGATGCACAGGTAAATTGAGGGTTTCATGGAGAATGGAGTCAAGACCCTTAACTTGCGAACCTCCACCAGTGAGGAAAATTCCTGCATTAAGCTGTTGGCGCAGGGGATTGATTTCTTGGTTTATATACCAAGCGAGTTCGCTGATCCGAGCTTTGAGGATAGTGTAGATTTTTGTGGCGTTTACCAGGCGAATTTCTTCATTGAGGCCACCAAGACTGAATTGGGCATTGCCAGGAGCGAGGGAAAAATCAAAGTTGCGCTTGATTTTTTCGGCTTCAGAAAAGGGAATAGAAAGACCAATACTCAGATCGTTGGTCATCAAATTACCGCCAATATTGACCGTAAAAGTTTTGCTGGGTTTGCCCGAAAGATAGACCATGCCATCGGTAGTCCCCCCCCCTATATCGAGGCTTACTAAACCGAGGGTGCTATCTTCGCTCGAAATAATGACATTTGCTGAGGCAAAAGGTTCCGCGTAGAGGCGACGAACGGTTAATCCGGTTAGATTGCATAGGCGAACGACATCGGCAAGATAGCTTTTATCAGCTTCGATGGTTAAGAAATTTGCGGTTAACGAAAGTCCGGTGAAACCCAGGGGATTCTCAATCCAACCGCGATTGTCAACCTGGTAGGAGAGGGGGAGAAGGTGAAGAAAATCGTGGCTAAGACTACGATTTTTCTGTCGGGCAGCTTCTTGGAGGGCGAGGAGCGTGTGAGTAGTTACCGGAGTGTTACCAAGGCTTATAGTGGTGGTAATCATCCTGTTTTTTATATGGGAACCAGCGATTCCTACCACTACATGGCTTACATCGCAGTTTAGATCGTCTTCGGTTTTATCGATGAGCATGGCCAGAGCGTTTTGAGCTTTATGGAGATCAGCCACCATTCCGCGTCGCATTCCTTGGGCTTCAGTGCAAACATAATGGAGCTTGGCTGCTGCTTGCCCCATTTGTGTTCTGATGCCAGCGAGGCAAAATTTTGTAGTTCCCAAATCAAGGGCAAAGATCCCGATGGTTTTCATGGAGCTAGCCAATCCTTTATGGTAGTTTTTCCTTAATAAAGGCCTTTCCAAAGTAGTCGAGCTCGATACGTTGGGCGCGGGCACCTTTATCGGCTAAATGCGCCAAAACTTTGTGGAGTTTGGAAATTTTTTTACTGAAGGGAGCGCGACCAAAAGCTACCAGGGTGTTATTTGCGGCTATTTGACAAAAAAACCCGCGATGGAGGATGAATTCGATTTCATCAGTATTCAAGTCTTCACCGGCAAGCATTTCTACCAAAGCCCCAGCTTCACTGAGAATTTGTTGCTCGCTAGGGGTCACCGTTATTTGATTATTTGCAGAGACGGGGTATTGACGATTGGGGTCAGTAAAAAGCCCTTTTAAACGGGGCAGTTTTTCCTTGTTTTCGTCCTCATTAGCATTTCCATAGATTACCCCAGTCGCTGTGATATAGCGCAGGGTGTCGACCATGGTGATCAGAACGGGATTGCGTTTCCAGACCTTGACATAGAGCTGCTCATTGTTTTGGCGCAGGAGGAGGATCTCTTCGTAGCTCGAATTTCGTAAGAGGCGAGCACTGATGCTTTGTAGATTGAGATTCTCTTGAGAATTGAGCAAGCGAATAAGCTGATTACGGAGTTGGTCTTTTTCGCCGGCACTGAGTAGCTGGTTTTTTGCTGAGTCGATAAGTATTCGCAGGTTGAGTGGTTCGCGCAGTTGTCTCTGGGCGACTATTTTGGGGAGGACAATCAGCTTAATGGCCCAATAGCCTGCGAAACCTATCAGGGTTGAGAGGAAAAGAGCTGCGCTCAGTTTACGAAGCAAATGCTGACGGCTGCGGCCGCGAAGGCGAGGGCTCTGCTTAATAAGCAATTCGACGTTTTTATGCTTTTTTTTGCCAAAAAATGCCATTTGTCGTCTTGCTACCCGCTAAAAGGGTAAGAACATCATTCTTGAATTGGCTCTAATCTCAGCATACCAGTAATTGAGTTATTAGTCTTTTAGGGGAGAAAAAATCAGGATTTACTAAATTCTTGGTTTTTTGGGTTATAATAACGGACTTCCTGTCCTAGGCGAGCAAGAACGCCAATCATAAAAAGAGAGATGATAAGGGAACTAGCTCCTGAGCTTACAAAAGGCAGGGTCAGCCCCTTGGTGGGTAACATCCCTAGAACTACGGCAAGATTGAGAATCGCTTGCAAACTTAAGATAAAAGTTAAACCAAAGCTTAAAAAACGAAAAAATGGCTCTTTTTGTTGCAGGGCAATAAAAAACCCTAAAAAGAGAATAAATAGCAGGAGGCTACAAATAAAGGTCACCCCGAGTAAGCCCAGTTCTTCGCCTATTACCGAGAAGATAAAATCAGTATGAGCTTCAGGGAGAAAGAACAGCTTTTGGCGCGATTCACCTAAGCCGACACCGAAGAGGCCACCGTTAGAGAATCCCAGATAACTCTGAATAATTTGAAATCCCCCTTGCTGAATATTGGCCCAGGGGTCCAAAAAGCTTACCAGCCGTTGATATCGGTAAGGAGTGTGGATAATCGCTGCTATTCCGGCAAGGGCAAATGCCAATACCGGGTAGAGAATAAAACGCAAGGGTGCTCCGGCAATATAGATCATAAAGAAGGTAATTATTCCGAGGAGTGCGACGGTGCCAAAATCGGGCTGTTTCATCAGTAGCCCGCCAATAAGAAAAAGGACAAAGAAGTTAGGTAATACCACCGAAGAAAATTGCTTCCGTTGGCAGGCCTCGCGGCTGAGGTTACGGGCAAGGAAAAAAACGAAAGCTAATTTTGCGAGCTCTGCCGGTTGAATATTGATTAAACCACAATTGATCCAGCGGCTAGCTCCGCCGACCTTTTGATAGAGGTTAGGTACAAAAATTAAAGCGAGCAGGACTATGGTAAAGATGAGCATGGGTAAGGTTAAATGACGTAGCCAGCGCAGGGGGAGAATTTGGGTAATCAGGGCGAGAGAAAAGCCTAGAGCTGCTACTAAAGCCTGCTTCTGGACGAAAAAAAAAGGATTATGGTATAATTGCACCCCTTTAATAGCCGAGGCAGCATAAATGGCAAGACAGCCCATTGCGGTAAGCAGAAAGGTGGCAGCGAGCAGCAACTTGGGAAAATAAAATTTTGGATGGAAAAAATCTTTCAGCCTTTACCTCACGAGAAAAACGAATTAAAGAATTTTCCTCTCTCTTCAAAATTAGCAAATTCATCATAGCTTGCACAAGCTGGCGAGAACAAAATACTTGCCTTTAACGGCACAACCCGCAAGGATTCTTTGCTTAAAGCTTCTTTTAAGCTTGGATAAATCACCAGGGGGAAATCCTTACTTAGTTCAGCCGAAATTTCGTTTGCAGAATAACCGAAGGCGATTATTCGTATAATACGATCTTTAAAGGCAGAGAGGGGGTGAAAAGATTCTCCCTTGCCTTTCCCGCCAAGGAAAAGAATAAGGGGGCCTTGGCTGCTTGCTAAGGCGGCAACGGTGGCGGCGACGTTAGTTGCTTTGCTATCATTTATTATTGCGTAGCTGCCCTGTTGGCAAATTATTTGGTAGCGATAGGCTAGTCCTTGGTAACCGCGGATCAGGGGAGCAATAGTTTGCGGGGCTTGGTGCAGCAAGGCAGCCACTCCAAGGGTGGCTAGAGTCGCGTTTTGGCGATTGTGGGGGCTAGCGATTTCGGGGCAGGAGAAGGGAAAGAGAGTTGCTTCGTCCTCGGGCTTAACCACCGTGAGCTTGCAATTAGGCGGAGCTAGGCCACAGTCTTGACTTGTCTGCCAAGCGGCCTCGCTTATAAAGGAGCTGTTTTCTGCTCTTTGCTCGCTTAAAAGCCGCCATTTTGCTTGATAGTAGCTCAATTCATCCCCGTGGCGCTCCAGATGGTCAGGGCTGAGGTTGACGATAATTCCCACATCAGCTTTGATCCCCTTGGACAGTTCAAGCTGGTATGAGGAGAGTTCCAGCACCAGAAAGGCTGGAGAGGGATGATCAGCTAAATAGTCGCAGAGAGATAGGCCAATATTGCCGGCAAGAGCCACGTCGCAAGCAGAGCGCTTGAGGAGATGAAAAGCCATAGCCGCAATGGTAGACTTGCCGTTTGTACCGGTGACCCCTAGCAGCCTGCCTTGAAAATACTGCAGGGCAAGATCTATTTCGCTGATTATAGGAATCTGCTTTCCTTGGGCGGCAACCACCAGAGGATGAGATTGGGCTATGCCGGGGCTCAGCACCAGCCCCTGGGGGGTTTTGGAAAAAAGCAGCGCATCCCGAGTGTTTTTGGCGATAGTTACACCGAGGAGCTGAAGTTTCGCTACTGTTGGTAGGGAGAGCTGCTGATCATCATAGATGGTAACTTGCTGGTTTTTGCTGCGGAGAAGGGCAGCGGCTCCACAACCAGAAATACCAGCTCCAAGAATTAACCAAGACATGGATTTATCTCACCTTTAAACTTAATAAACCAAGTAACGCTAAAACAATCGAAATAATCCAGAATCTAACAATAACCTTTGGTTCCGGCCAGCCTTTAAGTTCGAAATGATGGTGAATCGGGGCCATTTTAAAGACTCGTTTTCCCGTTAATTTAAAAGAGGCCACCTGAGTTATCACAGAAACGGCTTCGAGGACAAAGACTCCGCCAATTATGGCAAGGAGAATTTCGTGCTTGGCAAATACGGCAATGCTACCAAGGGCTGCGCCGAGCGGCAAAGAGCCAACATCTCCCATGAAGACTTGGGCAGGATACGTATTATACCAAAGGAAACCCATTCCGGCACCGACGATTGCCGCAGCAAAGATGACTAATTCACCACTGCCGGGAATATAGGGAAAATTAAGGTATTGGGCTATGATGGCGTTCCCCGAAACATAGGCGAGAATGGAAAAACAGGCGGCAGAAATCATCGTTGGTCCAATAGCAAGACCATCAAGGCCATCGGTAAGATTCACGGCATTACTCGTGCCGACTATTACCAGTAGGGCAAAAGGAAGGTAGAGCCAACCGAGATCAAGGTGGGCGTGTTTGAAAAAAGGAAAGTAAAGAATTCCGCTTTCATGATTGTACCAAAAATGGAAAAGCAAGGCGGTGGCAGCGATGATAATTTGGACAAGCAATTTGATTCTTCCAGGAACACCCTTAGAATTTTTAAATTTTATTTTTTTGTAGTCATCGACAAAGCCAAGGAAACTATAGCCAATAAAAATAAAGAGGGTGCACCACATATAGTGGTTGCGCCAATCCATCCACAGTAAGGTAGGAATAATAACGGCCACCCCGATCAGGCTTCCACCCATAGTGGGCGTACCAGCTTTAGAAAAATGGCTTTTAGGTCCATCACTGCGCACCACCTGTCCAATTTGCAGAGAACGCAATTTACGGATAAACCAGGGGGCACAGAAAATGCTAATGAAAAGTGCATTGAGCAGGGCAATAATGCCGCGAAAAGTTATATAGCGAGTTACATTTAAAATGCTGAATTCATCTACCAAGTGATAGAGCAAATGATAAAGCAAAGGGTCCCCTTAGTAGTTGTTGGTTAGATAGGCGCTGGCGCGAAAGCGCCAGCGCCGTGTCCTGACGAACGCAGTGAGGAAGGATCTTTCACATAACATCCGGATATCACGTGACAGATCCTTCGTCGCTTTGCTCCTCAGGACACGTCGCGGCACGAAATATGCTATTTCGCGCCAGCGACTAGATAGCTTACATAGCGATCAAGCTGCATGCCACGTGAGGCTTTAACATAGATGATTTCCCCGTGAGTTTTAAGGGGAAGGTTAGCGGCGATAAGCTCCTCGACGCGGTTATAATGTAGATGGCGCTGATCAGCAAGTCCACTAGCTATAGCGCCTTTGCCAATTTCGTAAGCAAGATCCCCTACGGTTATTAAAAGTGAGGGGTGAGTGGTCTCCTGGCAGAAGCGGCCAAGGTTCTGGTGTGCGTTTATCGCTGCACTTCCCATTTCGAGCATATCGCCTAAAATCACGATTTTAGGGCGTTGGGGATAGCTTTTTATGAGGCTGCGTAAACCAGCTGCCATACTCTCGGGATTTGCATTGTAGGCATCATCTACGACGGTGAGTTCCTTGAGCTTGGTGATGAAGTAGCGTCCCGGGATTCCGCGAAAGCCTTTTATAGCGGAGACGATAAGTTCTCCCTTGATGCCGGCTCCATAGGCAAGTGCGCAAGCAGCGGTTAGGTTTATGGGATAGCTCTCGTGGGCGAGTTCAAGCTCAAGTTCAAGGGTGCGTCGTCCATAGGCAATTGCCAAGGACATACCGCCATTTTCTAACCAGGTCACTTTGCTAAGGCGTACTACAGCATCGGGATGAGTGCCAAAGGTTATGAGATCCTGACGAATTGTTTTTGCTGTGCTCAGCAAGGCTTCTTGATCAGCAAAAATACAGGCTTTGTTTGCTCGGGGCTGAGGAGCAATGATTTCAAGTTTGCTGGTTAGGATAGCCTTTAAAGAGCCAAAAGAAGCGAGATGAACCGGATGAACGTTGAGGCAAGCGACAACATCTGGTTCGGCAATGCTGATAAGTTCAGCTATATCGCCAGGGTGGCGAGCGCCCATTTCCAGCACGGAAAAACGGTGTTTTTCTTTCAAGTGAAGCAGTGAAAGCGGCAAACCGATCTCGGTATTTAAATTGCCGCGACTGTAATGGGTGGAGGCATTAGCAGAGAGAATATGCGCAAGAAACTCCTTGCAGGTAGTTTTGCCCACAGAGCCGGTCAGCGCAAAAACAGTTAGATGGGGATGGGCTTTACGCCATCCATTGGCAATTTTTTGCAGGCTGGCTTTGGTGTCGCTAACGGCTACTCCTTGGGTAAGTAAAACTTGAGGGATTTCGTGCTGCTTATCTCTACGGTAGAAGAAGCCCCGGGCGCCATTGCTTAGAGCTTCTCCGATAAAATCGTGACCATCATATTTTTCTCCTTTTAAAGGGAGAAACCAACTTCCCGGAGTAACGGTGCGAGAATTTGTGGTGATCTCCTCAGGGAGAGGTGGAGCCAGAAAGGGAGGTGCTGCTTGGAGAAGCAGGGATTGAAGCCAGTTTTGATAGTGAGTCCAGGAAATTTCAATCACCGCAAAGTCCTCGAAGGCGAAGGTTGAGCTCTCGTTGCTTAGTTTAGCAGGATTATAGCGAGTATTAAAGCCCGTCTAAGCAGGCAGTATAGGCAGCGGTGTATAGGGATGTTTGTGTAGGCAGTATAGACAGAGAGGGTGTTTAGACAGAGGCATCGGTTGGTGATTTATCGAGAGAAATTTTTTTTCTCTGTTCCGTAAAGTTTTAAAATAGCTTCCCGAAGAAGAGTTATAGGAAGGGTCATTTTGGCCCGTTGACTAAATCGAGGAGTAGGATAATGGATACGCAGGGGCTCCAGAAAGTTTTCAGCAGAATTTTCTGCTTGCTGCTATTGATACCAGCTTTTTTGGTGATAAGCTCATGCTCTTCAAAATCTCCTGAAGATGAGCAGATGGAAGCAAGTAGCAACAGTGAGTTTTTTGATAACGCTGATCTTGTAGCCTCAAATGCGGCTAGCGAGGAGAGTGTAGCCCCCCAAGAAGCAGTGGCTGGAGAACAGACGCACAAGGTAGAAGCGGCATCTCCTCAGGCTGAAGCCGAGAAAGTAATGGTGGATGAAAAGCCAATGGTGGATGAAAAGCCAATGGTGGATGAAAAGCCAATGGTGGATGAAAAGCCAATGGTGGATGAAAAGCCAATGGTGG
>JAHFAI010000061.1 GCA_023250635.1 Deltaproteobacteria bacterium | reverse complement strand
GTTTCGCCGCTTGACGCCCCGTAATGTCCGGCGTTTTGCCCACCACCACCGCTACCGCCGATAAACTGCACCGTGCTGGCATTGATCTCAGTGGTATAGCGCTTCTGCCCGTTCTTATCTTCCCAACTGCGGGTTTGCAAGCGACCTTCGACGAAGACGCTGCGGCCCTTAGCAAGATATTTACTGCAGTTTTCAGCCTGCTTGCCCCACACGACCACCCGATGCCACTCGGTACTTTCCTGGCGCTGACCATCACGACCCAGCCAACTCTCGGTGGTCGCAATATTGAGCGTAGCAACGGCGGTTTGTCCGGCAGTGTAGCGAAGTTCAGGGTCTTGCCCTAAATTGCCTAAAACAAAGACTCGGTTGAATGAAGCCATGACTTCTCCTGCAACTTTATGATAAAAAACCCGTCATACAGATATTGGAGCATCAGCTCAAGGTGAATTTACGAATTGTCGAATCCTTCAACCCATGCCATGCTGAACACAGCAAATACGAGGAAACCTGTGCATGCCTAGAAGCAAGCTAACGTCTATAATCGCCCGCATCGGACAAAAACAGCGCAATTTTTCCAGGCTTCTTGCCTTAGTCTTAGCACCGATCGTGGTGACATGCAGCGAAAAAATTCCTCGGCCCTCTATTGGGGAGAACATAGCCCGACCCATCAGTCTGGTCAACGATGAGCAGGGCGACTTTTTCTACGTCTTAAATACCGATCTTAAACATCGCTACGATGATGGCTCGATTCTGATTGTCGATAGACAAGGCGAGCGCCGTAAAGCGGTGTCGGTGCCGCGGCTCGGGCGTCATTTAAGCCTGAGTGGTAAGGATTTGATCGCCACCTTTGATCGCGGGGTAGAGACTGAGGCAAGCTCCAAGGTTATGCTCTTTCAGATTGGTGGAGCCACAGATCAGGGAGAAATGCCGACTCTGACCCTCAAAAAAAGCTGGAATGTCGATAATTGCAATCCCATCAATGCTATTATGCAGGGGGGGCTCATCGCCGTCTCCTGCCAGACGGGCAAGCTGATGCTGGGGCAACTGGCTGAAGACCGCAGCACCTCCACCCTGGATGTAATCCGCGAATACCCGGCCTATGTTCGTCGTGCCCTCTATATAGACGAACCCCGCGGTCTTCTCTATGCCTTCGTCAGCGATTGGGGCACCGCCAAGCTCAAGGATCAGATCTATACCGATAACAAGAGCTTTAACGAAACCTCGGCAATTATGGTCGAGGGTGTTGCTAATGATGTGCCTGATGAACTCGAAAAAACTAAACAGGGGCGCCTAAAAATCGCCACGCAAACCAATCCCTTTCAGTTTGTGGTGATCGACCTCAACAAAGAAAAAGCCGATCTCGACCAGGGACATTTTCAGCTACGTTCTTTTGATAAAGTCGCTTCTAAAGAAATGCGTTGGCTTTATTTTAATCTCCAACATCCTAACGGCGATTTTGATACCTCTCTCGATAACGATCAAAAATTCTATCGTACCAATTTTTGGGCAGCCCACCCCGACCCAAGCGCTAGCGACACCTTTTATCTTTCTCAACGAACCAACGAAACTACCGGCTCAGCTCAGTACTCGAATAACATCGTCAAAGTGAGGGTTACCGGAACACGCGACGATATTCTCGATGCGACAAAAGAGACCAAATCCGTCTTTGCTTTTGAGCGGATTTTTGGCGGCAAAGATACTTTGCAAACAGATGGTTCGCGCTATTTGGCAGATTTTGCTCTCGAGCAAAACGGCGGTAAAACCAGCGCAGTCTATGTGTCTAGTTTTCGCAGTTTAGCGAATTTTAAGAACGAAAGTTTTGCCCTGTTCGCGGCACCGACTGATCAGGCCAAAGCCAAAGAAGCGAGCACGGTAACCTCATCGAGTGATATCGAGCGCTCCTTCTTTGCCTTTGCCTTTGCGCCCAAAACAAGCAGCTCACCGCGAACCTTAGTGGCGGCCTCGTTCTATGGGGATTCCTTGTCTTTTTTTACGATTGACGACAACCTTACCTTCAGTGACGAAAAACAACTCCACTAGGGAAAGCCAGGCGCAGGGCTATGTATTTAAAAAAAATAACCGCAAATGGCTTCAAATCTTTTGCCGACAAAGTAAGCATAACTTTCAATAAAAACCAAATTTCGGGGATCATCGGCCCCAATGGTTCGGGTAAAAGCAACGTCATCGACGCCGTACGTTGGGTAATGGGCGAGCAAAATACCAAACTTTTGCGCGGAGAAAAAGCCACCGATATTATCTTTGCGGGTTCGCAAAAACGCAAATCCCTGGGTATGGCTGAGGTAACCCTGACCTTTGACAACAGCGATCCGGGTGAGTTCTGTCCACCAGAATTTCGTCATGAACAGGAGATTTCCTTAACCCGCAGGATCTACATCGACGGGCAGCGAGAATATCTCCTTGGCGGACGCCCCTGCCGCCTTAAAGATATCGTCAGTTTCTTTACCTCTTCGGGTCTCGGTGGGCGTAGCTACTCAATGATCCAACAAGGCCAGGTTGAACGCATACTCCAGGCCAAACCCGAAGAAATTCGCGAGATCCTTGAAGAGGCTGCGGGAACAGGCATTTTCAAGGTCCGCCGCCAAGAGTCCTACGCCAAGCTTGAGCAGACCCGAGCAAACCTAAGTCGAGTTGATGATATTCTCCAAGAGGTCAATCGCCAAATAGAATCCCTGCAGCAGCAAGTGCGCAATGCAGAAAAATGGCAGGAATATAGCTCTCGTCTGCGTGAGGACGAGATTAGCTTATTCGCTCATAACTATCAGCATTTTAGAGAGAACGAACTCCAACTCAGCGCTGATCTTGCCACCGCCCTCGATCAGGAACGGGAGGCAGGTACTCAGTTAGCCGAGCTTGATGAGCAGTACCGCCTGACGAAGCTTAAACTCGAAAAAGCCGATCCTCAGCTCCAGCAGCTTTTTGAGGAGATAGCCCGCATTCGCGAGGAAATAGCCTCTCTCGAAGCAGCCTTGGCGGCAGGTGAGCACCTCGCTGAGCATAGCGAACAGCAGGTACAAGCCCTGGTGCAGGAGATCCAGGAAGAAGAAGAACATTTTCGCCTCAACGAAGGCGGACAACACGGGGGTGTCGAGGAAAATCTCGCCGTATTAGAAGCGGAAGTCAGCAACCTCGCTGCAATTGTTCAAGATTTTCAACAACGTCTTGATCTCCTTGATGAAGAAAAAATTGTCTTTACCAATCGAGCTGAAGAAATAGCCGATGAGCAAATTGCCATCGAAAAATCTTTGACTCGCAATCAGATTCAACAAGAAAGCGTACAACGGGATTTTAGCAAAGTATCTCGACAAAAAGCCGAATACCTAAGCCGTCTCGAACAGATCGAGCAGGAAAACGCCCAGGCAAATATCTTAGCTGATAGCTTTCAGCTGCAGTGGCAGCAACGTCAGGGAGGACTCGATCACGAGCTTTCTGCCAAAAACAAGCTTGAACTAAGCCTAGCACGTAAAAACGAGGCCTTACAGCAGGGCGAAACGTTTCTGGCACTCAGCAGCGAACAACAGATGGCCCTCAAAGCGCAGCTGGCAGCTCTCCGTGCCGATGAGGTGAGCGCGGATGAAGGAATCGCCCTCTGGCGTAAGTGCGCAAGCCTGTTAGGCAGCGAGGAAACTCCCCATTACCGCTATCTCGCTGAGTGCCTGAGCTTTACCCCAGGATTTACCGCGCTTCCCACGAACCTTACCAGGGCCTGCGAACAATGGCTCGAACGGGTGGTCTGCAGCGAGTGGTCCCAGCTCGAACGCCTTTCCCTCCTGCTTAAAGATCAGCCCTGGGGTGGCTTGGATGCCGGCCTAATCGAGAGCAGCACCAACCTTGAGAGCGTGCAGGTTTGGGCAAAAAAACAGCGGCTGACTGCCTTAGCCCCGCTTCTCGTGGACAACGAAGGAAATTCTCCCCAGGCTCTCGACCTTTCCCCCTTGCTCGGGCGTCTTTTTGCTGCCCCCCAGCATGCAGGCGATTTAGCGAGACTGTCCGAGGAAATTCCTTTGGGCGCCGTGGTTTTCACGGCTAGCGGTGATACCCTGTATAGTACGGACCACATCATTATCTCAGTGCGGGGCCGTGATGGCTTATTAACCAGGAAACAGCGCCTCGCTCAGCTCAGCGAAGAAAGCGAATTAATACAACTCGAGCAGGCCCGAAATATCGCCATAGTAGAAAATCTCCGCGAAGAAACCGCAGGTTTACGCGAAGAACTCAAGAACCTCGATGGGCAGATTCAGCAAATAAACAGAGAAGTGGTAGCCAGTATGGCCGCCTATCATGGGGCCCAGCACAAGGTGGAAAACAAGCGCGAGCAACTTATTGCTGCTCGCGGTGAAATGCAAAAACTTGTTCGTGCCGGCGAAGACTGTGCGGTCGAGTTACAAGAATTGCAAGGCGCGAAGCTAAGCCTCAACGAGCAGCTTGCCCAAGCAGCCATAGCTGCCGAAGAGGCCGAGCAGGAAGCCCTCCATTTAGGCGATGATTACGAGGGCGTTAAGCAGCAGTGGGAAAGCCAAAAAATGCTGTGGATGGGAGCGCGTGCCAAGGAGCAGACCCTGCGCGACCATGCCGAACAGGAACGTCTCAAGGTGGCCAACTTTGAGCAGCGGATGGCACGGAAGCGCGAAAAGCAGCAAAGCCTCAAAGAAAAAATCGTACAACTGGGCGAGCAGCAAATCAGCCGCCAAAGCGATATTAAGCGCTTAATTATCCTGCGAGAAGAGTCCGAAGAACGCCTGAATCAGAAGAAAGAAGCCAATGCTTCTCTCGTCGAAGAGGTGCGCGGCCTAGAAAATCGGCAAAAAAATACGCGAGCAGCTATGCAGGTAGCCCAAAAGCAAGGGGCAACGAAGGAAGTTGATCTCGCTCGTGTAAAAATGGCAATGAACGCCATTGGCGAACAAGCCCTGGAGAAATATCGCTTGCCCATTGCCAAGCATGAATTTATCCCCAATCCACACTTTGATGCCAACCGCCTTACCCGCGAAATCAGTGGGCTACGTACGAAAATTGCCGAGCTCGGAGAAGTCAATCTGGTTGCCGTCAAAGAATATAAAGAGCTTCAAGAACGTCAGCAGTTTATGCTCGGGCAAAAAACCGAAATCGACTCAGCGGTGGCGCTCCTTGAGCAAGGAATTTTGGAGATCGAAGAAAACTCCAAAGAAAAATTCCTTGGCACCTTTGAGAAGATCAACCAGGAATTCCAGGGTCTTTTCCCCATTCTCTTCCCCCTCGGTGAAGCACGCTTGTTACTCAGCGATCCGACTATTCCCCTGGAATCTGGGGTGGAAATTATGGTGCAGCTCCCTGGCAAAAAAACCCAGAGCATGCGTCTCTTTTCGGGGGGTGAAAAAGCGCTTACAGCTATTGCCCTCATCTTTGCCTTGCTCAAATCCAAACCCACCCCGTTTTGCTTTCTTGACGAAGTTGACGCCCCCCTCGACGAGAAAAACATCGGTCGTTACAACAAGGTTATTGCTGCACTTTCAGACCGTTTTCAGTTCATTGTGATTACCCATCGTCGCCCCACCATGGAGGTCTTTGACGTCCTCTACGGGATCACCATGCAGGAGCCGGGGGTATCAAAAGTGGTGGGTGTGGATCTCAATCAGGCCTTGCCCCATCATTTACAAAAATCCTTTCAGTTGCAGGTTGAACCACCTCGTCAGGGGGCCAGTGCGCATTAACGCTTGCTTACTGGTAAAGAGTGGGATTATCTGCTTGGCATTGGGGAATGCTCCCCGTGCTGGTCCCAACATAGCATTGCTTTAATTTTGCAGCTTTATCGTTGCAATTACTGAGCATGCTCGCTTCTTGTTCACAGGCCGAAACTTGCTCTGCAGTTAATGGTTTTTGTGCCTGATTCTCTCCGGTGGCACTGATGGGGACAAAGGAGAATTTTGTTTCTTCCCCCAAGTTGGGCGTATCAGCAGCACTAGCCGGAGGAGCTTCGTTTTTCTTAGGAGAGTGACAGGATATGCCCAGCCAACAGCACAGTACGCACGTAAAAAAACCTATTCCGTTCACTTTTTTCATATATCTCCCTGGTCTTTCTGTTTGGTAACACGGCGCTGGCGCGAAAGCGCCAGCGCCGTGTTACAGCATTGATCCTTTTAAGATAACACTGGCGACCGAAAAGTAGATAATCAGTCCGGAAACATCCACCAAGGTGGCTACAAAGGGTGCGGATGCAGTCGCAGGATCCAAATTAAATTTTTTCAAAACAAAGGGTAACATGGAACCACAGAGACTCCCCCATAGCACAATACCCACCAAGCTACAGGCCACGGTAATAGCTACAAGGACGTAGTGCTCTCCATAGATACTAAGGCGAGAGGGCCACAGTAAAATACGCATTAAGCCGATAAATCCGAGGATGCAACCGAGGGCCGTGCCAATCGCTAGCTCCCGGACAAAGATCCGCCACCAGTCACCTAAGCGAGCTTCTCGTAGTGCGAGGGCCCGCACCACCAGAGTAGAAGCCTGAGAGCCTGCATTGCCCCCGCTCGAAATAATCAGGGGAATAAACAAAGCTAGTACCACGGCTTTTTCTATTTCGTGCTCAAAATATGCCATGGCCGTGGCCGTAAACATTTCACCAAAAAATAAAACCGTTAGCCAACCAGCGCGTTTTTTGATCAGCGGCAAAATATTTATTTTTAAATACGGCTCGTTTAAAACCTCGGTGCCACCGAGTTTTTGGATATCCTCAGTGGCTGCTTCTTGAACCACCTCGAGAATATCATCGACGGTAACTATTCCTTTCATCTCGCCACTTTTATGCACCACAGGGATGGCCATTAGGGAGCTTTTAGAAAACAGTTCGCTAATGGCATGCTGAGACATGGTCTCGGTTGCTTTAATCACCGAGGTACGCATCAGGTCCTGTACCTGGCTTTCGCTTTGCGCAGTGAATAATTTCCTTAGGGAAACCACCCCCAGGAGTTTTTGCTCATGATTAAGCACGTATAAATAACGTGTGGTTTCCACGTGGGTGGCTTGCTTGCGTAAATAACGAATAGCTTCATCGACCGTCATCTCGGGTCGTAAGCGTGCAAAGCGAGGATTCATCAATCCCCCCGCTTCATCCTCTTGGTAGGCAAGCAGACCCAGCACCTCCTTGCGAATAGGAGTATCCAGTTGCTCGAGAATTAGCTGGCGTTGCTCGCTGGGGATTTCTTGAAGCACATCGGTAAGATCATCAGGGGGAAGGAGGCGAATCCAGAGGCGTTGTTCACCCTCAGGCAGAGAGAGGATAATTTCAGCTTGGTCGTGATGTTTGAGACTCAGAAAAAAATCGTTTGCCTCGGCACGGGTGAGCCTAATGAACGCCTCGGTGCGTTCTGCAAGGGACAGACTTGCCCAGTTATTGCTGAGACGAATAATATGGGGGACCTGTAGAGATGAAATGCTATGTGGATCGAATGGATTCATCGCTCCCCCAGCCGGACGTATTTTTATTTTGGTGTCATGGAGCAGATTATATCATAGGACGGTTCTTTGCCGTCAAAAACAAGCTTACAAACTCTGTTGCAGGCGAGCAAATCCCTCCTCGAGATTAATCTGTGGCTTGTAAGCAAAATCTCGTAGGGCAGCGCTGTGATCAAAGTAATGGGACTTAGCCAGGCTAAAGGCAAGAAAGCGGGTAAGGGGTGGGTCGCGGTGGTAAATGCGCAAAAAGCCATAGAGCAGCTCGCAGGCAAAACCAAGCTGATAAGCGAGTCCATAGGGAATACGCCGAGGGCAGCTGAGGACAATACCCTGAGTTGCCAGCAAGCGCCGAATAAAATCCCAAGTCACGACCGGTTTTTCCTGGCCGATAAAATAGCTTTTGCCACAGAGGCTGGCTGCGGGAGCTAGGGCCTCAAGAGCTTGAATATGTGCTCCAGCAGCATTATCCACATAGATCACATCGATAAGCGCTTTGCCATCGCCCACAATAAACA
Source organism: Deltaproteobacteria bacterium (assembly GCA_023250635.1). Taxonomy (GTDB): domain Bacteria; phylum Bdellovibrionota_B; class Oligoflexia; order Oligoflexales; family Bog-1112; genus JAHFAI01. The sequence continues at coordinate 8,742 of JAHFAI010000061.1, read as the reverse complement.
GCTGCTTTTTGCCGGCTTTTTCTTTAAGCATAGGCAAAATATACTTATCGCCTGGACCCCAGATAAAATGCGGGCGAAGGGCAACCGTATGCAGACTGGCACTATTTGCCGCAAGCACCAGCCGTTCCCCCTCCGCTTTTGTCGCTGGGTACTGGGCACAATGCTTAGCTGGTATCGGCAAGCGCTCATCCGCACCGGTGATGCTCTGCTTATCAAACACAATACTTGGTGAGCTGGTATAAACGAGGCGCCTGATGCCAAGAGTTTTGGCTGCAGCGATTACATGGGTGGTGCCGAGTACATTGCTGCGGAAAAATTCTTGTGGCTGTCCCCAAATCCCCGCCTTAGCACCGCTATGGATAATAGCATCCATGCCCCGAGCTGCAGCCAGCACTTCTTGGCTGTTATGGAGATTGCCCTGAATGCATTCCACCCCCAGCTGCTGGAGATGGGGATAGTTACCGCGAGAAAAACTACGAACCTGATAGCCGCGAGCAACGAGCAGAGCACAGATCCGCGAACCGAGAAAACCACCACCACCGGTCACGAGAATTCGTTTGGTAGTCACCACCTTCTCCTTTGTCCTTTTACACGGTAAATGGGGAAAAATCCTGCCAGCTACGGAGATGCTTACCCTCGTGAGCAAGCATCTCCGCGAGAATTGCCGCAGTAACTTTGACGTCACCAATAGAACGGTGGCGCGCTTCAAATTCTAGACCGAAATGATCGGCTAAGGTATCGAGGTTTTTACGGTTGAGTTCCGGCAGTAGTTGCCGGGCAAGCTTTAAGGTACACAGGACCGGCCAAGAGAGCTCCACTCCCATGGATTTAAGCGCTGCTTTTACAAAGCTACTATCAAAAATGGCATTATGGGCGACCAAAATACAACCCTGAATAAAGGTAAGAAACTCTTCGAGTACAGGCTCGAGTTGCGGTTGATTTACCAGCATCCCATCGGTAATGCCCGTAATGTTTGTCACCTGCGCAGAAAGCGGGTAGGGGCAGGCGATCAGAGTGGAAAACTCCCCCACCACGACTCCTCCTACGATTTTTTGCGCACCGATTTCGATAATCCGATCGCGAGCAGCATTGAGGCCGGTGGTTTCTAAGTCAAAGACCACCAGTGGGGCATCATGAAAAACGAGTTGATCGATGGGCTCAAAAGCTACACAGCGGGCAAGATTAAAATCACTCTCTTCGCTACTAGTGCTAACTTCCGGAGGGAACAAGACCCCATAAAAGACCGAATGCTGTAACAGCTGTTTACTCATGAATGCCTATATTCCTTTGCGGCGATGAGGGCGCAAGCCCAGCAGTAAGCCGGCAAGCACCAAGAGGCTTAAGGCTCCCCCGACATTGACATAAGCGAGGGGATAGGTTTTTAAGGTCTTAAGTAGGGTAATATACCGTTCCGGCAACCATAAAATACCGCGAGTCAAGGTACGCAATGTGGATGAACCCTCAATAAGCGTCGCCAGCCCTGGGCTGTAAGTATAATACAGATCTACCAAACGCCGACCGGCAGCAAAGGTCTCCAGAAAAGTATCGCGAAACCACACAAAAGTCGCAACTTTAGCGTCCAGGGGATGCCCATAAGCTGCAGTGGCAATGAAACAGGCTGATTGCTTGAGCTCAGCCTCTGAAGCACCATTGAGTTCCGTAAGGCTAGCAGTACGCTCGGGGGTAGCCATAACACAGTCGCTGCGTAAACCACCCTTTTCGTACTGCAGCATAACAACGTAGCTCTCGATATAGCTCAGATTTTTGACCGCATAGGATCCCTTGGTATTATTGACCAATTCATTGCGGACAATCGTGTCGTCTTCATCTTGATCGCTGAGCAGGTAGATGGGGAACTGTTTTTGATCTCCATATTTAGAGGCATCAGCCGGGGTGCACTTGACGCATTGAGGATCAGTATCGCTGGGAACACTATACTCGCAGTGCGCAGCAACTGTTTCACCGGTATCAGAGTTGAGCAATTGCACTGCTTTAAGGGGAAGGGTTCCGGTCTCGCTGGCCTTAAAAAGCATCAGCTGCACTTGGCTGGGCGCACGGTTTGGTTTACCCCCGCTATAGGGAACTTGCCCCGAGCCATCCACGCTCTGCCAATTGATGGTCAAAGCGCGATGACTGGAGGAAATATTGTTCGCACCAAACTGGGGTGCTTCGAGAGGAACAGCAAAGGTTTGCGCCAGAATGATGGTTTTATCGAGCTGGTTGGTTCCCGCAACGAATTTGCCGTTAACCAAGTCAAAAAATTTGACTTGCACACTCAGGGTGTTGGGCTTGGCTTCTTTGGCACTGACGTCTTTAAGGGAAATAGCCGAAGAAGCATCAAGGCTATTACGCAGGATAGTAACCTTATATTTCAGATCATAATTGGTGTCGGTGCTCCGTTGCTGGGGACTCGGAACGTTATCGACCCGCCAATAAAAATGAATGTTATGATTATTGTCAGCTAGAGCTGCGGGAGCATGCAGGAGGGGGTTATTATCGTCCTGGGGCAGGTAGATTTCAATATGCTTATCAAGATCAGCCGCATTCTTCGTAAAGGTCTCGAGGGGAGCCTGTAAAATATTGATCTCGAGACTAAAGGCGGTCATCTCGCTATTAATCTCTCCCGAAAAGTCCAAGGTTTTGGCAAGACAGCTCAGGGAATACAGGTGAAGCAGGAGACCAACAAATACAGTAAAGGCGGTGATTCTGGCCTTAGATAGTGCTGCCATGGGAGATCCTTTTTTTGGCTAGAGAACGTACTTCCCGACGAAATTATACCAAAGTTATCTTGGGTTGCCGATAGGATTCTCTGGCTGGGGTGATTATAAGCGTCCAGGAAAAGCAGGGGAAAAATAGCTAGATCTCCCTTTGACCCTGTGCTATAGAGTTGGTCACCTTGCCTATGGTTAGCGAACCTTAAGTCGTAATGACGAGATTATAAAGAAATTACTGGAGAATACATGGCAGTTCATATCAGGCTCCAACGAAAGGGGTCCACCCACAAGCCTTTTTACCACCTCGTGGCCACCGATCATCGCAATGCCCGCGATAGTGGCCGTAGCATCGAGCGCCTTGGTCATTATGACCCGGCAAGCAATCCTTCTACCGTCGTGGTCAAAGCTGAGCGCGTTCAGTATTGGTTTAGCAAGGGTGCCCAACTCAGTAATACTGCCCTGAAATTAATGCAAAAACAAAACATTGCCCTGACTCGCGAAAAAACCGCGCAGCCAGCTAAGCCCTCCAAATAATCAGAAGGCTGAGCGTGAAGGGCAATTGGAAAAAAATTGGCATCGTCGGTAAAGCTCATGGCTTGCGCGGTGCTTTTTTTATTGGGGGAAGATCAGACCTGCTCCCCAATTCCTATAGCGAGGTCCTCCTTGGGGCTGAGCCCGGTAAGGGCGTTACCACCAAGATTACCAAGTATCAAATCGTCAATAAGCGTGTTTTATTGAGCCTAGCCGCTGTTCCCGACCGTACCCAGGTGGATTTTTTTGCCGGCCAAGCCTTATGGGTCTTTGAATCCGCCGATACCCTGGCTGAAGCAAGCTGGCTGGGGCGCGAAGTCCTTGATTGTCAGGGCCAGCACCTAGGTGAAATCACTGAAGTGTTTAATTATGGCTCAGCAGATACCGTACAAATTCTTGCAAAAGACCAGCGAACCTTGGAAATCCCCCTGGTCGACGATTATTTTGTGCTGCCTAAAAAAGGTGCTGGTCTAGCCTCTCGCGCCCCGGCAACAGCAGCCGCACCGCTCTCCTTGCGGGTGCCCTCAGCAACTTTTGCTGATCTGTGGGAATAAAATAAGCAGGCTAGACGATACTCCTATGCTCCATATCACCTTTATTACCATTCATCCTGCAATGATCGAAGCCTATCGACAGCTCGCTATTTTTAAGCGGGCCGAGGAAAAAGGTCTTGCTCGCATCCGCGTGTTGGCGCTGCGCGATTTTGCCGTGGATCGCCACGGAACCGTGGATGGTCGCCCCTGTGGCGGAGGAGAGGGGATGGTGCTGCGCGCTGATTGCCTCGGCGCGGCAGTGGACAGTCTCGGAGGGGAGGAAACGCTTATTCTTCCCTCAGCCCGAGGTCGAGCCTGGTCAGATAGCGGTGCTCGGGAGCTATTGGCCACCAGCAAAAACCTGGTGTTTATTTGCGGACGCTTTGGGGGGGTAGATCAGCGCTTTATCGACCGCTATCAGCCTCAGGAAATATCCCTTGGGGATTTTATCGTCTCAGGCGGCGAGTTACCTGCCTTAACCATGGTGGATACCCTTCTGCGCCTGGTCCCCGGGGTTTTAGGACACGAAGAGAGCTCCCAGTTGGATTCCTTTTCGCCCGCCTTAGGTGGCTGTCTGGAATTTCCCTTATACACCAAACCGCGCGAGCTCTGGGACCTAGGGGTTCCTCGAGTATTGATGTCGGGAGATCATCGAGAGATTGCTAAATGGCGTGAGCAACAAAGCGCCCAAGTGACGGCAAAATTCCGCCCTGATTTACTTAAAGAATAAGTGTATCGAGCTCGGCGTTATGAAAGACGTTCTGTACGTCTTCATCATCTTCCAAGGCATCGAGGAGCTTTTGGAGGGATTCCTGCTGTTCTTTGCTGATTTCCACCATGTTATCGGCAATGCGAGTCAACTCACAGAATTCAGGAACTATTTGCAGGGCCTCTATCGTATCTTTAAGGCCTAAAAATTGTTCCGTAGCGCAAGATATTTCCACCTGCTCATCGAGTTCTTCAATATCTTCGGCGCCGTTCTCGAGAGCTATTTCGAAAAGCTGTTCGATATCGTTAATAGCAGCCCGGGGAATAATGAATAGTCCCTTACGCTGAAACATCCAACTGACCGAGCCCTCGCTGCCAATTCCGCCTCCCGCCCTAGTAAAAGCAAAGCGGATATTGCTGATGGTACGATTAAGGTTATCGGTCAGACATTCAACGATCAAAGCAATACCACCGGTGCTGTAGCCCTCGTAGACCTTCTCTTCATAGTCATTGCCACCGCCATCGCCGCTGCCTTTTTTAATGGCGCGCATCCAGTTATCTTTTGGCATATTGGCGGCTTTAGCCTTAGCGAGCGCCGTGCGCAGGCGGGGATTATCATCAGGATTGGCACCGCCCATACGGGTCGCAGCGGTAATTTCTACGGCGATTTTGGTAAAGACCCGCCCGCGCTTTGCATCCTGGGCGCCTTTACGATGTTGAATATTCTTCCACTTACTATGGCCGGCCATCGAGAACTCCCTACAACGCGCCGTTCTGTAGTTCCAGCACGTTGTTCAGGAGCTAACTACAGGGGCCGGCGCTAAAAGTGAAAATGCTTGATCTGCTCCCCTTTAGAACCAATTTCTGACATGGCTTTAATGCCGATATCGATATGGATATCTACAAAGGAATCGCTGATAATCTTATCGCTTTTCTCGGTTTTTACCCCTTCAGGGGTCATTGGTTTATCAGATACCAGCAAGAGGGCACCCCGGGCAATATTATTCATCAACCCGACCATAAAGACCGTAGCAGTCTCCATATCGATGGCAAGTACCCGCAATTGACGCAACTTGCGTTTAAAGGAAATATCATGTTCCCAGACCCGACGATTGGTGGTGTAAACCACTCCGGTACGGTATTCCATGCCTGATTCGACGATTTTTTCAGAAACGAATTTGTGCAGCTTAAACGAGGGCAGGGCTGGAACCTGAGGAGGAAAATAATCGTCGGAGGTGCCCTCTCCGCGGATGGCTGCAGTCGGCAAGATAAAATGGCCGATTTCGGTGGAACGCTTGATCCCTCCGCATTTGCCGAGAAAAAGTACCCCCTTGGGTTGGACGCCACTGAGGAGATCCATTATGGTAGCAGCATTGGGGGAACCGATGCCAAAATTGATGATAGTCAAGCCATCTTGATTAGTGCAGGTTTGCATGGGACGATCGAGCCCCCGGATCTGGGCATTGAAGCGATTAGCAAAGCGGCGTACATAGTCATCAAAGTTAGTCAGCAGGATATAGTCACCAAACTCTTCGAGGGGAGTGCCGGTATAGCGAGGCAGCCAGTTATTAACGATGGATGCTTTTGTTTCCATGCACGATTTCCTTTATTATAGGGAAGCGGTCTCTAATGTTGGTTGTAGCTTATTTGTCTCAATTAGGAAATTAAGATGATGGCACGAAGCTGGATTACACAGGGTGCTCGAGGAATAGTTATCTGCGGGCTCCTCCCCTCGCCTCTCCTCGCCCTAGCTGCGCGCAGCATACCTGCCTCCCCGGAAAGCGTGGCGGTCTTGGGTGATGATTTGGCGAGCGGGGCCGGTAGTTCTCCCCTGCTAAAATACGATGCTGATTTGCTCTGGGACCTTTTTAAGCGGGAAAACCTCTCCACTCCCACCGTCCCCGAGGAAATTGCTGCATTTGTAAGTGGTCAAGCCTTAACCCCACCCCAGACCCTGTGGATGACAGAACGAGAATACAGCGGCAGCTTTGCCTGGGTATTTAAACATGTTCTCGCCAGCTTTTCCAAGGTCTACCTCAATACCGAAGAATATAGCTGGGGATATTTAGCTGCCAAGGCCTTGGGAGTGGCAAGCCAGAATATCTATGTGGCAGCAGAAAACGGCGCGCGCATCGACACTCTCTCACGACAAATCGATCGCCTGCTTCTCGGGCGTGATGGTCAGTTACCCGAGAAAATCTTCATTCTCTTTTCCTTAAATGATATCTGCGCTGCTCACCCAGATTATATGACCAGTGCTCAAGATTATCGGGCGAGCTTAACTCGGGGCTTGCAGTATCTCCTCCGTCACGGCAAAGCTGCTCCGCAAGGGAGCAGCATCTATGTACTTGGGCCCCTAGGAGTAACTCAGTTGCTCACTAAAGCAAGTATTCTGCAAAAGCCTCTCGAGGCCCATGGGGAGAGCACCACCTGCGGTGAACTACGCAGCCGATCGTACCAAGCAAGCAAGCCTGCAGCGATGATGCGCCATATGGAGAGTCTTTACTTCCAGCATATTCTCCCCCCCAATCCAGCGCGCCTCTGTCCTAGCATGTTTTCCCGCGAGTTTATTGCCCAAAACGAACTGGGATTTTTTGCGAGTTTAAACAAAAACAGTCGCCTGAAAAAAATCTCCTCTTTAGCGAGTGAAATGGTCTCGACCCTTGCCGGGAGAATTCGTAGTTACCGCAGTGGCACCGCTGCAGCACTGAGCGAAACCCAAGCCTGGCTCGAGAAGGAGAAAATTCCTGGTAAGTTTTCTCTGCAGTACGTAGGCGAAACCGACAGTATCGAGCTTGAAGGCGATGATATAGCGGATGACTGCTTTCATCTTAATTGGCGAGGACAGCTGAAAATAGCTCGGGTGCTCAGCAAACATATTCAGGGGAAGTAACTCGTCAGTCAGGGTTTTTCAACCCTAGAAAACTGCTGAGCCTATCCCACTAATGAATGGCGCTGCTTTAAGCCTATAAGTACTTGAAATTATATAAAAGTATAGCCACACTTGATAATGAATTTGCAAAAACAAAATCAAGGTGGCTACATGTTTATTCTAGCATTGTTGGGGTTGTCAAAAAAAGTTAAAAATTCACTGACTAGTATAAAAACAGGTGGCCTGTTTATTTTTCCAAAGTCTTCCGCTAATGTTTTTAGTTGGGGCAAAGAGATAAGACGGCGTACTTATACTCATGAGGTTACGTTAAAGCTCTTTATTACACAATTTATTACATCAGATCGCTCATGCCACGATGCAATAAGTCGGTTTAACGCCTCCCGAGCTGCGAACGGCTTGGCTCCTGTTTCCTTGAATACCGGAGCTTACTGCAGAGCCAGAGCAAAAATCACTAAAAATGGATTGGAACAAAGCGCAAAACAGATTTACAGCGAAATTGAAAATAACGTGCCTGCCGCTCAACTCTGGAGGGGAAAACATATTGTTGTTATAGATGGGACAACGTTTTCTATGGCAGACACCCCAAGCAATCAGGAAGCTTTTCCTCAGCATGGTAATCAAAAGCTAGGCTGCGGGTTTCCACTTTGTCGCGCGGTAGCGCTTTTTTCCTTACACACTGGAGCTATTGTAGATTTTAAAGCCGCTCCATATCAGGGCCAAGGAAATGGGGAGCTTTCCTTGGCAAGTAAGCTTCTTAGTACACTAGGTAAAAATGAAATTGTCCTTGGAGATGCTTTATATAGCTCATATTTTGTGATGGCTTCTTTAATATTGCAAGGAACAGATTTTGTTTTTCACGCCTGTGGGTCACGAAAAATTGATTTTAGAAAAGGTTACCGGGTAGGTAAATACGATCATATAGTTTGTCTTAAAAAGCCGCAAAAACCAAAGGGAATGGACCGAAAAATGTACGATCAATTGCCTGATGAAATATCAGTGCGAATTTCAAAAACAAAGCTTAATATTCCTGGTAGCCGAGTTAAAGCGCTCACTACTATAAGTTCATTTATTGACTCAAAAAAAGCGACTAAAGATGAACTAGCTCTACTGTATAAGAAAAGGTGGTTTGGCGAACTTTTTCTAAGAAACATCAAGGCTAGCATGGGGATGGCCTAGCCCACCTGCGCAGCAAAACTCCAGGGATGGTGGAAAAAGAAATATGGGCCTATATACTCGCTTATAATCGTGTCCCGTCGGTAGTCATAAATTTGATAAAATAATTCACGCACTGAAGGGAGAAAGCTTTGCGAGGGATGCCTGGTAGGTCCATGGCAGCCAGTCACCTGGAGTAGCTTCGACAGCT
>JAHFAI010000124.1 GCA_023250635.1 Deltaproteobacteria bacterium | reverse complement strand
TTATTGCGGCGCAGGTGCTTGGTCTAAGGCGGATGCCTATACAGGCGGCGCCTTGATGTTTTGTTTTGTGCTGTTTCTCCTGAGTAACGGCCTCTGTTATTTGCTGCCGACTCCGCCAACCATTGCCGCATATGGTCCTCTGCGCTTACTTTCCCTAGGGGAATTTTCCTCTGTTCCCCTGAGCAGCTCGGTCTTTTTTGCTGGCTTGGGTGCTTGGGCCTTTGCCTACAGGGCTTCACCTTACCGAGGGGAAGTCCCGGCTCAAAAAGACCCTACGGATCAAGGTGAAAGCCCCGAGGTGGTTTTCACCTCCTTTAGCCGCGGACTGCTGATAGCCAGCGTTTTGCTCTTGTGCTATGGCCTCGTCCAACATCTCAGCGGTTTTGATTATCGCTACCCTCATTGGCAGCTTCCCCTGGGCGAACGTTTTAAAAGCGGTAATTATCGGGTCGTAGGTTTTTATGGTCATCCTCTTTCCCTTGCTGGGGTAAGTCTGGGAATTTTCACCTGCTACTGGTTTCTTTTTAGCTCGGCATTGACCGCTGATTTTAGCGCCAAAAAAATGCTCGGGCTTATTAAAGCACCAGGCCTAGCCCGTTACTATTTTGCTATTGCACTTGTGCACTTCTTCCTCATTATCCTTAGTGGAGGCCGGGCTCCGCTCTGTGTTGCGGCAGGGATGCTGCTGGTGGTGCCGCTGCTCAGCGGTGGTTGGCAGCAGGGCTTTTCTCTGCGCGAACGAAGCGGTTTATTTGGCCTACTCCTTGCTTTACTAGGCAGTGTTTTCTTAGTTAAGGGAGTGCGCGGGCGTTTTGTTGAATTAGCAGTGGAGGTGCTGTCGGGGCAAGCCGATCGCTTTAAGTTTTGGCGCATCTATGGAGCGATGATTGTCGACCGCCCCTGGTTTGGACACGGTAGTGCCTATATCAAATATTTGAGTCGAGACTTGTATTATCACGAGCTTGGTTTTGCCACCTTGGTGGACAAATATAATGCTCATAATATTTATCTTGAGCTACTTGCCAGTGTTGGGATTATCGGTTTTGTAGCTTTAAGCCTCAGTGTCGCCTATCTCTTGTGGCAAATGCGTCCTCCGTTCACCCAAGGCATTGCGCCGCTTTTGTGGAAGGGAAATATCTTAGCCCTGGGCGCAAATTGCCTATTTGGCTGTAGTCAGAATATTTTTTTCGATGCCAATGTTATCTACGTACATCTCGCTTTTTTTTGGCTCCTGCGCTGGCTTATTTTATTACCTAAGACCTAGGCAGCTATGCACCTTTAGCCTTTTTTTTAACCCCATTACAATGATTTTAAGTTCAACAGTGAATACCACAGATGTTTGGTTATTTTGCCAATAACCAACATTTATCGACCATTTTTATGAGGTTGATTGCATGAAAGCATTGGTGAAAAGATATAAGTTTGGCTACCTCAATGTGGACCGGATTTTACGTGATCAATTGATTCTTGATTATGCCCCACTTATTCGCTTTATCGCCCAAAAAATATCCTCCCGCCTCCCCTCCAATATCGACGTTGATGATCTGATCAGCGCCGGGGTGATTGGCTTGATGGATGCCATCGAAAAATACGATCCTAGTCGCGATAATAAATTCAAAACCTATGCCGAATTTCGCGTCCGGGGAGCTATTCTCGATGAGCTTCGCTCTCAAGATTGGGTGCCGCGATCGGTGCGTGATAAGGCCAAGAAAATCGAGCGGGCTTACTCCCAGCTCGAACAACGCTTGGGGCGTTCGGCCACCGATGTGGAAATTTCTGATGCCCTGGAGCTTTCTCTCGATGAATATTATGCGATGATTTCCAAAGTAAAGGCCGTGACCCTGCTTTCTGCCGAAGAAGTGTTGTCGCCTATTCGCCAGGAACGCAAAGGCATCCTCGAAGAGTTGGAAGCAGGGAACAGTAAAAATCCCTTCCTGCAACTTAAAAATAAAAACGTACAGAATGTAATTAAAGAACACATCAAAGAGCTTCCCGAAAAACAAAAACTCGTTCTCTCTCTCTATTATTATGAAGATCTTAATTTAAAAGAAATTGGACGAATTCTCGATGTGACAGAATCGCGAGTAAGCCAGCTGCATACGCAGGCCGTAGAAAAATTGCGCCACAAACTCAAAAATATACTCTTTGATTAAAAAGGGGTACGCATCATGGATGAGAGTCAAGTGTCTGACAAGAAAAATTTAGAAGAATTGGTCCGCACCTACCCCAATAGCTCACGCCGTTTAATGATGACGGTACGAACTTTTTCCATCGACGAAGATGATCTCTGCGAAAGCGAACGGGTGCAATCGTTATATGTTAGTCCTTATGGACTGGCGTTCTTTGGCAACCGCCTCTATAATGAAGGAACACTGCTCAAAATCTACGTACCTATTCCTGACTATTGGCGCCGCAAACAACGCTTTGTCTCGTATAAGCGCATCGATGTGCCCACTTCATTACAAGTTCTTGTCAAAGTCGCTCTCTGCCAAGAAAAAGGAAAATTTGGGCGTCGCAAAGTAACTTTGGTGGAAATGCTTAATATCGATCGGATTGACGAAGAAGTTCTCAAAGAATACCTTGGAGAAGAAAAAAATAATCGCAGTGGCTTTGGAGAAAAATTGGAAGTACACTTTAGCTGAAATACCAGCTTGCGTGAAAGGGTGCTTCTTGATCTCTGCTGTGCAACGCTTCGTTCTTGAGCGTCTCTGTTATTGTTTCATTCTCCTGCTGCGCTGTTCCTATGGAATTCGCTACGTGGGTCTGGAAGAGATGCAAGCCGCCCAGGAAGCTCACCCTCAGCGCAGCGTAATCTTCGCCTGCTGGCATGAGCATTTAATCGGGGTGCTCTGCACCCATTCTCATCTCCACACCATAATTAGCCGGCATAGCATTGGCCAGATACTTGCTTTTGTCTGCCAGCGCTTTGGCTATCAGGTGTATTTTGGCAGTGCTGATCGTGGTCACGACAAGGGAGGGTTCAAGGCACTCTTAGGAATGAGCCGAGCCCTCAAAAAAGGAGCCCGCGCTTGCGTAACCGTGGATGGTTCGGTGGGACCGCGGCGCTTAGCTAAGAAAGGCGTACTCGAAATAGCCAAGCAATCGGGGGCAGCGCTTATTCCTCTTGCCATCGCCTGTGATCGCTACTGGGAATTTAACACCTGGGATCGCTTAAAATTACCTAAGCCCTTTGCGCGAGTGGTGGTTGCGTACGGAGCAGCTGTGCCCTTAGGGGGGCGAGGTAGCGAGCTGTATGAACAGCAGAGCCTGGCCCTAGGCAACGCTATCAATACGAGCGAAGGTGAGGCCCTTGGCTTTGTCTGAGAAAGAAAACAGCCTAGCTTCACCCTGGCTGACCGTCGCGGGGGAGGTCCTGCAACTATCGCTTATGGTCAGCGCAGGGGCAAAGCGCAGCGAAATTATTGGACTCTATCAAGAAAGTCTAAAAATAAGGATTGCCGCCCCTGCAGTAGATGGGGCTGCTAATCGGGCGGTGATCGATTTTTTTGCCAAACTGCTCAAAATAAAAAAAAGTAGCCTTAAGATCACCAAGGGCGATTTTAACAAGCGAAAGGTCATTGCAATCTCATCACAAAATTTGCAAGCTACCAGGGACATATTGCTGGCGGTCGTCCAGAAGCTGGATGATGAAAACTACCGCAATGAATAGCCTTGGTGCATACAAATGAATTTTGGTCTTTGGGGGCAATGATGAGGGGAAAAGAACGCGCGCTGTTGCTTGCAAGCATCTTGTTAATGGCGGGTTGTATGGAGCAATATAACCCCTATCCCTATTGGAAAAAGCTTGCTGAAGAACAGGCCATCGCCAATCGCCCTGGAGAGACGCTGACTCCGGAAGGCATGCTTCCAGCCTCCGCAACCTTGGCACCGGGAGCTTCAAAATCAGCGCTCTTTGACCCGGCAAAAGCCTTTGCGGGTACTTGTGTGGCTTGTCACGGACCAAAAGGAGATGCGCGGATCAATAATGCTCGTGACTTAACTGATGCCGCATGGCAGGCCGAGGCAACGGATGAACAGATAAAAGCAGTAATTGAATATGGCGCTGTTGCAGCCACCTCCAAGGCTGATTTTAGCAAGCGTAGTGCTGCCTATACCGTTTCGAATCCGCTGATGACGCCATGGGGAAGTATTATTGTCGTAGCCGGTTCTAACGAGCAGGAAAAAAGCGAGCAGCTTGACGCTATGGTTAAGTACGTGCGTAACTTAAAAAAATAGGTAACTACAGTACATAGGTGATCGATATTTTTTTAGCTCTAACGTTAAGTCGTTGTCAGTTTCAGGCCAGCTAGCAGCTTCTGGTCAGGGTCAGCTTCAGTTCAGCTGGCGGTTTCAGTGCTCAGTTTAAAGATTCCGGTTAAGGTGCGGGTCAGTAAACTGGTAACAGATTGGTGCACTGGAAACTGAACAGCAGACAGGACCCAGGTCGGATATCTGTTTTCAGGTGTCAGTACCTGACCCCCTAACCATATTCCTGCCCGAAGCACGATCATTCTCGTCTTATAGCTTTGACGATGGCGATGGCAGAAAATTTCAAAAGCTAGGGAGAAGCCCATCACCGGCCTCGAAGTGGATTTCGCTCCTCGCCACCCCCAGCATGGCAGGGGGCTGAGGTGGCATCAAATTCCATCCCCTCGAAGGGGATAAAATTTGACCCCACCTCAGCCCCCTGCCCTTGCAAAGAGGTGAGCGAAGGACGAAAAACGAGCTCTCCCAAAAAACAAAGGTCAGGGTATGGCTTATCGAAGCCCTTGCTCAGAGCTCGATGCCTCGGAGGGGGCTCACTCGCTGCCTGCTTACTCTTCATTGGTCAGGAGGTGGCTCGTCGAAATCGTTGGCTCAAG
>JAHFAI010000060.1 GCA_023250635.1 Deltaproteobacteria bacterium | reverse complement strand
ATCAAGGGTGACGACTTCGATTTGCTGCTGGCCATTCTCCGCCGGACGAGGCGGGAAATATACCAAACGGTCCGCTTGGGCATTAAAACCTAATTCATGGAGAATATGGGGAGAGAGTTTGCCAAAATCGAGTTCTTTGTTGAGATTAATATTAAAATAATTGAGTACGGCTAATATTTTTTCGGGGAGAATCTCTCCTTGGCAGAGATAGTCGGGGTGCTCCCGTGCCGTTTTTTGCCACTGACTCATCACCTGAGCGCTTGCCTTTGAGCCAAGATAATAAGGCGGAATTACAATTTGACGCTTACAGGAGCTGGGGCTCTCCAACGGAGTATATTCATCGTTTGTCCCTAGGTGTACGGTGGAGGGACACTGATGGATGGCACCACTAGCGAAATCTATGCTTATACTCAATGGAATCAACCACGGTTCGATGGGAAACAGCGCCAGGGCTCCCACTCCTGATTCAAGATAACGCAAAGAGCAGGAGATATCCTGGGTGCGAAAAGTCCGAGAACTCGCCGTTTGATAATCTAAACGGAGCTCATTGGTGCGGTCGATGGTAACAAAAAAAGGCGTGCGCTGTTCAGCGATTTGGTTAAACGACGAGCGCACCAACGCGCCTCGGGGCTTTGAATCAATCGCAATTATTTGCTGCTTGCCAGCAAGGGAGGCACAGCCCGCGAGCACCAGAAGAAAAACCAGGAATGCTTGGTAAGCAATAAGCTTGAGCACCGCTATTCTCCTAAGCTTTGACGGCTGCCAAGCGCCTCGTTAAAAAACTGTGCGTAGTGGAGCTGGGCAGCACTATTGGGGTGAAAGCAATCAAAGGCAAGCAAATTTTCTTGAAAAAACATCCCGCGAAAGCCCTCGACTAAAATTACCTGTCCGCGTTCCTCTTGGAGAGCTTTCACCGTTCGTTCTATACCGGCATTGTAGGCAATATATTGTTGCTCAAAATCTGCGGCAAAGATTGCAGGACAAAAACGCAGGCGCACCTGTTCACAGGTGAGAAAATCGTTATAGTGGTGATTGTAGCGGATAAGCTGCGGAACCGGCGGCACCATCGCCACCAACAGCCGCGCCTGGGGATGAGCATCGGCTACCAAGCGCAGGCCATGGGCAAAACTGCTGACAAAGGCGCCACTCGCTTCCCCCGTGCACAGATCGTTGGCGCCAAGCATCAAGACCACGTCGCTTGGTGAAGTCCCTTCCCGTTGATACGCCGCACTCAATTTAGCGATAAGCTCAGGCAGGTGGCGAATTTTTCCACCCCACTGAGCGGCAAGGTAGAGGGGAACTTCATCAGCAGTGCGATTATAGGGTTTCCCCAGAATAGCTCGTAAGCCCCAGCTTTGATCGGTGGCCACGGCTGAATTGCGATACTCGGAAAAATGCTCTTGGAGGTTTTCCATGCTGGGATTATTCGAATAGAAAAAAGGCAGGAGATTGCTAAAGAGACCATCGGGAGGCTGCTGTCCCATGGTGGTGGAAGCAATGACACCAGTGCTTTGGCTATCGCCGATTACCGTCAAGCGTGGTCCATTAGTTGCTTGCCAACCGGCACTAAAATGGGAATCATTTACCTCCCGTGGTTCCCTTAGGCCGCAACTCGAAACCAGGAGCGTAACCATAACAA
Organism: Deltaproteobacteria bacterium; assembly: GCA_023250635.1. Lineage (GTDB taxonomy): Bacteria > Bdellovibrionota_B > Oligoflexia > Oligoflexales > Bog-1112 > JAHFAI01. The sequence continues at coordinate 15,375 of JAHFAI010000060.1, read as the reverse complement.
TAAAGACCAGCATAGGCATTCCTTCCGCTAAACCTTCCGGCCAACCTAGATGCTCAAACCCAGGTGCACCATGGCAAAACGCAGCTGTATGCTTATGCCTTCCTGCTCCTCGCGATTCACAAGAGGAATATAGCTGCCGATCCACTCCACGCCTACGGAAAGACCTTCCCACTGCCAGCGATTACCGATGCCAAGATCAAAACCCGAATCATAAATGTCCTTAGCTCGTTCTTCCTCAATTATGGTAATAATTTTTGCTCCACTGCCACGACGCCACCCCCAACCACTGCGGAGGTAGGCGCTATTATCAATAAAATGAACCAGCGAGAGATTCCAGAGGTTCATCATTCCAGTAAAATAGTCTTTTTGCTTTAGATACTGCACTTCAAGAAGATTCATGGGATCGAGATAATAACCAAGGGCCACATCAATCCCCAAGAGACCTGCACCCATAAGTGCACTGAACCAGCGGTGCTCCCGCAATACTTCGCTGCTATCACTATAGATGGTATTAGGACGATCAATAATAACTTTGCCGAGAAATGACCTTTGTTTTGTTTCAGGCTGGGGGGGCTTTCCTCCCTCAGCGGCAACAGACCGCGAGGGAATAGCTGCACTGAGCACCACAAGCAGCCAGAAACTGCGGATTAAAATGAATGGATTTGCCATAGTAACCTAAATCAATGAGCCCCAGCACACACATCTAATGTAGCGATATTTATCTTGTCGGCTTGCGGTTTTCTTCCTTTAACCTGTATCGCAAATGGCGCGAGCAATGCTATACTGAGCTTATGAAAAACGAGCTGCTGCCCTTTTGCTTTCTCTCCACTCTTTCGGGGTGCACTTTGACTTTTGAATCGGGTAAGCCCTCTCAGAAAAATTTTGCCTCTCTTGGGGTCTTAACTGCAAGGCATTGCCACGCTGATCCGCAAACGAGCACTTTTAGCGAAATTTTTGAAGCTTTACGAAAAAAATGGGAACAAACAAGCTGCCGCGAAGTCCTGACAAAACTTGCTGGAGTGGATTACCTCGACTTGTCAGGAATGCTTGCCGCTGCGCCCCAACTTAAAGAGCAGCTGAGATTTTTAGAGGATTTTCCGGGAATTATTCATCTTAAGTTAAGCTATAATGACCTTGCTGATATCAATGAGCTGAGCCAATTAAAGCAGCTGCAATTTGTATATCTTGATCATAATAATATAAAAAGTTTAGAACCATTACGTGGTTTTTCTCTCCAATGGCTGGATATTTCCAAAAATCAAGTGACATCCTTAGAGCCTATTTTGGGTATGGCCAGTTTGCAGGATTTATATGCGGAAAGTAACCCTCTGGCGACGACACCGCAGCAAGAAGCATGGCCGCAGTTAAAAAACCTTCACTATTAGAAGAGGTGGGAATCTATGACTACGCGAAAATGGCAGCGATTGATTCTGGTATTTTTTATTGCAAGCTTAGGGAACTGCACAAAGAACAGTTCCAACCCTCCAGCTGATGCCGGAGCCAACAATACGAGCACCCCTAACAGTGGGGGGGGGAACAGCCTCAACGCGAACAATCCCAGCGCGAATAGTCCCACCACTCCTGACCCTACTGCAGGCATAGCCGATTCTAGTGGAGATGTTGCTGACCCTGCCTTAGCATGGCTCAATATCACAGGTTCCCAAGACTGTGTTGTTGATAGCCAATACCCCTATCCCGGTGCTTTTAGCTGTTTGCCCACAGCCAAGCCCACCGCCTGTACTGCCAGCGCTTGGAGTCAACTGCAAGCCTTGCCCGCTGGACAAGCCCTTATCAGCTGTATTGATCAAGGGACAGCGACGGCCTGTATGCTAACGACGAATTCAAGTTCGGGGAATATATCCTGCTTGCCAGCAAGCCAACCGAAGGCCTGTGTGGCAGCGGCTTGGAACAAACTGCAAGACCAAAATCTTGGCTTTAGTACCTGCATTGATCCAGCGGTGATTACCGCCTGTGCCACCGGCACCCTCGCCCCTGATCCGACCACCGGCGGGGGGACGTATCCCTGTTTGCCAGCCACCCAGCCTACTGCCTGTACTGCAGCTAATTGGACCCTGATTAATGCCAGCGACTTGTTTTATCTCTGCTACTAAGCGGGGGGAAGATGCCCGGCGAACAAAAATCGTGCTGCCGCTCCAGCAGTGAGCTTACCAGCCACAAGTTCAGCTTCCCATTGCAAATAGCGCTGCTGATTATCTCCTTCGCCGAAAAACCGTTTGCTGAGGGCATTGCTTACTTCTCTCGCGAACCACTGCTGCATTTGCTTGACACGCAGTTTAGCGGTGGCTCCGCTCTGGCGCTGCGACTTGCTGAACTGAATAAGATTACGGCCTAAGTTTTCAATGCCACTTCCCTGCTGGGCGCTGCACAAATGCACCTCGGGCAAGGGCTCGCCATTAAACGCCAAGAGTTTAAACGCCGACAGCATCCTCTGTTGGGTAAGTTGAGCTGCCTCGCGGAGCTCACCATCAGCTTTGTTGATCACAATAAACTGAGCGAGCTCTTGCAGGCCTTTTTTGATGCTTTGAATTTCGTCCCCGGTGTGGGGCATCAAGAGGAGAAGAAGCGCATCGACCATGGTGCTTACCTCGATTTCGCTTTGGCCCACGCCGACGGTTTCGATAACACAGAGGTTAAAGCCCGCAGCTTCAAGGAGCAGGAGGGTCTCTTGGGTCGTCGCTGCTGTACCTCCACCATAGCCACCACTAGGACTTGAGCGAATATAGGCCTGAGGATGACGCGAAAGTTCTTCCATGCGGATCTTATCCCCGAGGATACTGCCCCCATTACGCGGAGAGGAAGGATCAACGGTGAGACAAGCGAGCTGCAACTGCGGATTGCTGCGGAGGAGCTCCCCTCCGAGGGCTTCGATCAAGGTGCTTTTTCCCACACCTGGTATACCGCTAATGCCGAGGCGAAAACTATTGCCGGCATAGGGAAGCACGAGGCTGAGCAGCTGGTCTGCTTTGATTCGGTCTTCGCTGCGGGTGCTTTCCACAAGGGTAATTCCCTGAGCTAAGGCATGGCGTTCCCGGCGGCGGATAGCGCTGAATAAAGCCTGTACTTCCATCAGGATCTCTCCCCAAGCAGGCGGAGAATTTCCCTCGCACAGGCGGTGATGCTCATCCCTGGATCAAAGATGGCAGCAACACCCACTTTTTTTAAAAAAGCCACATCCCCTGGAGGAATAATACCACCGACCGTTACCACGATATGCTCGGCTTTTTCAGCCGCTAAGGCCCTGAGCAGCTGCGGTAACAAGGTATTATGACCTGCCGCCAGAGACGAAATACCTAGCACATGGACATCATTTTCTACGGCGTGCTTAGCAACTTCTTCGGGGGTTTGAAATAAGGGGGCAAGATCCACCACAAACCCCATATCAGCTAAGCCGGTGGCAACCACCTTAGCGCCACGATCATGACCATCCTGACCTAACTTGGCCACTAAAATACGCGGCCTGCGGCCATGACGCTCATTAAAAGCAGCAGTTTGTTCGCAAATATTGGTGTAAGCAGGGGTATTTCCCATAGCCTTAGCATAGACAGAGGAGATTATCGCCAGGGGAGCACGATAGCGGCCAAATACCGACTCGAGACAGCTGGATACTTCGCCCAGAGTAGCTCGGGCCCGCATTGCCTCTATAGTATACGGTAGAAGGTTCGCCCGAGGATCGCAAGCAGCATTGCGGAGTTTGTTGAGTGCGTCCGTGACTTGGGCTCCGTTACGCTGGGCTCGTAATCGCGTGAGTCCTGCTATTTGTCGGGATAGTACCTCTTCGTTATCAATGGTACGCACCATCAGGGCTCCGCCCTGGTCTCCTGGCCCTGGTGGGTGGAGATTCACCCCAATGATGCTGTCTTCTCCCTTTTCAATACGCGCTTGGCGACGCGCGGCTGCTTCTTCCACCCGTAGTTTCGGCAAACCATTAAGAATGGCCTTAGTCATGCCACCATAGGCGCTTATTTCGCGTAGATGTTCTTCGGCCCGGGCACTGAGATCGTGGGTGAGTGATTCCATAAAATAGCTGCCCCCAAAGGGGTCTACGGTGTAAGTCAAGTCGGTTTCTTTTTGGAGAATCAATTGGGTATTGCGGGCGAGACGAGCCGCAAAATCACTGGGAAGGGCTATGGCCTCGTCAAAAGAGTTCGTGTGCAGCGATTGAGTTCCCCCCAAGGTCGCGGCCATAGCTTCGATCGTCGTGCGAATGATATTATTGTAGGGATCCTGCTGGGTGAGAGAATAACCCGAGGTTTGACAGTGAGTACGCAGGATCAAGGATTTCTCTTGTCGTGGATTAAATTCGGCGCGAAGGAGCTTGTACCAGAGCCCACGAGCAGCACGCAGTTTGGCGATTTCCGTAAAAAAATTCATTCCAATAGCAAAGAAAAACGACAGCCTGGGGGCAAATTCATCCACGCTCAGCCCACGTAAACAGGCGGCACGCACATACTCGAGCCCATCAGCGAGGGTATACGCTAACTCCAGCGCCGAATCAGCTCCTGCTTCTTGGAGATGATAGCCACTGATACTGATGGAATTAAAGCGGGGCAGATGACGCGCCGCGTACGTGATAATATCAGCAACGATGCGCATGGACGGTTCTGGCGGATAGATATAGGTGTTACGCACCATATATTCTTTCAGAATATCGTTTTGAATGGTCCCGGCCAATGAAGCAAGAGGGAAGCCCCCCTCTTCAGCAGCAACGAGATAGCTGGCAAGCACCGGCAGTACCGCCCCGTTCATGGTCATGGAAACGGTCATGGTATCCAGAGCGATGCCCTGAAATAAGCATTTCATATCTTCCACCGAATCGATGGCCACCCCTGCCTTTCCTACATCCCCCGCAGCTCGCGGATGATCTGAGTCGTAACCACGATGGGTCGGAAGATCAAAGGCTACGCTAAGGCCTTTTTGTCCGGCGTTTATGCATTGGTGATAGAAGGCATTACTTGCTTCGGCACTGGAGAAACCTGCATATTGACGGATGGTCCAGGGGCTCTTGGTATACATGCTTGCCCGTGGTCCGCGCACAAAGGGAGCAAACCCTGGATAGCTTTCCTGGTAGGCGCGGATCTCTAAATCACGAGCAGTATAAAGGGGCCTAAGAATAATTCCCTCGGGGGTACTGCGCCCCGGAAGTTCGGCGGCACCAAATTCACTTTTTGCCCGTTCTTCCCATTTTTGTTCTCGTCTGTCCGGCATAGTCGGATTATCCTTACGTAAATCACCAATCAAGTCGTTGCTTTATGGATTTAAGCACCTAGGGAGGGAAGCCCATTGAGTCCCCAAAAACCGCCAGTACATTGGATTTCCCATCGAGGATATCATAGCCAATTTACCGAGAATTCAAAGGGAGCTTTCGATGAAGCCTGCTCCCGAGGCTTTACCCACCTGGAGACCGACCTGCGTCTTTCCCGAGATGGCGTGCTGATTCTCTGTCACGATCCTAATTTGGCGCGTGTAGGTGGCCCTTCGCGTTTGCTCAGCACGATGAGCGCTGAAGAAATCGGGGCGCAGACCCTCCCCGGGGGTGACAAGGTTTTGCGTTTTGAGGAATTTTACCGTTGTTACGGGGAACGCTGTCAAGTCACCTTGGATGTTAAACCCGAGGGGGGCTTAGAAACCACCAGGGTTTTCTTAGCCTGGGTTGAGGCTCAAGGAGCTGAGCAATGGGTTCGAGATAAGGTAACCTTTTTGTTTTGGCGAGCTGCCCACGAAGCCTTAATGGCCGAGCGCTTCCCTCGAGCTCGCTTTTACGCTCGACGAGAGGAGTGTTGGCGGGCTGGCGCAGCCTTGTTACTGGGCTTGCCCCAGTTCGGGGGCATCAAAGCCCGGCGAATCTATGCTATGCCACCACGATTCCTTGGACGGAGGCTCTACACCACCAGCATTCTTGCGGCAGTCCATCGCTTTGGGGGCCGGGTAGTTGCTTTTCTGCCTGAAAGCAGTGAAGACGTGCAGGCTGCCATCGCTGCCGGTGTCGATGAGATTCTTACCAATGGTTTAATCGAAGCCCCTCAACTTTAGCCATAAATTTTTGTGCCGATAGAGCTCTCATAAGGGAGAATTTGTGGATCTTCGCCACGCTTTTCTCCAGAAGAACTCTAACTTCGAGGGACGACAATGAATGGCTTGAGAAAACGAGTGCTTTTGACTCCATTACAGCGAGCAGCTTATGGAGGGGTAGCGCTAACCACATTGCTGCTCATCGCTTGTGGCAGTGACAAATGTAAGAATGGGCCTTGTAATAATGGAAATAATACCAATGGAGCAATACAGGCAAAGGTCGATGTGTCTGGTGCTTATGGGCTTCTGGTCGTGGATAATAGCAGTACTGCAAGCCTCAAATTGATGGAAAAACATAATAAGACCGTTGAAAAACTCGGTCTTGATGCACCTACTTTTACCAGCGATCCTCAAAGCAGCTTAACTCTCGAGGGGAAAAGCAAACAAAGCTATAAAATTGGCAAACACACCTTTACTTTCCCTGACCTTGATCACCAGGACAAGCTTGCCTTAGACGAAATAACCGCCACCGAAACAGGCACGGGGAGTGGTGATGCGAGCAGTTCAAGCAATCCCACGTATTTACAAAAGATCGATTCTCAAACCGGGGAGGTAACTGACGCCTTAACCCAGGTGCAGACACCCAATGCCTTTAATGCCAATCAAAAACTTCCTAAATTAAGCACCATTGCCATTTCACCAACTAAAGATATTTTTCTGCATTTCGAGCAGTCGTTCATCTATAAGGATGCCCCTCCCGACCAAGATCCTTGGAATCAATCAAATGGCTATCAATGTCAGATATTCAAAGTCGCCGGTGGTACCTTAGATGATCTGCTTGCTGCCCCACCTTCATTGCCGAATTTACAGTGTCTTGACAATATGCACTTCATCAATAGTTTTCAGACTTTCACCAATGGGGTTTACCAATTCGATGATACTGGTGACGTCTATTACCCCGGCAGTATTCCTAATACCAATAAAACCGTAGTCTATAAAATGTCTCGCGATGGCACGAACAATCAAGAAGTGATTAATGCAAATATTTGCGTGAATAACTTCCTGGTCACCCCCAGTGGGGGAACCTTTTATACCGGCAATACCTGCCCTCAAGGCAGTGGGGGGGGTGGACCAGCAGATTCCAGCGGCGGCTTCTTCCGCTACGTTTCTCCCGGTGCGAATGGGGGTATTCTTGAAATTGCCCGCAATTGGTGGAATTTTATTTTCGATACGGCAGTGACAACGGACAAGACAGATTTAGCAGTGTTTTTTGGCCCCGATCCCCGTTCAGCAACAACGGCGTCGTGGGATAGCGCCTGCCTCTTTTCTTTTAATCCCGCTGGAACTGATGTTAACTCGCGTATTGGTGAGGTGATCACCTGCGGCAATAATATCAATGATTGGATGTCATTGCAGCGCACGGTTGATGTAGCTAACTACGGACAGGGCTACAACAACTACTCGGGTACCGATCAAAATCATACTCCAAGCCAAGCCTGGAAAAAAGAATTCGGCCGCCGTTGTGCCACCAAGAACGAAGTTTTTGCTGGTGGCGGCAGTCAAATTAGTGCGATCCAGCAAACCTCCACCGGGGAAATATACGTAATTGGTAATATTCGTAAAAAACAAGAAGGTGAACTCCTCTGCTCGGTGGCATTCCGCGGGCCCCACTGTTCAATCAGCAATATGCCGGTTTTGGTTGATGCGAGCGATAAGGCCTATTCGCAGACCTCCTGTATTGCCAATAACGGCACCTGGGTTAATGAGGGCAATTGTTCAAACGGTACGACCAAGGCCACCGGTTGCGTCGACACCCATCGCACCTGGACTCCTGGTTTTTGTAGTAACGGCGACTATCCGACTAAAGCCGGCTGTATTGCCGCGACTGGTTGTTCCAACCGTTGGTACAATAACCAAACTGACTGCACTAACTCCGGATTTACCTGGCACGCCGGTCCTAATGGTACCAATGGTGGTCTAGTATGGCGCTTGGGTAATTGCTCTTCTGACCAGGACAAATATGAAACCGAAGCCGCTTGTACCACTGCAGGTAAGATCTGGCGTGCTGACACCTGGTCCGGACAGTGCTCGAGCAGCGATACGACCGATCAAGCCTCGCTGTTTAATAACAACCAAAACAGCTGCATCCCTACCTGGTCGACAAATCAGGTCTGGTACAATAACGTCAATACTGACATCTGTACCACGGCAGAGAATGGTAATCGCAAGGTTTTTTGGGATAACAGCAACAAAGCAAATAACTTTACCAAAACAGCAGACGCTAACCACCTAACGTATGCTGATTTAAGTGCCAACTACATTGTGGATCGCTTGGATTGTAAGCAGTTGACCGGTTCAAATGGTAACAACAATTGGACCACGGAATATGCGGCTCTCGCTAAGGTCGATAGCAGCAAAAAAACCCTAAAACTACTTTCTTTACCAACAGAAAAAGCCATCAATCTGTGGGTAGTCGCCGATAAAGCCTACTATTCTTCCTACGATACCAACAGCGGCAGCTACTTGCTCAATGGCTTACAAGCAACACCAAGTTGCATTGATACCTCGATTGAAAAGAAAGAGCACTGCACTGCTACCAATGCCAGCTGGAAGGAGCGTAACTGCTTTATGACGGCTCTGACCACCGCAGATACTTGTACCGCAGCCGGCTATGACTGGGAATTACAGTATCCCTGGAGCATTCTTTCTAACTTTGAAATCTACAACCTTGCCCAAAGTGAGAAAGCGGGGGATCTTCTCGCCGATGGCCTCGATTTTAAGACCAATCAGTACCAATTTGGTACCATCAGCCCTACAACCAAGGCGATTACCTTGCGAACAGGGCTCACCGGTACCCTCAAGACCATCATCATTTTACCAAAAAGAACTCCGTAAATTCCAGCTGAGGAAAGCAGGGGGCTGAGCAAGACCCTGGCTTCCTTCCCCAATTTCCTGGTATACTTAACGTACAGGTATCACTAATCCCCTCTAAGCGATGAGTAGTCATGAGAATTTTGCTCATTATTGCAGCGAGTTTCATCGTGATGCTGGTGGGCGCATGTACCCCAAAAGCTGCGGACTCTAGTAGTTCGGGGACGAGTAGTAAAAGCCTCCTTGCCCCCCCCAGCTCCAGTCAGCCAGCATTGCTGCAAACCTTAAGTGGCAAGGAGACCCTTACTCGTAAGGATCTAAGCGCTTTGTCCGCAGGTGATCTCAAGCTATTGCAACAAGCTCGTTTTGATCAGCGCCAAAAGGTCAATGCTGATCTCGAGCTAAGCGAGCTACTCGGTGAATATCTTTGTCAGCAACTGATTACTCTGCGGCAAAATTGTCCGATATTCTCACCACTTTTGCCGGGAGGAGGTCAAGGCAGCGCCTTGCAGTGTCGGGGCGACAGCGGGGGCCCCCCTGCCCCTAGCAGCATCGAAGTAACCATTCCGGCAAACAAAAGCGGTCACTACGTCTTGATTGCCAACGATATTTTTGTGAGTAGTGTTTTTGTGGCTGGAACTACCACCATTAACTTTACTTCCAGCGGTGCTCAAAATACTGCAATTCCTAAATTTGCAGCTATTTGGAAACTTGTTTTGCGCTCTGCTCCGGGTACTGACCTAGCAAATCTGCAACCCTTACCCGATCTTTCGGGATTTGTCCTACAACTAAAGGTAGGTGGTACCGCAATTCTTACAACTGCCCTAGGGCCTTCAACCGATAAAAATCTCGCCGCCAATAATCGTGAATATCGAGTTGATGTCGGTCAAGTCTTGAGTCTGGCACAATCTTCAACCTGCAGTATTTCTAGCGAGACCATCGACCTGCAAGAGCAGCAGCTGGCTAGCAGTGTGGCAGAGAAACAAGCCGCAAAGAACAAAAAAACAGCGGCTGCCCCGGGGGGGGATCTCATTACTTCGATTCTTTCCCTACAGACAGACATCGGTAGCCAGCTGGTACTTCTGAATGAGTCAAAGAATCGACATTATCTCTTGCGGAGCGAGGTTAGCAGCGAAGTTGCCTTAGGCTGCCACAGCGATACGCCGATCAAAAAACTCGTGGTCGAAATTGATGGCTCAATCATCGATCGCGAGATTATCAGCCAGCAGGGTAACCCCCTTCCCTCAACCAACGCCTCAAAAAGCAAGACCCTGATTATTGATCTTGGGGGAATCAATTTTTTTGTCGATCTCGGAGCTACTAATATTTTACGTTCCACCTACCAAGTGCCTGATGACTTTTCTCAGCATACCATTAGCGAAATTCGTCAAGTAGCACTAACTAAAGTTGGTACTATGATCGACAATCTCCGCGAGTGTCATAAAGACATGCTGATTTTTGACACCTGTCAATTTAGCAGCTACGAAGAGGACCTGATCAACATCGATGGGGTTAGCATTATGGTAAACGATATGCTGGTCTATGAGAAAAAAAATATCACCAGCAAACTAAAGCACGATATCATGTCCCTCAAGTTCAATGACGTACAACATAGTGATGCCTGGCTGCGCTTAATGCAACGAGATGATTGCCAGGTGGTACAATGAGAGCCTCGGAATGGGGAGTGAGCGGAATATTGGCAGTTATTCTCCTCAGCTCCTGTCAAAAATCTCCGCAGTCCGAGTCACCGCTAGCTCAGAGTAAAAATCTTGTTTCCGTTACGAAAAATGGATCAAGTGCAACTTCGGGGAGCGCGATTTCCAGCGCTCAAGCTACTGATGCCACGCTTTTTAGTAACGCCGATTTGCAAGCAATGTCCCTAAGCGATCTTATCTTAATGCGCGACGAGCGTTTGGCGCAAAACAGTAGCGAGGTACAAGAATTAGCGGTACTTACCCAACTCAACGCCCAACTTTGTACCTCTTTGGAGAAGATTCATCGTACCTGTCCTTTGGCAAAGCCCCTGATCAAGGCTGCCACCACTAAAGTTATGCAGTGTGATGGCAGTTATAAAGAAGTTACTTCCTCTGCTCTCCAAATGCAGGTGGCCATTCCTTTATCAAAAACAGGAGACTTCGTTCTAATCGCTGATGATGCTTACATCAGCGATCAATTTGGCTCGGGCGTTAAGAGCATCGGTTTTAAGGAAATTCCGCCTGCCCCAGGAAGCCCTTTGGCAGCAAATAAAAAATCTGTGGAAACCATCAAAGATTTGAGCAAACTCGTGCTGCGCCGTGCTCCTGGTTTGCCCGTTGAACAACTAACTCCTCTGCCCAGCATCGACGGTTTTACTATCACGATTTCTATAGATGGAGTGAGCCTCTTGAGTGGCCCCTTGCTCCCCACAAGCGATGGCGATTTGCGCACCAAGCAAAGTGAATATATGGTTGATCTTCATGATGTAGTCACCATAGGTCGCAGTGAACAATGCGGAATGCTGACCCAGTCCATGCAAACCCTCAAGGATACGATCAGCACGACCGTCCAACGCAGCTCTCCCGATACCGTTTATATGACCAGCCATGGGTCGGCAGTGATTAGCGACACTACCGCAGATCGTGCAGCTATCATTGCCCATGTGAGCGAGATACAGTCCTTGATTGTCAAGCGCTTTCCTGCTCTAGAAGCCCAGCGAAATTTAAACGGAAAATTAAGCCTCGAACTTTCCTCCAATGGCGTGTTGGGCTGCCATCTCAGCATGCCCATAAGCAGCATGGCGATAGAAATCGATGGCAAGGTTAATGATCGCGTAGCTCTCGGTACCTACGACACTCCTTTTTCTCCAGCTCCGGGCAGCGGCAAAGCAAGCGCCTTAGGTTTTGATTTCGGCGGAATTAGCTTTGTCGTGGATACGGAACGGCAAAATATTCTTGGCGGACACTACGATGTTCCTCTTGATCCGAGCACGGTAGTGGCGGTGGGGAGTATCGATCGAGCAGTCATCAACAAACAAGGTTCCGCCTTCGATAACGAGCGTTTCTGTACCCGTGAATTTTTCATTCTCTCAGAAAAATGCCGGTACAATGCTTTTGAAACCAGCACATTTTCTCTTGCTGCAGTACGATTTTTCGTCAATGGAAAATTATTTTATGAGCGCAATGCGCTTGGAGTAGTGCTTGATCGTTCACGCTTAAAGCTGACTTTGCCAAATTTATACAGCAATCCTAATTGGATACATATGATGCAAGAGACGGATTGTATCAATAGCAATTAGGAGCAAATGGTAGGTGGTGACCATGAAACGTAGTTGTCTCTTTTTTTTAATGCTTTGCAACGTGCTTGCTTGCACTAAATTTAATCAAGTGGTCTCGGCAAGCAACAATTCGTCATCACCTGCAACAAATTCGCTTTCCACTGCAGGCGGTCCTTCCAAGAAACCCTCATCTCTGAACTTAAGTGATTCGATATTTACCGCTAAAGTAGATGCCACGAAGCTACGAGTATGGAATATCGTGGTTGGCAATGAACAGATTGCTGGCGATTTAGGCTCCACGGTGAGCGGAGCTCTTTCGTTTGAGTTTGATGGCAAAACTGAAATGGTTGAATACCAAATTTGCCCGCTGGATGCTACTTCGAGCAACGAGGTATGTATCGCGGGATCCACCGTCTATTATCGCGTACGCTTGCATCAAACTTTTTCTGGAAAAACCCTATTTAAAGCTCGAGCTTGTGTTGATCCTTCGCGGGCCCTGACTGCCGACCATTGTGGCGCTTGGGAGGAGCTGGTTTTTGACTCCCCGCTCTTTGACAAGACTCAGGTGGAGCGTAATCGCCAACTTACTAAAGTTAAAGCAGATCTCCGTCAGCTGGGTCTTGACTATAGGCAAGCATTAGCTGATTTTGTCAGCGAAGCTAACGCTTGTGTGATTCATAATGCGGATACCGAAGAGATACTTCGCAGCAAAACCCGGGTAGTTCAGCAATTTTTGTATGCCCCCGTAGATTGGTTTGGACAAGCCGTTGAAAACTTAGCTGATGCTACCCTCGGTGAGGAATTAGCTCATCATATTAGTGATCGAGTTGGTAAGTTTGGGGCTGAAGTTTCTAATAAAATAAATGATTCTTGCAAAACCCTTGGCAAAATAACCACGGATGTGGTCTGCATTTTTCTGAAAACCATGTTAACCACCATTGAGGGATTTGTCGAATGTATAAGTCCGCTTGCAGCCGTAGCGGAAGTATCGGTGGCTATACATAATGTGTACTATGGCACGTTTAAAGGTGAGGGCGACAAGCTGGTCGCTGTAAACTGCTTAGCTGAGCAAAAGCTACAAAATACGGTTACGGTAATTCAGCAGCAAATCGCCGCAAAACTTACGCTGGTTAAATCTCTCAAGCAATAAATCGCCAGAAAATACAAGGGATGGCATGATGCGTAAGCTTGCATGGTTACTTTATGTGATCTCGCTATTCTGTTTACAATGCAATCCTCCCCAAGGAACTCGCAATCAATCTTCACCCTTTCCAATAAAAAACTCGACGACTGAAGTCTCTGAATCAACTGCACAAGATAATTTTATTTCCAAAATTTTGGTAGTCGATGATCTCCCTTTGGGACTCGCCAACAATCAGCCTAGCAGTAACGGCGCTTTCGATGACGGTTTCTGGAAAACACTTGAAATTGGAGGAATCGTCGTTGCAGGAGCGGCAGTTTTTCATGTTGGGAAAAAAGCACTAGAATCGCCTGGAATAGCACTAAAAAAATATCAAGAACCCATCAAGCCTTTACCTAAAAAAATAGCAACACTTCCCGTTGCCATGAGGGTAAAACCGACCGCTTTAGCTAATGACATAGTCAGAAGGGGAGGGCCTTCAGATAAAAAGGTCCTACCTGTGATTAACGTAGTCCCTAATCCTGTGGTGCGCCATGTACCATCAATCGCAGCAGTCAATGGAGCATTGATCGGCAACGAACGAGCTCTCGTATTTCTTTCAACAAATGCAAAAACAGATATAAGCCACCTTGCAACAAGCGATCTTCAGGTTAATTTCCTCACGCCAGCGGTGTTAGAGGTCACGAAGTCCTTGCCCCTTCCTATAGGAAGACCAGAGGTCTTAAAGGTAACGGTGGGGAGCAAGGTTTTAGGGTCAGGTGCCAATGGCGAAGTAGTTGAAGTAACTCTTGGTGAGCAAATCTTTGCAGGCAAACTACAAAAAGATTCAGGTGAAGCTAGTACATATCAATTGATAGAAGAAAAAGGTGGTTCTCCTTATATAATCTCATCGCACGGCGTTGGTGAGTCAGCGGATGGTAAAAAGTATCTTCTTCTCGAAAAAATGGATGGGGATTTTAACGCTAAGGACTACACCTGGAAAGATGATCATCTCCTCGATTTGGCAAGCGGGCTTGATTTTTTGCATAACACAATAAAAAAATCTCATGGAGATATAAAGCCAGGAAATCTCTTCTATAAAGAGGGGAAGGCTAAGATAGGAGATCTTGGTTCCTCAGGTTTTGGGACTCCGTATTATAATAGATGGAGCGGCCGTGAAGGAGATATATTTGCCCTTGGTCTGGTTGCCGCAGAAAAAAAAGTAGGAAAATCAATGTTTGATTTTCGCACAGAGTATAGAAAAGACCCTGCAGCACTGCTAAGAGACTGCGATACATATGGCTGCAAAGGATTCGAAGGATCTCTTCGTAATGAGTTTGAAGACTCTCTAACTCTCCAAGAGCTTCTGAAAGATGCGATTGATCCTAAGATTCTTCCCACTAAAGAAAGGATCATCTCAATGAGATCTGATCTTGAAAAATTAAGCCTTAAACAGGACGAAAAAGTTGATCAGACAAATAAAACTCGCACGCAATTACTTTCCTCTCTCGACGATATTTTAAAAAAATATGACTCTTCTCCCCTCGAAAATTGGTCATATTTTCTCCTTGATGCAAAAGCATCTGACCACTATCGCTGGGGGACTATAAATAGATTTTTAGATAGTGAGCCTCTATCTTTTGTCGATTTTTACGCCCATATGGCTGCAACCAAGATAAAAGAAAATAAGCCTCGTCAGCAGAATTTGTGGGTCCAATCCGGTGTAGGCAGTGCGCCTAACGTATGATAGAGCGCTATTTTATGCACTTTAGGACTCCGATAACCGTAAGCTTTTCTCGAGGTCAGTTTTGCGGGATTTTGGGGACACACACCGTAATCAAAATTGGCGCTTCTTCTAACGGAAAAATTACCAAGAGCCTATACCATATACTCAGCACTTCGCCAACTACTCAAGGCTTGCTGCTGTTTTGCTGCTTTCAAGGCGCGAGCAGCGCAGCAGCCGTCTGCCTGTGAGCACGCACAGCAACGAAAAAAGCGGCGAAGATGCACCAAGACCTGAGTAGTTACACACAATAAGTATACTATGAACTCATTGGCTGGCCTTAAAAAGAATTCCCGCGCTAAGCTGTCTAGCCTTCTC
>JAHFAI010000123.1 GCA_023250635.1 Deltaproteobacteria bacterium | reverse complement strand
CCTGAGGAGCAAAGCGACGAAGGATCTGTCACGTGATATCCGGATGTTATGTGAAAGATCCTTCCTCACTGCGTTCGTCAGGACACGGCGCTGGCGCTTTCGCGCCAGCGCCGTGTTACAATTTAAGAGTGAACGCCCTGGCAATTTCCCCACAGTAATTTGACCGAGCGAATTATTCGTGTTTTTCGGTGTGGGACTTATGCAGCAACACTGTTTTGCTATAGGAATCCATATAGTGCTGGGCAATGATACTGCCAGTCTGCCGCAGAATTTTCTTTTTTTTCCAGGGAGCAAAATTGATCAGCAGCACTGCCAGTGCATGCCCCCAGTAGGCACAGGTTCTGCCGCTCACATTACCCATAAGACGGAGTACATGGGCAACAAAAATAGCACTGTCGATTCTGAAGGGGGTGGCTCGCAAATAAGGGGTGTTCTCGGTAACTACCGCGCCAGGAGTGATGTTTAATAGGTCAAGTCGGCTGCTGTATTCCTCATATATTGAGTTAGCATGATAAAAACCAAAGGCATTAGCTGCTTCGTAAACAGACAAGTAAGGAAGGCTGATCTCGGTGGCAAGGGTAATGCCAAGAGCAAAGGTTGGATGCTGGCATTGGGCGGTGATAAACACAATTGCGGATTTGTGGGTCCGAGCCAAGAATCCAGGCAAGACGAGTTGGGTCAAGCGTGCTTGGACGATGGTTCCACAGGCTATGGTGCTACGGATCAAGGCAGAGGGCATTTTTTCATAATCAATCCAGGCAGTACGTTGCCCGACATTATTAATGAGGATAGAAATTTTATCTCCCAAAAGGTTTATTTCTTTCTCTATAGGGACAAAAAAATCGTCGGCAAAGGCGCGACCAAAGTCCAGGATTATGACCTTGGTCTGCACAAGGGGGAATTGAGCTTGTAATTCGGCCGCGACTCTATGGCATCTCTCAGAGCCAAGAAGTAAGAGATTAAATCCTCGTTGGGCAAAGTGAAGCGCAAACAGCCTGCCCTGGCCGCTGCTGTGCCCGGTGATAATCACCCATGAACCCTCGCCATAGCGGCGGGGGAGGTCGAGCTCGGTACAGAGGAAGTATTTCCACAGTGTCGAGGACAATTGCCGAGTGAGCAGCAGGAGCTGCACACTACCTAAGAGGCCTAGAACAACCAAAAAAGTAAGCATCGAGACAATCCAATGACTATAATATTCTGGCAAAAAATTCCGATAAGTGCTAGCAGAGCATCACGAAATCTTTGTCACTCGCCGGTCTAAAGGATCATACTATGGAACTCCTTTTTCTTCTGCTTTTGCTGGTTAGTGTAGTTCTCGCGGCAACCGGTTTGCTGGTGCTACTACCCATCCAGCGGCAATTGCGTGCCGAGTTGGCCCAAAATCGCCTCGAGGCTGCAGCCAACCAGAACGCCCTGCGTGGGGAACTGTCCCTTAACTTCAGCTCCCTGCAAAACACCATCGCCAATTCCCTGCAATTCAGCCAGGAAACCCTCAAGGATCAGCTCAGTTCCACCAGTACCCAGGTGGGTCGGCAAGGCCAAACCCTGGAGCGTAATCTCGAACAAATGCGTCAAACGATCGAAGCGAAGCTCCAAGAAATTCGCAGTGATAATAGTTCTCAGCTCGAACGCATGCGTCTTACCGTCGATGAACAGCTGCATAAAACCCTGGAGGAACGCCTGCAAAAATCGTTTTTTTCGGTGGCGCAACATCTCGAAAATGTGCAACGAGGTCTCGGTGAAATGAAAAGCCTTGCTCAAGGGGTCGGTGATCTCAAAAATGTTTTGACCAACGTTAAGAGCAAGGGTGGTCTCGGTGAAATTCAACTAGAGAATATTCTTTGTAATATTATGACTCCCCAGCAGTATAGTGCGAATGTCGAAACCAAAAAAGACAGCAAGAATTTTGTCGAATTTGCCATTAAGTTACCTGGTAAAGAAAAAGAAAATGATCTATGGATTCCCGTTGATGCTAAATTTCCCACCGAAACCTATCAGCGCCTGCTTATGGCGAGTGACGAAGGTGATCAAGCAAAGATAGAACGCCTGCGCAAGCAGCTGTATGCAGCAATCAAATCCTTTGCCAAGGATATCCACAGTAAATATATAGATCCTCCCCATACCACCGATTTTGCGATTATGTTTGTGCCGACCGAAGGACTGTACGCAGAGATTTTGCGGGATGCAGCGCTTTTTGAAGTTTTGCAGCGAGAATTCAAAGTTACGGTGACCGGGCCGAGTACTTTTTCGGCCTTTGTTTATAGCTTGCAAATGGGCTTTCGTTCCCTGGCGATCGAGAAACATTCCAGCGAAGTGTGGAAAACTCTCGGGGCAGTCAAAGCTGAGTTTGGCAAATTTGCTGATATTCTCGAGAAGACCAAACGTAAACTCTCCGAAGCAAATAACGTGTTGCAAGGAGCAGAGGTGCGCAGCCGAGCTATGGGGCGAGCGCTGCGCGCCGTAGAAACTATGCCTGATGAAGAACGCAAGGATTTTTTTCTTTTACCGCTTAGCGAGGATGAAGAACAGCCATAGCTATTTACCGCTCAGCAAAATACCCAGGGCAATAAGTCATAAATTCTCTCAAATTATCCCTCGTCAAAGGCAATAAAATACGTTTAGATACTAAACAATTCACCTTTATCTATTTGTCAGTTAGCAACATCTATGGGGTAGATCATGAAAGGATTTAGTGCTGTAGGGCTGTTTGCAGGGAAAATTAGCATGGCTTTTTCTCTGCTGGCGCCACCGCTTTTCGCCGATTTTGGGCATCATTATCCGTGTACCCCAAAAGAAAAGCATATGCACGAAATTGTCTTGAGTAAACTTAATCAACGCACGGTCCCCAAACTTGCGGTTAATGAAGAGCTCGGTGAAAGCTCCCACGCCAAAAAAACTCGCGGTGAACTCGCCTTTGGTCCTGAGCATAAAAGCAGAATTTCTTTTATGTTTTATCAAACCAAAGAGCTTCCTCCCCAGGGCAAGGCTCCAATTTTGTTTTTATTTAGCGGGATGTCGGGGATAAATATTCTGGATAAATATCTGGCACATTTTTTTGTTGATAAGGGATATTCGGTGGTGCTTTCTCATTATTTTGATTTAGAGGAAAATCAATCTATTCAGAAAGTAAACGAAAGCATGCGCGAGGGGGTCTATGCTAATCTTGCTTTGGTTGATTATTTCACCAGTCTCCCTAACATCGATGGAGATAAGGTGGGGATGTTGGGGATGAGTTTTGGGGGAATACGGGCTGTGCACCAAACGGTTCTCGACAAGCGAATCAAAGCTTCGGTACTGATGGTTACCGGCGCACCTCTTGCCGAAATAATGGCAAAATCTGAGTTACCGGTGATGGAAGAGCTGCGGAATCTCCATATGAAAAAAGCAGGATTAAGCACGGTCGATCAGTACTTCAAAGCTATCGAAAAGCAGCTGACCTTCACTATTGCGGATTGGAGTTGTAGGCGTTCTCCCGATGATTTTTCCATGTATATTTCTACTTCTGATAAGATGGTGCCAAGCATGACTCAATGGCAGCTGCATGAACAGCTGGGCTCACCGCAGATGCGTAAATCCAGTTTGGGGCATGTGAATTGGCCGGTGTGGGCATCGTTGTGGCACAAGAAGGATATGCTGCGTTTTTTTAATAAGCAGGTTTTGGGAGTGCATAGCGAAGAGTCCAGCCCGACTCCTTCGCCGATTCCAGCTATGGGGTTTAATTAGGCCGTGGCGCTTTAGCGCCACGGCCGTGTCCTGAGCCGCAGGCGAAGGATCTGTCACGTGATATCCGGATGTTATGTGAACCTATCCCACTATAGCTTAAAATCTTGTAAGCTGAGCTGGGGGCGTTTCTCATTATAAAACTCCGTTATCCTGGTATCCATATTCCTGCCCGAAGCACGATCATTCTCGTCTTATAGCTTTGACGATGGCGATGGCAGAAAATTTCAAAGGCCAGGAAAAAGCCCATCACCAGCCTTGTGGATTTCGCTCCTCGCCACCCCCAGCATGGCAGGAGGCTTACGGTGGCATCAAATTCCATCCCCTCGAAGGGGATAAAATTTGACCCCACCTCAGCCCCCTGCCCTTGCAAAGAGGTGAGCGAAGGACGAAAAACGAGCTTTCCCAAAAAACACAGGTCAGGGTATGGCTTATCGAAGTCGTTGGCTCAAGCAAAAAAACAGCCTGTTTTTCCCTCAAGGAGGGTCATCTTTTTTCCTCTTAACCAATGCTGTTTTTAGCAAGCGAGGAAGCTTTTTAAAAAAAACGAGACTGAAATGCTCGTTTGCTCGCACCGCTTCCCTCTCCATCAACGGTTTTCGAGGCAAAAACCCGTGTATACTCGAGTTAGAACACAGGAGGTACTATGGAAACCTACAGTATACAAGATCTGAGCAAGACACTTGCTACACTTGATGATCTCGAACTGTGGCAGAGAACCACAGTTGCAGCCCAACAAGAAAAACACTGCTGTGCCGTAGTCATTGCCCATATAGCTGAGGTGCGAAAACGCAAGCTGTTTCTCCTCCATGCCTGCCACAGCTTATTCGATTATTGCGTCACCGTTCTCGGGTTTAGCGAGGCAGAAAGCTACCTGCGTTGCCAGGTGGCAGGAATCTGCTCTCGTTTTCCCGCAGTGCTTGCCGATCTTGCAGCAGGAAAAATCAGCCTCTGCGTCGCGGGTAAGCTTGCTCCTCGTCTCAGCGAAAAAAACCAACACCGTCTCTTGCCAGCTTGCCACGGTAAAACAAAACAGGAGGCCGAGATCATTATCGCCAAAGAAAACCCCGCTTCCCTGGGGAAATCTCCCGCTAACAAAACGGTGATCCTTCCCTTAAACGAGGATTTTTTTGCAGTGCGTCTGCCCATGCATAAAAATCTGCTCGCCAAACTGCAGCGCTGTGCTGAATTATTGGGCGTAGCCTCTATGCAAGCCCAATTGCCTGAGCTGCTAGAAAAAATAACTGATATAGCTCTGGCAGCAAAGGACCCAGCTATAAAAGC
>JAHFAI010000122.1 GCA_023250635.1 Deltaproteobacteria bacterium | reverse complement strand
AATGTTTCTTTGTTGCAAAAATACGCGGGTAACTCGCGAGAGATCCTTCGCCGCGGCGGCTCAGGACACGATTTTGCTGAAAAAGGGCGCCGGGAGGCGGCCCTTTTTCAGCAAAATCTAATTAGTCGCTGGCGCGAAATAGCATATTTCGTGCCGCGACGTGTCCTGAGGAGCAAAGCGACGAAGGATCTGTCACGTGATATCCGGATGTTATGTGAAAGATCCTTCCTCACTGCGTTCGTCAGGACACGGCGCTGGCGCGAAAGCGCCACGGCCGTGTTACTGAACCGTCATCCTGAGCGGAGCGAAGGACCTCCCAACTATGAAGTAACTTGGGAGGTCCTTCGCTCCGCTCAGGATGACGGGGATGGAGGGATGACTCCTCTCCCGCCTAGCGAGGAGCGAAACCTGCAAGGCTGGTGATGGGCTTCTCCCTAGCCTTTGAAATTTTCTGGCAGCGACCGGCAATTCAAAGCATTTAGGAAATAGATCTTCTCGATAGCAGAGATAAAAAATCCTTATGGCGCAGTAAATTCTCTAATTCCACCCTACGATATTCCGAGGGATTCTCCCCGTAGTGAATCAACAGGGAGAGAAGAATCACACTGCGGGGATGCTGCGTACAAGCTTGTTCGAGCACGGCTAAGGCTTGGGCCCGAGCCTGATTGTTGAGGTAAACCAGGGCCAGAGTATAATAGTCAAATTCACTGAGTTGTTGTCCCCCTACGAGCAGGGGGGCAAGAGTGCTGACTGCTTGCTCATGGTGGTGAGCTACTTCGTGTAAAGCACTTAAGGTGAGACGAACCTCCCGCTGATCGGGGTAACGCCGCAGCTGCGCCGCTAAAAATTTCTTCGCCTGCCCATATTCGCCAATGCGCGCCAGTAATTTCCCTTGCAGCAACACAAACTCTTCAGCCCCCTGGAGATCTGGACTCAGCGCCAAGGCTTGTTCACTATAGCCGAGACCATCAAAATACGAAAATTCGTTGTAACAAAATTGTGCTCGCAAAAAATAAAGATAAGCGCGCGAATAATTCCAGGTCTCAGGATTATTGCTGAGCAGCTGATCGCTTTCATCACGGAGCAGAGCATAAAACAAGCGGTTAATAAAATAGCGTTGGCTGTGTTGAAAATTCACATCGCTATAAAAATGCAAGGCTTGATCGGCCACTATGGTTTCAAACAAACGCCACTTAATGGTAAGCGCTTTTTTGCTGCGTTCCTGGGGATGACCCTTCACATAGCGCAAATAATGCTCGATTTTCGTACGCCCCAGGTTAAAGCCTCGCTGCAAAATTTGCTCCGCACGTTTACGCACTAACTGCCCAGGTCCTTTATCGTTACTGGCAGTGGCAGCTACGATTTCTGCTAAATAGAGATACCAATGATGAGAGAAGGAAATCTCCTGAGGCAGGAATTTGCTCAGCACATTTTGTGACTCGATCTTCTCCACCCCTTGTTTGATCTGCTCCCAGGGTATGGTGGTCTCCACCGCCTCCGCCCATTGGGCTATGGGACTCGAACTATGCTCCCGCGCAAAAGCCGCCTGCTGCCCCCGCATGATTCCGGCAAAGGCCTGATCACCCAGCAAACTCAAGGCTTTTCTACCAAGATCCTCAGGACTCTCTCCAGCCAGGGCCAGCCCCTGGCTGACGAAGACGTCTTTGTTATGCAGCTCCTCAGCCCCACGACCAGGAATAAGCAGCAGGGGTTTGTGCATCAGTGCTGCCAGGGTGAGGCCTAGACCTCCTGCGGTGGTGATGAGCAAGTCGGCACTATGAAGATAGCGATGGTTCATCTGCCCTTGAAACTCAAGACGCTTGATGGTATCGGCGCCATAGCTCGCCAGCAGCTCCTGGTAGTTGGCCTCAGCTTGGAGAGAAGGACTGGCAAAGAGCAGCAATTGAAAATCTATACCTTCGGCCCTAAGGGCTTGGGCAATTTCCTTGCTAAAGGTGGTAAGCTGGGGATGTGCTTCGCTGCCCTGGGCAAAGAGGATGCTCTTCGCTTCGGGACGCAATCCCAAGGCTACTTTGCTGCGCTGGGGCTCGAGCTTGGTTAAATACGAAATTTCGTCAAAGGGAAGAGCAACTATTGATGAGGTAAAATGCATGGCCCCAGCTATTTCACCATACTTAAAGGTGTCGTAATCGCTGCGCAGCCAAGCACAGGGTAAGCTCGTAAAGCTCGGTATGGCTTTTTTGAGCAGATACAGCCCCTGAGCAAAATCCCAGGAGCTGGTGATTACCGCCTTGGCTTGTTCTACCCCTAAGAAACGCGCCAAGGCCAGCAGATTAAGGTGAGATGGTATTTTTTGTGGGTGACGAGTTCGCTGCCAGGTGAAATAATTGCTTTGTTGAGGAAGATCAGCAAATGCACGGCTTGATTTTTGCAGCGCTTGCCGCGTTTCTTCTAGGGGGGCTACCAGGCTAAAATCTTGTATATCCACCACCCTCGTGCGAATATTTTTGCCTTGCCTCTGATAGTTTTTTTGAATACTCGCCGCTATAGCTTCGGCGGAAAGACGAGCGTTCGGCTCTGTTCCCCAGCAAAAAATTATAATTTTATCAGCGCTCTCCCCGTGCGCCAGAGCATTTATTAACAATAAGGCGGCAATAATCCCTATTAAAACCCGTAAATTCATGCTTTTTTCCTTTTTTTAGGCTCGGAGAAGCTATATTCTCTATGAGTACTACCCCCTCAACCCTTGTTGCATATGCTCATAGCCAATGTCCAGCGAGAGAGAATATTTTATGCTCTTTTTTCTGCACTATTTTCTAGCTTTTTTAATGCTTTTACCAACGGTTTCCTGCCGTCGCACCTCCCAGCAGCATCATCCTCCGGAGCAAATTCCAGAAACAATTCCAGAAGCGAGTGATCTACAAACAAGATCAACAACACAAGTTCAGTATCATACCTTTGTTGATCCCCTCCTGCTTGCTAAGCTCGATCGCTATTATCTGATCCACGATCCCTCCTTAGGCCTAAGCGACAGCGACAGTACTGAGCAAGTGCTCACCATAAGCAGCATCATCGCCGGATCTTTGCTCGTTGCAGAAGGCGGCGCTTACGGGGTGCGCAAATATCTCGCCGCAACCGAGAAACGCCCCCGAGCCTTAGTCCCCGAGGCAGAACTTGTTACTAGGCATAGCCCTAGCCCCACGCTTGAAGTCCCTAGCCCTAGCCCTAAGGTTGAAGGTGCTGCTGAACATATTTCTCCCCCCCCTGATGTAAAGGGGCTTCGCAAGGTTTACCTAGAAAAACCAGAGGAACTAATCTTTGCTCCCCAAGAAGAGCACGCCATAATCCAGATGGAGACCAACAATCCCTTCCTGGAACAGCTTCGTCAAGCGCCTACTCAGAGTATTATCCGAGGGAGCAGCGAATACCGCTTGTTTGCCGCAACAAAACATTATGCCTATGTTTCCGCCTTCGACCTCCGTCCCCAATTTGAGCTCAGGAGAGAAGCCATCAAACAAGCTGTCGCAAAGAAACAAACCTATATTCCAGCCGCCACCTACCGTAGCGACCCCCGTTTTGCGATGAAAACTGAGGCCATCAAACGCTTGGGAGCAACCCAAGAGGGACAAGCCCCTCTTGACCTTACCCAGAAAGGCCGCCTGGTCAGTGCAGCAGAGAAGCACATCGATTTTGAAGTCGAAAAAAAACTTGGCAGCGGTGAGTATGGCGATGTCTTCCAGGTTAAATTCACTCCTCAGGGAGAAGAACCCTTTCTAATGGCCATAAAACAGCCTAATAAAAAAGCCTTGCAAGACGGCCTCAATGCTCGCGAACAAGCTGATCTCACCAATGAAATAATCCATCTTGATGGCATGACTCGTCACCCTAATAGCATGCAGTTTTACGGCGCCTATCCCCTCCCTAAGGATGGCGTGAAAGAACGGGGCTATGCCCTGGCTATGGAAATAGTCGCCAGTGATTGGAGATCACTCGCAGCCTATAATCTCCCCCCTAGGGATAAAACCCGGCTGATGATCGGTGCGGCAGATGGCTTCGCCGCCATGCATGCCAGCAGTTATGTCCACTTTGATATCAAACCCGCCAATTTGTTTTTTTCACGGATAGATCCCAATGAACCTACTTCCGAAGTCCTTGCAAAACTAGGTGATTTCGGCTTCACTCGCTACATCAGCGCCCCTACAATGCTACCAGCTTCCAACCTACACGGGACCTATCGTTCGCCTGCCATAATATCCACAACACCTCCCGGTACGGAAATACCGGGAAACCCCTTTAAAGAAGATGTTTTCGCTCTGGGCATTTCCCTTATAGAACTACGTGCCGGTCCGAATTCATGGACGACGATCTATAGGTGTTGTTACAGAAAATACCAAGATCACTTCGTGATCCAGGGAGAAGACGCCTTTAGGCAACTTGAACATAGCTTGAACTCTGCGGGTATTAATAAGGATGAATTGGCTTTGCTTAAACGCATGATAAGCAACCAGGCTGAGCTCCGCCCAACCATGCAGGAAGTGGCTACAGAACTACGAGCTCTACATCGACTCAGCAACATCTAAGCACAAATCCCTGGACAGGAATATATATGATATAATCTACTTAAAACACCGCTGAGGTTCGAGCCATGAAATACTTTGTTCTTGGTTTAGCTCTTCTTGCCTGCAATCAACAGCAAAGCCCCAGCTCAGCTCGCAATGCTGGCAATTCCACTGTTTCTACAGCCAGCGGGAACAGCGGAAATACCGGGAACAGCGGAAATACCGGGAACAGCGGAAATACCGGGAACAGCGGAAATACCGGGAACAGCGGAAATACCGGGAACTCGGGGCTCAGCCAGGCAAGCGGCTCGAGCCAGGGGAGTGGGCTCTACGCAACAAGCGGCCCGAGCCAGGGGAGTGGACCCTACACCACAAGCAGCCCGAACCAAGGGAATGGATCCAGCCCAAGCCAGGGGAGTGGACCCTACACCACAAGCACCGCGGGGGGGGGGACAAACCCAGGTAGTGGCAACACCGCAACAGGAGCCCTTAACACT
>JAHFAI010000121.1 GCA_023250635.1 Deltaproteobacteria bacterium | reverse complement strand
ATCTTTCACATAACATCCGGATATCACGTGACAGATCCTTCGTCGCTTTGCTCCTCAGGACACGTCGCGGCACGAAATATGCTATTTCGCGCCAGCGACTAGTTACAGATTCTAGGTAATTTTCCCCGCCTCTATCTCTCTGCCAAGAAACTAGGTAAAATATACTTAGTATACGGACATCTTAGGAGGGGCAGTTATGCTTTTTCGTAGTGTGAGCAAGGTACAGCTTGGCGTGTGTGCTGCATTGACCAGTTTAATTCTGGTCAATGCAACAACGAGTAATGCGCAGCAATTTGTGATCAAGCTCAAAGGTGGTG
Organism: Deltaproteobacteria bacterium; assembly: GCA_023250635.1. GTDB lineage: Bacteria > Bdellovibrionota_B > Oligoflexia > Oligoflexales > Bog-1112 > JAHFAI01. The sequence continues at coordinate 4,747 of JAHFAI010000121.1, read as the reverse complement.
CGGGGGGTTTTACCCAAGAGTTGAGTGGTCTCCAGCTTGGTGCTAAGCTGAGGCTTCTCGACACCCACCGTACCGGCTCCTTGGTCTTAGTGGACATTCCAGCAAAGGATCAGCAGGAAGTAGCTGCGCAGCTTACCAGTCTGGCTGCAGAAAATGATCTGGAATATATCGTTCCCAACATTATCTTTCATGCTTTTGAGGCACCCAATGATACCCAATACTCCCAGCAATGGGCCCTTCCTAAGGTAAGAGCTGAAGCCGCCTGGGCCATTAACCCTGGTAACAAAGAGGTGACCGTTGCGGTAATCGATACCGGAGTAGATTGGACGCATACAGAATTTTTCGGTCAAATCAGAGAAAACAGCCTCGAAATTCCTGGCAATGGTATGGACGATGATAATAATGGTTTTGTCGACGATGTGCATGGCTGGGATTTTAAAGACAACGACAATAATCCCAACGACGAAACTTCGAGCAAGAATCCGGGCCATGGCACCCACTGCGCAGGAATTATTGGGGCTGCGGCAAATAATGGCGTGGGAATATCGGGTATAGCCCAGCAGGTGGGTATTTTGCCCGTGCGTTTTTTGGGGAGCGATGGTTCCGGAGACTTGATGACCGCAGCTAAAGCCATCGATTACGCCAGTGGGATGAAGGTGGATGTGATCAGCGCTAGCTGGGGAGCGGCAGTCCCCCGGGACCAAGTGAAGCCTATATTGGATGCCATTGAGCGCGCAGGTGCTCAGGGGATAGTCTTTGTCGCCGCTGCAGCTAATGACGGCAAAAACAATGATATCCGCGAAGTATATCCTGCCAATGGGGGCTTTGCCAATATGATCAGCGTTGCTGCTTCAGATCCCCAAGACGGCAAACCTTCCTGGTCTAACTACGGTCTGGCGACGGTAGATCTTGCTGCCCCAGGCCTCGATATTCTCAGTACGATTCCCAAAAATGGCTACCAAAAATTATCGGGAACCTCCATGGCTACGCCCTTAGTTGCTGGTTCCGTGGCCTTGGTTATTGCCGAAGCCCAGGCACGCAACAAGAACATGACTCCCCAGGAGATCAAAGCCATTTTACAAGGAACGGGGGCAAAGGTTGCTATCGATACCGCCTGCAAGTGCCGCATTGACGTGGGTGCGGCTTTGGCTATGGTCCGTGATAATACCCTGGTGGTCCTACCCAATGCGGCAACTATGGGGCTGACGGCCAAAAAACAATTTACGGGTTTTGGTGGCAAAGCTCCTTTTACCTTTGCTTCATCGAATCCCGCAGTCGCCGCTATAGGAAGCGACGGCACCCTCACGGCAGCGACTAAGGGAGAAACCACGGTAACGGTCACTGATAGCGCTGGTGCAAAAGCGGCGAGTCGGACGATTTACGTGGGTCAGGCTGCTCCCAAAGATCCCGGAGGCTCGTGCCCGCTTAATCCCCCTCAGCTCTGCGATATTCTCTGCCAAATCGATCCAAGCCTGCCCTGGTGTAAGAAATAGCCATTTCGGGGACACTTAAAGCAGGTGAGAAGAAAAATTTCTAGCGACAGAACAGCAGCCACACTCCTGCTGAAACCGCAGCAGAAGCAGGAATCGTAAGCAGCCAGGCCCAGACAATGCGCTTGGCCATGCCCCAGCGCACCGCCGAAAGCTTAGTAACCGCCCCTACTCCCATAATCGAGCCGGTAATCGTATGCGTGGTCGAGACCGGAATACCGAGGCTGGTTGCCAAAAATAAGGTTGCAGCCCCCGCCGTCTCGGCACAAAATCCCCCCACCGGGCGTAGCTTGGTGATTTTCATCCCCATGGTTTTTACAATCCGCCAGCCCCCAAAGAGGGTGCCGAGCCCCATGGCAAATTGACAGACTAACACCACCTCGAGGGGAACGGGAGCATCAGCAGCCAGGCGATGGGTGGCAATCAAGAGGGCGAGGATAATTCCCATGGTTTTTTGGGCATCGTTGCCCCCATGGCCCAAGCTATAGAGAGAGGCCGAAAAGAGCTGCAAAACCCGAAAGGCGCGATTTACCCGCTGCTGGGGGGAGTTGAAGAAGATGATAATAATTAAGCGCATCAGTATATAGGCGAGGATAAAGCCGAGAATTGGTGAAAGGACAATGGCACAGCCGGTTTTAATAAAGCCCGAGAGTACCAGGCCGCTCCATCCCACCTTGGCAAGAGCCGCACCGACCAAGCCCCCCACTAAGGCATGGGATGAGGATGAGGGCAGGCCAAAATACCAGGTAACCAGATTCCAAAAAATCGCCCCGAGAAGTGCTGCTAAGATAAAAAAGGGATCGACGATATCTCCAGAAACTATGCCCGTACCGATGGTTTTGGCGACGTGGGTATCGAAAATAAGAAAAGCGATAAAATTAAAAAAAGCAGCCCAGATCACCGCCCAATGGGGTTTGAGTACCTGGGTAGAAACCACCGTGGCAATGGAGTTTGCGGCATCGTGGAAGCCGTTAATAAAATCAAAAATCAGGGCGATGGCAATGATTGCCCCTAAGGTATAGATGCTGATATCCATGGATTAGCCTAATTTGTGAAAGATCCTTCCTCACTACGTTCGTCAGGACACGGCGCTGGCGCTTTCGCGCCAGCGCCTAGCTATATTCAAGAACGATGTTTTCGATGACGTTGGCCACGTCCTCGCAACGATCGCTGACCGTTTCCATCAACTCGTAAATTTCCTTGAGTTTGATAATCGCAAGGGGATTGCTCTCTTCCTTAAAGAGCCGAGCCATGGCCTTTTGCAAGAGTTGGTCGCTTTCGTTCTCGAGGCGATTGATTTCGATACACAAGCGCAAAATTTCGCTGGGATTGCGCAGATCTTTGAGGGCACTCACTACTTCGTGGACGAGGAGGCTGCTCTCGTAGTTGATGCGGGCAAAGCTGTGTAGTTCCGGAGTGACTTGGGTGATTTCATAGAGAATTATGCGCGAGGCCGCCGCATCCATAAAATCGAGAATATCATCCAGGCGTTTAATCAGATCGTGAATATCTTGACGATCGATGGGGGTGATAAAGGTCTTATGGAGGAGGGTCATGGTTTGATGGGTATTGTGATCGGCGCGAGATTCGAGTTCGCGAATTTTAGTGGCGAGAGCAGATCTGCCGTCGTCCTCCCCCTTGCTGAGCAGTTGCTGAAAGGCTTCGGCGGCATTGACTATAAGCCCGGCAGAAGTTTCGAATAAGGTATAAAAATCGTAGTTTTTAGGGAAGAGTTTGCTTAACATCGGCGAATCCCCCCGGGAGTGCGTGTCTTACTGCTGGAATTGTCACCATCAGTTGTAGCCTACACATTACAAAAAAACAAGGGTCTGGGCGTGGGCCTGGGCGATCACTGTTGTAGAATCCTAGGGGGCGGCAATCGGCAATTGACGCGCAGCCTCGCACTGCGGATGCTTCTGGTGGTTATTTAGCTCAAATAAAAATGAGTGATAGTTCATAGCTAAGTTCTCGAATTCTTCTTCAACGAGTTTTTCAACTGCTACAAGTAGGGCATTGAACCGCATAATTAGTCGCTGGCGCGAAATAGCATATTTCGTGCCGCGACGTGTCCTGAGGAGCAAAGCGACGAAGGATCTGTCACGTGATATCCGGATGTTATGTGAAAGATCCTTCCTCACTGCGTTCGTCAGGACACGGCGCTGGCGCTTTCGCGCCAGCGCCTAATTACCTGAGTATTGAGCGCTGGTTTAGGGCTTGAACTTTTATGGCCTAAACTCTTACAGATGCCAAGCAATTTTTGTTTTAAGCTAAATTTAAAAAAATCCTCGGCGCTTTTTAGCAAATAAGGAGTCGGTAAATTACGCACAATAGGCATGAATTCGAAAGAATTCATGCTCAGTATCTGATTATCGATAATCTGCATGCAGGAGATTTTCTGTTCAGCTGCAGTATCGCCCAGGATATGGAGATAGTGTTTTATGCCTTTTTTGTCTAACGCTAACTCTAATGAAAATTCTAAAAAATCGCTATAGAGAGGCCCTTGTTTCTCTGACAAATGCAGAACAGGACTGATATTGCGTTCATGGATTAAATGAAATAGGGTTTTGTTATATTTCTTTGAATTTCCACGGATCGAATCAAGACAAGAATAGAAGATCTGGCAACTTGATTGAGTTCTAAAATAAGTCTTATAGGTGATTGCTTCGAGTTGAAATGAGTGGCTTATGTCATGATCAAAAAATGCTTTTTGCTCTCCAAAAAAGACGGAAAGGGGATGGGCGTTGATAGCGAGCATTTCTTCTTGGTCCCGACTCTTCATACTTAGTGGCGCAATACCAAGCTCCAGCGATTGCAAAAGTGGGGTGAATGAAAAAATTTGATTTCCCCCAAGCGTTTCTTCACTGAGGCTCGGCACTAACAAAATAGATCTTTCTGAAAAATCCCAAATATGAGTCTCTGGAGAAGATAGGAAGGCTTTTTTTTGCAAAATATGCCATTTTTTAGCGAAGGCGGTCTTGAAATCAGGATAGGTGGCTATGTCCTGAACTTTGTAGTGCCTTAGGGTGTTGTCTAGAACTTTGATGATCCCTTCATGGAGTTCGTCCTCTGCACTTCGACTAAATATGGCGCATTTCCCTGCACCATATTTTTTGGAAAACTCCTCAAGGAGATTGGCTTTCTTCGTTGCTGCGCGTGCTCACAGCCAGACGGCTGCTCCGCTGCTCGCTCCTTGAAAGCAGCAAAACTGCACCAAGCCTTGAGTAGTTGTACGAATGTAGCTGCTGAACTACCCCAAG
>JAHFAI010000120.1 GCA_023250635.1 Deltaproteobacteria bacterium | reverse complement strand
CAGATTCCTGCCACCTGGCAACGCAGGTAGCTTTCTGCCTCGCTAAACCCAAGAACGGTGACGCAATAATCGAACAAGCTGTGGCAGGCATGGAGGAGAAACAGCTTGCGTTTCCGCACCTCAGCTATATGGGCAATGACTACGGCACAGCAGTGTTTTTCTAGCCTTTGAAATTTTCTGGCAGCGACCGACAGGCTCGAGTTCAATAGCGGGGGTTTCCACATCCGCTTCGATTTTGTATCGCTGCTTAGTGCTGCAATGTTTTTTGGTTCGCTTACTTGATTAAGCGCCGTTGGCTCTGCTTTAGAGCGGTTTCTCCTGCGGCTTTTTACTAGAGCATGCCGATCTATTACCTCATGAATTGTGCTTTGGGCACTAGTTGCTCATTCCATCATGCAACAAAACCATGATAGCATATTACGGTAAAAAAAATTTACCTACTCAGGTCTTGGTGGGTCTTTGCCGCTTTCTTCGTTGCTGCGCGTGCTCACCGCCAAACGGCTGCTCCGCTGCTCGCTCCTCGAAAGCAGCAAAACTGCACCAAGCCTTGATCAGTCTTGTGGCATAGATAGTCGCTGGCGCGAAATAGCATATTTCGTGCCGCGACGTGTCCTGAGGAGCAAAGCGACGAAGGATCTGTCACGTGATATCCGGATGTTATGTGAAAGATCCTTCCTCACTGCGTTCGTCAGGACACGGCGCTGGCGCTTTCGCGCCAGCGCCTAGATAACCCGAAATTAAGGAGGCTAGGAAGCATGGGTATTTTTACATTGGTAAATATACTAGTGGTTTTATGCTTAGGCGCTTGCAAAACAAGGGAATCGCAAAATTACCAAAACTTTGATGAAATATCTTCGCAGCAACAGGGCTCCCCAACTAATGCAGTTGCGATAACAAAAAAATTGGTTCCGTATGACCCAAGCCTTCCCATTGTCTTTATTCCTGAAAGCTTGCGAGGCGAAAAAAATGGGACTTTTTCTTTAAGCGAACAAGGTGTCGCCGGTAGATTTGTAAGGGAGATTATTGAAAAAGTTCTCGCGGAAATGCCCCCAGAAGCGTTTAGAGTAAGATCTTCGCTAAAACCAGAAATTAAGGCTGCAGGGGCAGCTGCAGCAAGCAGGGGGACTCCTTCCTCGCCAGTACAAGTCTTGCCTAGAGAAGGGGAGATCTCCCCGGCTGCCGCCCAAAAGCTTGTGGGTGAGGAACAGGTTCTTCTGATCGAAAGGGGAGAGGTGCATGAGTCAGTGCAAGTCCTATTTACCCCTAGAGTTAATGAGCCTAAAATCTGCATGGTTACTGAAGCTACGGGAACGAGCAATTTTAAGGAGTTTAGCGAAGCAGACAGAGATAAATTTCGTGAAATTTTAGCTAAAAGCTCAGCTAAAAAAGCTGAATTTGCCGATGAAATCAAGAAAATAAAAGAAGCGGATGATTCCGCGACATCAGAAAAAGAGCAAATAAATAGGTCTCATCCTTTATTAACCGATGAACAAAAAAGTAGAATAGAAGTACTCAATAAAGAATTAAGCGAAGGATACAAAAAACTTGCTTTCATAGAAGAGGTGAACAGAGTAGATCAGTTAGTGAATAGAGCTGATACTAAGCCTGTAGGCTATACGATCGTTCAGGGGAGAACATTCTATGTTTCTCAAATCATTCCTGACAAACGAGGCGGCAGAGATTTAGTTGTTATGTATACTGCTAATGGTGATGGCGATTTAGTAGCAAGACTTTTATATAGGTCAAAAAGTGGCGGAGATTGGCGAGTTACCCCTCAAAAACACAGTGTAGCATATGGAGGCGCATATTCAAAAGGAGGAGATGTTCACTACACGCAGGAAACCAAGTTGAGTCTTGAGATTTTAACAATGTTGGATCAACTTGAAAAAAGTCCTCTAACCAGCAGGGATGCTGCGCCGGTGGAGCCCGTAGCTTCGATGGAGCCACTTGAACCGGTGGACGCTCTTTTCAGGTTTGACTATTTAATAGATCCGGGCATTACGGACTTGTTTACCAGAGAAGTGCATCCACTCGCCTTCAAAAATAAGGAAGTCGCAGAAGTTATGAAGGAGATTCAACGCTACAAACCAAGTTCCTCCTTCGTTAGTTACACTAGTTACATTAAACGTAGAGATCGTGATAAAAACCCTATAACGGCAGAAGAGTATCATCGAAATATAGTGGCATTACCAGAGGAGATAAATAAATCGCTAAGAAAGGACGCATTGCTTGGTTTTGTCCCCGATTTTTCTAAAGACCCACTCAAGACCTACTACTTTGAACACGACTTACTTGGCGATATTACCGTTGAAGTCTATCACGGGGTACTTGATGGGAAACAAGTGGATTGGCACATGGCCAGTGATCCCGCGGGAAGAATTTGGATCGATAGGATAGCTCCTACTGATGGTGCTATAGGAAGTTATGGTGTTTTAAAGGAATTTATCGATTCCGGTGCTCTGACCAATAAACCACTCGAATATGCTAAGCAAGCTGAAGGTTTGCGAGGTGTAATCTACCCAGATAATTCACCAGCAATCTACGTAGAAAAAGAAGAAGAGGTCTCTCTTAGCGACTCTTTTTCTAGAGGCTCTTCTTCTGAAGCATCTCTCTATTACCGCGGCTCTGATTATTATGATATTACTGGATTTATCGACCAATTGCAGCCAATAAAAGAATATAGAAAGGCCCGCGGGATCATCAGACAAAAGGCGAGTGATGCGGGTGCCCAGCATGAAGGCTAGGTTTCTCTAGTCAGCAAGCAAGCGAGGAGATAATTCGTTTCCACCATGGCGTCGCCTGGGATATCTCATTGACAAAAACAAGCCCATTTTTAAACTTTTGCGAAGACCACACCACAAAGGTACGATTGGCCACACTGACGGTTTGCCCTATTATTTGCTCTTCACTATCAGAATCACCACTATTCTCTGCGGATGAATCGGCACCAAAAGAATTAGTTCGCAAATCAAATTTTCCCTTCCAGGACTTATTAATCACCGAGAATTCATTGCGGCTGAGCTTTATTGCCGCAATTTTGATACTGTTTTCGTTAATTGACTCCATCACAGAGATCAGAGTTTGACCAACGTACGGTGAAAAATCTTTTCTTAAACCACTGCTGTTGACCCGAGCTGCTTCGATTTTTTCTAGAAGCTGTCTACACGCTTGAGAAGGGATTTGTGCCTTTAGTGGACTATCAACGATTTCTCGGCTCGAAATTATTTGGGCGACATTATCGCACTCTTGCGGAATAATATAAGAACTATCGGCAAAAACTGCCGAAGACAAAAAGCAGCCCAAAAAACCGGCAAAAAGTTTCAAGCCCATCGTTCACTCCTCTGAAAGGTGAACCTACAAAATAGCTAAAAATGGTTAATAGACCCTAAGACTTCCTCCGCTGGGCTCGTTGCGCATCTAAACTCCAGACTTATGTAGAGGAGTCTAATGCCAGGCTTTGGCTAAATTCTCTGCGAGCGCAGCCAGAAACCCATCGGTGCTTACATAACTACCTGCGGGTGGTGTATTCCCATGAATACATACCGCCAGATCCTTGGTCATCTTCCCCGCTTCGATGGTACTGATGCACACTCCTTCGAGGGTCTTAGCCCATTCCTGCAAGCGGCTATTACCATCGAGTTTACCACGATGCCTAAGCCCTTGGGTCCAGGCAAAAATACTGGCAATGGGATTGGTCGAGGTTTCTTTGCCCTGCTGATAATCACGAAAATGACGAGTAACCGTACCATGAGCCGCTTCAGTTTCGATGATTCGTCCCTTGGGACACATCAGCACCGAGGTCATCAAACCAAGGCTGCCAAAACCTTGGGCCACAGTATCAGATTGCACATCACCATCGTAGTTCTTGCAAGCCCAAACGACGCCACCCTCCCACTTAAGCACCTGGGCAACCATGTCGTCGATCAAGCGATGCTCATAGCTCAGACCTGCGGCAGCAAAAAGCTGCTGGAACTCGTGAGCATATACTTCGGCAAAAATATCTTTGAAGCGTCCATCGTAAGTTTTGAGAATGGTGTTCTTGGTAGACAAGTAGAGCGGGTATTTTTTGGCTAAGGCATAGGCCATGCACGAGCGCGCAAAAGCGTAGATCGACTCATCGGTATTATGCATTGCCAAACCAATGCCCTTACCCTGGTAGGTATGCACTGGCCATTCCTGCGTGCCTCCCCCCTCAGCGGTAAAAACCAGCTTCAGGGTACCAGGACCGTTGATTGCCACATCACAGGCTTTATACTGATCGCCGTAGGCATGACGACCAACGATGATGGGTTTAGTCCAGTTCTTGACCAGACGCGGGATGTTCTTGCAGATAATCGGCTCGCGAAACACCGTGCCGCCAAGAGCATTACGGATGCTGCCGTTGGGGCTCGGCCACATTTTTTTTAAGCCGAACTCCGCAACCCGTTGAGCATCAGGAGTTATGGTGGCGCACTTAATCCCTACCTCGTATTTTTTTATTGCTTCCGCAGCAGCTAAGGTTATCTTGTCGTCCGTGCGGTCACGTTCCTCGATGCCAAGATCGAAATACTGAATGGGCAAATCAAGATAGGGAAAAATTAACGAATCCTTGATTTTTTTCCAGATTACTCTGGTCATTTCATCCCCATCAATTTCGACGATGGGCTGGTCCACGGTAATTTTGCTCATGGTAGTTCCCTTTACTGCAAGCGAAAGGAGGCAAGGCTTGTGACTTTGCCGGCCTTTTTTATATTAAATATTTAGGGTAAAATACAGCAGATAATCCGCTAGATACTTCTCCCTCTCTCATTGCCGTGGAAGCTCGATGTCTAAACCTTTTGTCTTTTTACTAATCCTCGCTATCTCCGTAACCATTACTCCTGCTTGCCAGACCTCGGCAGCTCGTGTTGATCCTCCCAAGCTTAGGCATCATGCCTGGTGGGGCAGCGGCGGGCCTCCCATTCTTCCCACCAAGGGCTTGATTATTTCGCCCTTTGGCTATCGCGGTGGACGTAAACATGAGGGTGTGGATATTGCCGCGCCCCGCAATGCGCCGATTTATGCAGTGAAACCCGGAGAGGTTGAATTTGTGGGTAAACAACGTGGTTACGGGTTAACCGTGGTTATCAGGCACAAGAATT
>JAHFAI010000119.1 GCA_023250635.1 Deltaproteobacteria bacterium | reverse complement strand
GCTCAGATCTTGTATACTGTAGGTTTCCATAGTACCTCCCCTGTTCTAACTCCAGTATACACGGGTTTTTGCCGCGAAAACCGTTGATGGAGAGGGAAGCGGTGCGAGCAAAAGAGCATTTCGGTCTCGTTTTTTTTAAAAAGCTTCCTCCCTTGCTAAAAACAGCATTGGTTAAGAGGAAAAAAGAGGACCCTCCTTGAGGGAAAAACAGGCTGTTTTTTTGCTTGAGCCAACGACTTCGATGAGCCGCTCCCTGACCAATGAAGAGTAAGCAGGCAGTGAGTGAGCGCCCCCGATGTATCGAGCTATGGGGCGCGACTTCGATAAACCATACCCGGACCTGTGTTTTTTGGGAGAGCTCGTTTTTCGTCCTTCGCTCACCTCTTTGCAAGGGCAGGGGGCTGAGGTGGCATCAAATTTTATCCCCTTCGAGGGGATGGAATTTGATGCCACCTCAGCCCCCTGCCATGCTGGGGGTGGCGAGGAGCGAAATCCACAAGGCTGGTGATGGGGTTCTCCCTAGCTTTTGAAATTTTCTGCCATGGCCATCGTCAAAGCTATAAGACGAGAATGATAGTGCTTCGGGCAGGAATATGGATGCCAGGATAACGGAGTTTTATAATTTCCCGTATCTTAGGAGCACCCCAGGTCGGGCGCTCCTTTCGCAATAATACCGAGCATCTATGGAAAATTATAGTCATTTTAGATGTTTATGCAAAACCATTTGTGAGAGGGCTTCTAGTCAATTTTATAGAACAAAAGATAGGCTTTTTTCTGATCAGCTAAGACTTGTTCGACCTGAACAGAACTTACGGTTTCATCATTGCAGTAGTACCAGTGGTTATCAGCATTGGTTACGTAGCTCGTATAATGACCAGCCTTAAAACTGCCACTATGGAGGATTACCCCGTAGAGAGAGAGAAGTTTGCCTTTAAAAGTAAATTGCAGGGGAAAATGTAGAGGAGTTTCCACTTTTTTATATTGCATTTTACCGCTGCTATCTTGAGTCGCCGAAAATCTTTTTAACTGAAACGCTACATATCCTGGAGCAGGGGGAAGCTCTGCTATTTCTTCCTTCTTTTTTGTTACCTTGGATTTATCACTGCAGGTAGCTCCAGCGATATTAAATTCCCATTCCTCCGCTTCAGTTAACAGCTCGGGAAGAGCTTGGCTGCTTTTGCCAAGGGTAACCTGCATGGGGAAGTTTCCTGGAGAATAAAAAATATTGCTGCTACCACTTTCACAAGTTACGGTTTTTTTGACATAGGGAACAATAACCCGCGAAAACAGTGAATGGCCTTCTCTACCGATTAAATAGGCTTTTAGCCAGGGAAAATCGGCTTGCTGGCTGTCGTTGAGTGTTTGGTATGGAATCTTCTGCTCCATTACATTCAGCGCTTCATGGAGGTTTGTTCCTAAGACCCTCCAAAACTCATCAGCATCCCCTTGCTCTCCCGGTTCAAATTGCCACAAGTGAGCATCTTTAAGCGCAATAAAGGCTTTGGTGTCAATAAATCGTCTTGCTGGCTCAGCATAGTAGTTGTGGAATAATTGCACAAAGGCTTTCGTTATTTTTGCAGCATCGTCATTAGAGTGGTTGATAACGGGATTGGGGCTGTGGGTGAAATATCGCCGCAGATAGTCGGTATTGAGCAAGACTTGCAGCACCGCATTAATGAAGCAGGTGTTGCCGCAATTTTTGAGGCCAACTACCTGTTTGGGAGTGATGACGCTTTGTAGTGAAGCGAGAGTTGTATCGACGTCATGCAGTGCTTTTCTGACGAGGTCAAACTCTTTGCCTGGGGGAGGGGAGTAATTTTCTAAGGGGGGTGTGCTTGAGCTTGGTGGAACGGGTTTGTTGGCCTGCGGTTTATCTTCACGCGGCTTCTCTTCACGCGGCTTCTCTTTTTTAGTTTTTTCTTCTTTTTGTTTGTTCGCTGTAGAACAGGCATTGCCGAGAACAAGGAGAGATGAAAGACAAAAGAGCGTAAAAAAAAGATGACTCATAAGCATTGATCCCCGATTTACTAAGCTTAGTAGCTGATGGTCGCAACCTGTGCTTAATCAGGCGTCAGCTGGGTGATTATACAACACTAAGACCAAAACTACCAAGTCAGGGAAACCGAAATAAGCGAGCTTCTTTGAGGCTGCGACGAAATCTGCAAGATTCCTATCGCGCGGTGTTAAAATCACCTAATCTAGGAGAAGCCATCTCATAAAGAGGAGACGCACATGGCTCGAGGAAAAATAGTCGCAGGGATTTTAGCACCCCACCCCCCCCATTTGGTCTATGCCGAAGCTGCCCCCCAGAACGAGGTGCACGGCAGCTGTGGCTGGGAATCCCTGCGCTGGGGATATGCAGCCTGCCGAGAACGTTTGCGCGCCCTACAGGCGGAAGTACTGCTCGTTCATTCCCCCCACTGGCAAACCATTGTCGGCCACCATGTAATAGCGGTGGATACCCTTAAGGGCTTAGCGGTCGATCCGATTTTTCCCCATATTTTTAGATACCACTACGAAGTTAATTTCGAGGTCGCTTTAGCAAAAAAAATAGCCGAGGAAGCACGTGTAGAAGGCTTAACCACCGCCTTGATGACGAACCCCGATTTTTGTTTAGACTATGGCAGTGTGACCAGTTTGCATATGGTTAACCCCCAGTGGGATTTACCGGTAGTCGTGTTATCGGCAAATAATTCGCCCTATTATTTCTCCACCACCAAAGGTATGGAAGAGATGACTAAATTGGGAGTGGCAACCCGGCGAGCGATCGAACAATCAGGTAAGCGCTGTGTGCTGCTTGCTTCTAATTCCCTCTCGCACCGACATTTTACCGAAGAACCAGCAGTGATTGAAGATATGAGTGCTGAGCGTATTTATCAGCATAGTCATTACCAATGGGATATGAAGGTGCTCGCCATGATGCGCGCCGGGCGGGCCCAAGAACTGCTTGAGCTCTTGCCCCATTACATTGAGGAAACTGCGGCGGAAGTGAAAGCCGGAGCACTCACCTGGATGCTGGCTGCTTTGGGAGTACCGACGTATGGGGCCGAAGTCCACGGGTATGGTACGGTGATCGGCACCGGTAATGCGGTGGTGGGCTGGTACGAAGATGTAGAGCAAGGAGCAAGCAATGTCTAAGCAATTAATTACGGCTCTGTATATGGTGCCCGGCCTTCCCCATCTTTTGGCTGCTGAGCAAAGCCCCCAAGGAGAGGAATTGCGTCAGGCTTATGGGCGAGTGGGTAAGGAAATAGCCGCTTCCGAGGCGGAGGTAATTCTGTATTTTTCAAGCCAATGGTTTTCGGTTCTCGGCACTATGGTGCAGGGCCGTCGGGAAATAAGCGGTAAGCAGGTGGACGGTAATTGGCATCATTTGGGGACCCTGCCCTATCATTTTATCATCGATACCAGCTTGGCAGAACTCTGTTGTCAGGAAATTAGCGCCAGCGGTGTTCCCGCAAAACTGATCGATTACCAGGGCTTTCCTGTGGATACAGGCTGTATTGTGGCACAAACGCTGCTCAATCCCGATGCTCGTCTGGCGAGTGCCATCGTCTCGTTCAATATCTATAGCAATGAAGCAGCCATGGTTGCTTTAGGCGAGGCCTGTCGCCAGGCGGTGGAGCAGCACGGCAAAAAAGTTGCGGTGGTGGTGGTAAGTGGTTTATCCCAGCATTTCTTCACCGAGCCCATGGACCCGCGAGCAGATGCAATTTATTCTGCTGGTGATGATCAATGGAATCGCCGCATTCTCGACCTCATGGAGCAGGGTAAACTTGACGAAGTAGTGGCTCTCTGCCCGGAGTTTGCCCAAGAAGCTGCGGCTGATCTTGGTTTTAAGGCGATCTGTTGGTTGCGGGGAATGTGCGCTGCTAATCCCCTGGCCAGTGCGGCGGTCTATAGTTATCAGGCCATCTGGGGTACGGGGGCTGGGGTGTGTAAGTTCACCCTTGCGCCAGAGGCGCAGCTCCTTGCCAAGCCGAGGGAGCTAGGGGCGATTGTGGTGCTTGATGGGACCAAGGCTCCGGCTCCGGTGGGGGCCTACCCCCACGCGCGTCGGGTCGGGAACCAGTTATTTCTTTCGGGTATCGGTCCCCGCTTACCGGAGGGGCGGGGCATAGCGGGAGTGGAGTGGGACGAGGAAGGTAAGCTTGTTGCCTACGATATTTCCCTGCAGGTGCGGCAGGTTTTTGCCAATATTGCAGCGATTCTCGAGGAATTTTCCCTGGGTCTTGACGCCATCGTGGATGTGCAGGTTTTTCTGACCGCGATGAAAAATGACTTTGCCGATTTTAATCGCGTCTACGCCGAGTATTTTGATTTGCAGACTGGACCGACGCGCACCACGGTGGAGGTAGGAGCTCTTCCCACTCCGATTGCGGTTGAATTTAAGGTAATAGCGGAGATTCGCTAATGGATCCTAGGACCATCATCGATATCAGCCCACTGCTGAGCGAAAACATTGCTCCCTTTCCGGGGGATGTGCCTTTTCGACGCAGCATCAGCAAATGTTTCAGCCGGGGGGATACCTATGAACTTTCGGCTATGGAAACCAGCCTTCATGTGGGGGCTCATGCCGATGCTCCCCTGCATTACCATGGGCAGGGGCAGAGTATTGAGCAGCGCAGCTTAGCTTTTTACCTCGGCCCCTGCCAGGTGATTGAGCCGGGGCTTAGGCAGGGAGAGGGGCTTTCCCTGCACCATGTAGTCAACACCCCCCTCGACGCACCACGGGTTCTGGTTAAGACCAATTCTTTCGCCGATCCAAACCGCTGGCGCGATGATTTTTGCTTTATTGAAGCCGAGGTGATCGCCTACTTAGCCCAGCAGGGGGTGATGCTGGTGGGTATCGACACCCCTTCAGTGGATCCCCGTAGCTCCTCGGCCTTGCCCTGCCATCAGGCTATTTTTCAGCACAATCTAGCTATTCTTGAGGGCTTAGATCTGCGTGGGGTCAGTCCTGGCAGCTATACCCTTATTGCTTTGCCGCTGCGAATTGCCGGCGCTGATGCTTCTCCGGTGCGGGCGGTTCTCTTACCCCTCTAAAAAAACGCGGGTTTATTATCACAAGATCGCCACCTACTTGACATCGGAGAGATCGGTCTTACATAGCTTAGACTGATTATTGGTAACTAGGCGCTGGCGCGAAAGCGCCAGCGCCGTGTCCTGACGAACGCAGTGAGGAAGGATCTTTCACATAACATCCGGATATCACGTGACAGATCCTTCGTCGCTTTGCTCCTCAGG
>JAHFAI010000118.1 GCA_023250635.1 Deltaproteobacteria bacterium | reverse complement strand
CAGCTGTCGAAGCTACTCCAGGTGACTGGCTGCCATGGACCTACCAGGCATCCCTCGCAAAGCTTTCTCCCTTCAGTGCGTGAATTATTTTATCAAATTTATGACTACCGACGGGACACCGATGGAACCTCAATTAATTGTGGGATAGGCGCGTGATTTTTTAAATGGATATCATTGACCAAAATGACAACCGCTTCACGTTTTTTTCTCGCGCCTTGTTGCAAACCAAAGTCAGACGGGTATATACTCTGGAAAAATACCCACAACCTCGCTTCGAGAAATTCCCATGGCTGATTCGGCATTTTTGTTGCTTACCCCCGAAGATGTGGGGCGCTCGTATCCAGCTCATGCCGCAATGCATCTCCTCGGCAAGTGGTTTTCTGCCAAAGAACTAGCCCAGCTTAAGAAGGAATTCCCCAAGCTCGCCGTGCTTCCCTATCCCTTTCTCCATGAGGCTCAGCGGCGGCAAGCCTATAGCTATTGCGAGGAAACAGCAGAGGCATTGCTTGCCCAGCTGGTTCCCTGGTTAAATACGGTTCACGGTATTCAGTATCAACCACGAAGTTGGCGGATTCAGTGTGGTTTTTTTCTGGTGACCTATGTTCAGACCCTGTATGAACGCTATGTTTGCCTGCAGCAAGCTCGTGAACGAAATCCCTTGTTTCAGGTGTTTATAAGCCCCCCGCATTCTTATCAGACACCCAATAATTTTCTCGAGGGAGTGGGATTACTCCAATCTGATCGTTGGAACCAGCAGCTGTACTCACAAATTATTGCTTATAAATGCTGGTTTAAATGCAGCGAAGCTGTCCCCGCGAAAACCGCGATCAAGCTCGCCATCAACTGTGCCCCCGGTCTGGGATATCAGGTTCCCTGGCGAGCTCGGCTTAAACGCTGGTTTTTTAGGGTGCTCAATCGCTTTTATCCTTTGGCCCCTACCATGTACTACGTTGGCAATAAGCCCATAAGTGGACGGCTCAAGCTGATGCTCCGCAGCCGGTTCACGCAGTTACAATTGCTTCCCCTCGGCAGGCAACTTGTCCAATCAAGTGGCATCAACAGGCCGTTGCGTGAAGGTATGCCCCAAGAGGGGCGGGATGATTTTGCGCATTTGGTACTCGCTACCCTGAGGGTTAATTTTCCCAAAATTTGGCTCGAAGATTTTCATCTGCTCGCCGCCCAGCTCAAATCGTTTTCCCTCAAAAATCGTTTGCCC
Organism: Deltaproteobacteria bacterium; assembly: GCA_023250635.1. Classification (GTDB taxonomy): domain Bacteria; phylum Bdellovibrionota_B; class Oligoflexia; order Oligoflexales; family Bog-1112; genus JAHFAI01. The sequence goes on along the minus strand of JAHFAI010000118.1, from coordinate 4,074 downwards.
ACCCGCTTGGTGACCGATACGGGCTGGTACGCCAACGAAACCTTTCAACGGTGGGCAGCCGAATGCGCCGAACGAGGCACGAAGCTCATCGGGGTACAGCATGGGGGGGGCTATGGGGATCGGCTCATTAATACCTCGGAAATTCATGAACGCAAATGCGCCGATTATTATATTTCCTGGGGTTGGCAGGACCATCCTTCGGTGGTGCCCCTAGCCAGTTTAAAATTAGAAAAAAGCCGGAAAGATTCATTTTTCTATCCTCTGCGGCGAAAAGAGGCCTTGAAAATATTTTATCCCACCACCGCCTTTTCTCGCTATCAAACGAGCTTTGAGAGTAGTCATTGTACCAGTCAGTGGGAGGAATATCTTTCCTGGCAAGAACGTTTTATCGATAATCTTGCTCCAGAGTGGCGAAAAATCTTAGTTTTGCGCCTGTATCACCTGGATTATGGGCGAGATATTTTTGCTCATTTTCGGGCTCGTTATCCTGATTTGACCATGGTTGATTCTCGGGACTATCGCTCGTTTGTCAGTTATCTGCGGGGAACAGCCTTATTTATTGCCGACAATATGGGCACGACGATGTTGGAAGCTCTGGCGCGGGATATTCCCACCCTGATGTTTTGGCAGGTTGCCGATTGGCCATCACGAGCAGAGGTTAGCTCCCTCTATAGCCAACTCACCGAGGTGCAGGTCTTCCATCATTCTCCTGAGTCAGCAGCATCAACGCTCAATCAGCTTATGCCTGAGGTGTACCAGTGGTGGCATGAACCGCGGCGATATCAGGTGGTCAAGCGCTACCAAGAGACCTTTGCGCGAACCTCGCCGGGCTGGGTAGACGAGTGGCGCACAACCGTGGAGCAGCTGAGCTGATGAGCTCCACTTCTTTTGTTAAGCGTTACGCGGTTACCATTGCGGCTAATTGCGTCCGTGGTTTTCTCTTGTACCTTGCAGGTATTATCGTTGCGCGTTCGCTTTCCCTTCCCGCCTACGGGGAATATTCCTATTTAGTTGCAGTTTTTATCGCTCTTAATTCGCTGCTGGATTTAGGAGGAAACACCGCTTTTTATACGTTTATGGCAGAGAAACCCCGCAGTGCATGCTTTGTCTTAAGTTACCTCCTTTGGCAGGTACTGCAGATTGGGGTGGTGCTCAGTGCACTGTATCTCCTGCCGCTTTCCTGGGCCGCTGTTCTTTGGCCACAGCTGAGTACAGCGACGGTGGCCCTAGGTTTCATCGCGATATTTTGTCAATATCAACTCTGGAACAGCATTAGTGCCTTGGGTGATGCGGTGCGCAATACTGCGGTGGTGCAGTTATTTAATGTGTTGGCGACATTTTGTTATACCCTCGTCTTAGGAGTTACAGCCGAGAGTATTGGGCTTAGCGTTGATTCAGCTTTTGTAATTTTGTTTAGCGGCTTTTTTATTACCCTGGGCTTTGCTTTAGCGTGGTATTGGCGGCATCTCAAGCGCATCGGTTATTTTGTTGGTAGCGAGAGGCAGGCGTTCAGAGAAACCTTGGGCGAGTACTCTCGCTTTTGCCTTCCTCTGGCGATTAATTGTCTGTTTGTTTTTGTGAGCATGTTTGTCTTTCGTTGGCTTGTGCAAACCTATGCAGGCAGCGAAACCCAGGGGTATTTTTCGGCAGGGCAACACCTGGCGATGCCTGCCATGTTGCTTTCGACCTCTTTAGCCCGCTTGGTCTGGAAGGAGGTTGCTGAGGCAAAATCCAGGGTACTGAGCAATGAAATTCAGGGGAGTTTTACAAAAACGCTTATAGGTTTGGCGCTAGTAAATGGTCTGTGGATTTGCTTCGCCATACCCTGGATGGATCACCTGGTGCGCTTGATGCTTGGTGCAAACTACGCTGGGGGAGCGATAACCTGCGGGCTTCTACTCTATGCAAGCCTCTTTCAGGCGATTGGGCAGGTGGTCTCGGTGTATTTCTATGCGACCCAGCGGACTCGGGAGTTTGCCTGGCTACTTTGCTTCGCCAGCGGGCTTGAAATTCTGGCAAGCTTTGGCTTCTTGCTTTATTGCTATGACCCCGCAAGTTGGTGGGCAAATCACCATAGTTTAGCCTTTATTCGCTGTGCTGGGCAGGTCTTGGCTATGCTCTTGCTCGTGGCTGCTTTTGTTCCTCAGCGAAGGCTTTTAATGGCGGCAATAATCGCCGCTACCCTGGGGGCAATTGCTTTTAGCTATAGTCTTCGCTGTGTCGTTAGTGCTCTCAACCTGGATTTTTTGCCAAGCATAAGTTTGGCTTTTTTCCTCTATGGAGGAAGTGCGATCATCATAGGACTGACGTTCGCACGTAGAAAAGGCGGGATTAGCAAGACAGCACAGACTCTTGGCTGGTCAGTGCGCAGTTCGTAATATCCAGATGTTAGGCTGGAGCCTCCCTTTTTAGGCGCTCGGCGCGAAAGCGCCAAGCGCCGTGTCCTGACGAACGCAGTGAGGAAGGATCTTTCACATAACATCCGGATATCACGTGATAGATCCTTCGTCGCTTTGCTCCTCAGGACACGGCGCGGGCACGAAATATTCTATTTCGCGCCCGCGCCTAACTACTCAAGGCTTGGCTCAGTTTTGCGGCTTTCAAGGAACGAGCCGCGGAGCGGCCGTCTGGCGGTGAGCACGCGCAGTGACGAAGAAAGCCGTAAAGATGGGACGAGACCTGAGTAGTTACTAAAAATATAGGCCAAGGAAACAAAACTACTTGCAGCTTAGGGAAGCCTGGGGTATCTACGCTTCCTCCTTTCGAGGAGTATGAAGTGTTGCTGAGGTGGGGCACTTCACAGCGGTCACCCGCAAACGAATTTCTTGAAATTAAAGAGATTTTAAGAAAAAAAAGTTTGACAAGATAACCGCAATTACTTATAACCACCTTCACGCAGCTGATACCGACAGCGACTCGCAAGATGAAAAGCCGGTAAGAAGTTGCAAAGCTCTTTGAAAACTGAATAGAGAGAAAATAGCCTTGACGATGAAGATTGGTGATCAGGTTTTCGAACCGGATCACGAGTCATTGACTCAAAAAAATAAGAAACTAAGCAAAGCTATCTGAGTAATCAGATAGTGAGGATTTTAAACGTTAGAGTTTGATCCTGGCTCAGAACGAACGCTGGCGGCGTGCCTAACACATGCAAGTCGAACGGTAGAAGGGCTTCGGTCCTTCGAGAGTGGCGCACGGGTGAGTAATGCATAGGAACATACCTAAAGGCGGGGAATAACTGCGGGAAACTTCAGCTAATACCCCATGAAGTCGCAAGACCAAAGGAGGCCTCTTCTTGAAAGCTTTCACCTTTAGAATGGCCTATGTCCCATTAGCTAGTTGGTAGGGTAAAGGCCTACCAAGGCGACGATGGGTAGCTGGTCTGAGAGGACGATCAGCCACACTGGAACTGAGACACGGTCCAGACTCCTACGGGAGGCAGCAGTGGGGAATCTTGCACAATGGGCGAAAGCCTGATGCAGCAACGCCGCGTGGGTGAAGAAGGTCTTTGGATTGTAAAGCCCTTTCGGTTAGGAAGAAGGGCTATTCGGTTAATAACCGGGTAGTCTGACGGTACTAGAAGAAGAAGCACCGGCTAATTCCGTGCCAGCAGCCGCGGTAATACGGAAGGTGCAAGCGTTGTTCGGAATTATTGGGCGTAAAGAGCACGTAGGTGGGTGGGTGTGTCAGATGTGAAATCCCTGGGCTTAACCTGGGAATTGCATTTGAAACTGCTTATCTTGAATACTTGAGGGGTTGGAGAAATTCCAGGTGTAGGAGTGAAATCCGTAGAGATCTGGAGGAATACCGGAGGCGAAGGCGTCCAACTGGCAATGTATTGACACTGAGGTGCGAAAGTGCGGGGAGCAAACAGGATTAGATACCCTGGTAGTCCGCACCATAAACGATGGATACTAGGTGTTTGGGAAGTTAACCTCCTGAGTACTGAAGCTAACGCATTAAGTATCCCGCCTGGGGAGTACGGTCGCAAGGCTAAAACTCAAAGGAATTGACGGGGGCCCGCACAAGCGGTGGAGTATGTGGTTTAATTCGAAGCAACGCGCAGAACCTTACCTA
>JAHFAI010000117.1 GCA_023250635.1 Deltaproteobacteria bacterium | reverse complement strand
TGTTAGCACAGAGGTTAATTAAGCGCTGTTCTCCTACTTTGAGCGCCGAACTCTGTGGTGAGGCAAGCAGACGCTCGGCTTTGAAGAGGCCCTCCTGGTGGAGACTGTTTAGTTCTTGGGCAAGAAAATAACGGAATTCCTGTGGATTCATAGGCGTAGATCCTTGTGGCGGGGGGCCGAATAACCAGCAATCGGAAAACCTTAGCATAAAGACCTAGCTGCTTTAAAGAAAGATTGAAATGTCGCTTATTGTGGTCAGTGCGATTCTTGAAGAAAGCTCCCCCAGCCTCGCTCTACTCGAGAAGCAGGGAGTGGATGTTGCCTACCATTGTTTAGGAGTTGGTCCCCTGCATGCTGCCAAGGCGGTTGCCGCAATTGCGGCAGCAAGCCGTGGTAAACGAGTTATCTATATCGGTTCTGCCGGTAGTTATGCTGGCTTTGATGAGCCCTATTTAGTCACTGCCAATCGGGTGCTGTGGTCACCGAGCGGCGAGCGTTTTGGTTTAGCCGAGCGGCCCGACTGGCTGTATGGACCACTTGAGCTTGAGCCTCCGGCCTGGCTTCTTAGCCTTGCTCCGCGCACGGTACTGACCAGCACCGGGATCACCATCTACGATGGACTACCGCCTCGCAAAGGTAGCGAGGCCTGTGTGGAAAATATGGAGCTGTATGCCTGTTGTCAGGAATTACGAGAAAGCGCGAGAGAATTTGCGGTTATTTTAGGTATTACCAATCAAATTGGTTCCCAAGGCCGGGAGCAGTGGCTTCGTCATCGCGCCCGGGTGGCAGCAATGACGGCCGAGTATATCGGCATTCATTGCCTCTAGACATTTCTCCTCTTCTAACCAGATTTTCTCAAATACTCCTGCGGCATAGAGGGACGTTGCTGCCACACCCAGCGATTCAACAGGGTTTTACGCTCAGCTGACGAGATAAAATACTGAGCCGCTGCAAGCTCGCTTCTCCCCCGAGTACTGAGCCGCTGCATCGTGATTGCGGCACTCACCGAAATATTAAGGCTCTCCACAAAGCCCCGCATGGGAATGGTAAAGGTCAGATCGATAAAATTAAGCCACTCGGGCGAAATCCCACTGTGCTCATTGCCAAAAATAAGCGCCAGAGGTTCTGCCATAGCCAGCTCCTCCAAAGAGGGCGCCTCTTGCTGGGGCACCCCCATTGCCAGACGATAACCCTGGCGACGCAGTTCCGTAGCACACCCAGCAATACTCGTATAAACCGCTAAATCAAGCCAACTCCCCACCCCCTTCGAAGCGGTGGAGGGTTTAAAAAAAGCCCGGCTGTTGACCACTGAAACCCGAGAGAGACCAAAGGCCTCAGCCGAACGCATGCAGGCCGAAATATTGTGGGGATTGATTATATCCTGGAGCACCAAGTGCAGATGGTGGCTGCGCTGTTCTGCCACCGCTTCCATCCGTTGGCGACGATGAGCAGAGAGGCTGGGTGCCAGCACCTCCCAAGCATCATCAGGAATAACTGTCCCCGTCTCCAGGTTATTGGGCTGCATGGGCGCTTTCTTGAGCACGTACCAAGTTAATGGCCATGCTTACCAGAGGACCAAAGGTCTCCGGCTTGGTCGTCTCCGGTTGCTTGTGTTCAATAACGGCAGTAGCGAGAATATTGCATACGGTTACCAAGTAATCGTTACGCTCAGCGGTTATTTCTTTATGACTACGCATCAGCTGATAGAGCTTCTCTGCCTGCTGTAAACGTCCTTGCATTTTTTCAAGAGCCGCCGTGTCGCTAATCGGCTCTTTGACCTTGGGCTCTGCGGCCAGAACTTTAAGGCGTTGTTCCTCCCGTTGACGAAATTCTTTTTTGAGTCGTATCAGGCTTTGTTCGGCAGTCCGCTGTTCACTCCGCGCTTTCCTCAGCTCCTCATCATAGCCTGCTTTTTGTTCGTTCCACTGCTGTTCCGCCTCGCTCAGTTTTTCGTTGAGTTTCTGGCGAAACTCTTTGTTGGTCTGATCGTGCCCTTGCAGCTGAGCAAGCAAGGCTCGTTCCTGGCTTTGATGATGCTCGAGTTTTTCCTCCAATTCATGAACTTTCGTATGAGTCTGACGCAGTTCTTCGCGAATCTCCACCCCGGCACGACTGAGTTTTTCTTTCAGAATTACGCTTTCACGAGTTAGTTTGTCAGCAATTTTTTTGGCATTTGCTAACTGCTCCTCACGAATTGTGCTGCTCTGTTCTGCCTGTAAACGCCACGCCACCGCCTCAGCAAGTTGGGTATGTGCAGCAGCCAAAACCTGCCGCATTTTACCCAGGCGCTGCCACAGCACCACCAAGCCCATCACTCCACCGCACGAGATCGCTGCCCACAAAATTACCATCAAGCCCTCCCTACATTTACTATCCGTGTTGTTCCCAGTAACAAAAGTCAGAGATTTTGGGTATCGGATTTTTGCCCAGCCCTCTGGAAATCCCTCTTGAATAGTCTAACAGGGCTCGGTACAGTTTTTTATAAAAATACCCCGGCTATTCAACCTAAGGAAACCACCATGAGTGTATTCGTCCAGGCATCTGCGGTTATTGCTTCCAGCCTGATCAGTGCAGGAATTTTCGCACAGAGCCTAAACTGCCAACCCATTGTGTGGGGTCCAACCCAATACCAAGGCGGGCACTTTAATTTTACCCTGCGTAATGAGTGTACTCTGAGCTCCGATAAAGATATCGATTTTGCCAGTGTGCGCGAACTCCACGAACAGTACCTAAGGAATTCTTCCCAGAGATTTTCCATCCACAGCACCCTGCCGAGCAGGAACCACGGCGAAATGGTCGGTAGCGAACTCACCGTGCATGAAAACCGCCTAACCCAACATGGACGAATGGGCATCGATGGGCGCATTCTCTTAGTCGATGACGGGCAGAAGCACTTTACCTTCAACTACACTTCCCAACACATAGACGGCCAGGATAACGCCAAATACACGGTCTACGAGCAGTTTATTATGGATATCGCCACCATTGCCCCACGTTCTTACCGCATTATTTTTTCCCAGGATAATACCATACGTAAACCGGCCTTACTTCCTAAAGGCATGTTTGAAAGCCCTGCAAAAAAAGGTATAGCTGCCGAACTGGGGCCTCGTCGCCTTGAGCACGTCAAAATCTTAACCGGCAAGTAGAAGGATCACCCTGATGACCATTCCCGCCAAGCCAATGACCCTGTACCACTATTACCGCTCCTCCTGTTCCTGGCGGGTGCGTTGGGCCTTGGCCTTCAAGAATATTCGCGCTGATTTGGTCGCGGTTAACTTACTCAAGGACGAACAACGTCAGCCCTGGTACCTGGAGAAAAACCCTCTGGGACAGGTGCCCTGCCTTGAGCTCCCCGGACCACTTTTTTTTACGGAATCCATGGCTATCTTGGAATGGCTCGAAGAAATGTACCCCCAATCCCCGCTTTTACCCCAGGATCCACTCTCACGCCTGCGGGTGCGCGGTCTGTGTCAAATGATTATCAGTGGGACCCAGCCCCTGCAAAATCTGGGAGCTCAGCGCTTCTTCTCTGCTGATAGCCGTGAGCAGCAACGCTACGCTGTTCACTGGATCAAGCTTGGCTTGGCTGCTTACGAACGCCAATTACTCGCCCAGCACACCGCCGGCACCTATAGTTTCGGCCAGGCAGTAACTTTAGCGGACCTCTGCGTAGTTCCCCAGTGCTATAACGCTGAGCGCTTCGGGGTACAGCTGGCTGATTATCCCACCCTCGCGGGAATCTATCAGCGCTGTTTGTTGACCGCCGCCTGCTGCGAGAGTGCCCCCGATCGCTTCCAGCCAGCCTCATAAAGGGGGCCCGTGAAGCCCCCGAATTCTTCAGCCTTAGGAAGGTCAGCGTGAGGCGGTTAATACATCTAATGCTAGTTTTTTTGCTGTTTCGACATCATCATACTTCTTTTTATCGTCCCACTTTAAGATCGGGCGTTCCCCCAGCTTGGAATGGCGAACGGCTGCTTCGCTCTCCGGGCTCAGGTACAGCTGCCAGTAATCGCCAATATCATTAAATTTCGGCTCTTTCTCCTTTTTCATCAATGTATGCCAAAGGGAACTCCTATATCTGTTACCGGTTGCAATCTGGTAATTAACCACGTTGAGTGCTGAGACGTTAGCATCTTTCAAGAACCTAAAACGTTGATCATTGCTTGTTAGCTTATGAAAAGATATTAAGATCAACTCCCTATCCATGTAGGGCGGGGTGCCTCGCGGCAATATTTGTGGCAAGTCGCTGACCAACCATTCTCCCTCATTCGTAGTTGTTAAACTTTTAGCTTCGTAGGTGTTGTCATCTAACTTACGCCAAACTACTGGCTGACTAAATCCGAAATCCATAAACACCGGCTTTCCCTCGGAGGTAAGGCCTATATTCTCTTCCTTGATGTCGTTGTGAAAAAAAGACAGTTGCCATTCGCCCTTGTCACAAGGAGGAGGTAATTTATCAGGAAAGAGAACTCCCTCATGAAGGACTTCCAGGTTTTTACTCAACTGTTTTACGAGAGTGGGGATATGGGGCACAGGTTTTGTTGACAGCTTGGGTCTGCCATGGGTCGCTGTAAGCAGATTTGCATCCACAACAGGCCAAAGGGAAACATATTGCCCCTCGCTGACAAAGGAGAGGTCGGGTGTTATCACAACCTCATTAGGATGCTTGCGGCCTATCACCTCAAGGAGAAGGTAGGTTGTTCGTTCCGCCTTTTTGTCAGCTTCCCATTTCTCCCGGTTCGGGGAACGGAGAAGTTCAATCCGACGCGCATATTGCTTATCGCCGATCTGGATCAAATCAACAGAGGCAAAGCTCCCCTGGCCAAGCTTCCTTATGCTTGTTATTTCGCGGCTGAGGGAAGCGTAGAGCTTCGCCTCTTCATTATTGCCGGAAACAGAAACTCGCTCTTTTATCGGTTTGCTACGGATCTTACTCAGTTCACCTTCATGGACGCCCAAATCTTCGAGGATTGGCCCACTCTCGTGGGTTTTGCGAGCTTCTTTGAAGGTTAAATCCGGCAGTGATTCCAACTTACTCAGTTCACCTTCATGGGGGACCAATTCTTCGGGGACTGCATCCTTCTTAAGAGGGGGACGAGCTTTTATGCCTGTCAAGCCCAGCGCTACCGGAGACTCCCGCGATTGCCAATAAAGCAAAAAATTATCAGCAGCATCTTGATTTTCGGCAGTTAGGGTCCCCGATGTGAATAGGTAAGAGAAGGTAGAGCGCTCACCGCACCAACTGTATAGGAGGTAATGAGATAGCATTGGTTGCTACCGGTAATGCGAGGCTCAATCACCGGTGCAAT
>JAHFAI010000003.1:32514-87398 GCA_023250635.1 Deltaproteobacteria bacterium | reverse complement strand
TTTTCTTCGAGCAACTGGATCAGCACTGGATTGGAGAAAATTCCTGCTAAAAAAAATCGATGCTTCCCGTCAAGGCCCGCTAGCAAAAGCAGCTTAGAAAAACTCGGCACTCTCCAGTAATATAGATAAATTCCTCATTTCAGTCAACCATGGGAAATTAAATTTGGCTCTTCCGCAGTTTTTGTGGGTAAGTTGCGAAAAACCCGGGCTACTACCGCGCTGACCAGCGGAGCGCTACAAGGGTTTTGTTTATGGCACGGCTAAACTTGTTACTTCTCATGGGAAATGGCAGTTTCCAAAGCCATCAATCATAGTGCCTCTCGAGCCCCGGCGAAATAGCCGTCCTCTTCACTGAACTTAGCAAAAGTTGAGCTAATGGGAGGAATGGCTTCGTCTTAGCTTTATTTCGAGGGCAAAAAATTCCTTGTTAAAAAATGGATAGAGACGACTTTTTTCAATCATATTATCAGCTAATCGTATGCTCCTAAACCGATGGTCGCTTAACAGTTTAATAACTTCGTTATCATTTTCTAAATCAGCATCACTTAATTTTTTGAGATCTGCCAACGCCTGATCTCGCAGCGCTATCAAAGATTTGTCGAGTTTGTTCCTGACAAGACTGTTATAAATCCACAAATACAGCATTTCACGTCTGTCTATTTCGGTGAGTAAAATATCAATTTGAAGAAGTGGATAATCTTTTTCTGCTTTATCAATAGCTGGCAAAACCCAATTAATCGACCTTTAAGTCCGAGCCAAGGATTATCCCTTCCTGATAGGCCAGTGTCAGAGACGAGATCTTTATAGCGTTTCCATTCTGGACTTTGTTCTCTTATGAAGCGAATTTCGCCAGCAAATAGATTAAGTGGCACAACAAGAGTTGCCCATAACCAAAAAAATAAAATTATCCGAGGTTGCTTAAAAGATACTTTAGTATTTTTTTTCATGATTTCTGCCTTTAATCAGGCGCTGGCGCTTTCGCGCCAGCTGATCAACAAGGATTGTAGATCCTTTCGGCATTTCGTCAATTACCTGAATGGTAATTCCAAGAAGGTCAAGATTTCCATAGCTTATCATTGGTATATAAATCCAATAGGGATGGGGCACAAGGGTTTGGGGGATTGATAGGCTACTACGGAACACGCCCTTGACTTATGCAAGTATGCCAAGTATATTCTCTATAGGTTAAGAGGTGGGTGATGTCGCAACTAAATTTTTATGTACCTGAAAAAATAGAGAAAAAAATCAAAGAAGCCGCGAAAAAAAAGAAGATGAGTATATCTTCTTATGTCGCCGAACTGGTGAAACAAACTATGGATGAAAAACCTAAAAGCCTGATCAATAGCCAGCTTCTTTCTTTGGGAGGGGCATGGCAGGGGGAATTTGCTGAGCTTGAACGGGGAGCGCCGCAGGAGCGAGAGGATTAATCGTGGCAAGCGGAATAAAATTTCTTTTGGATACCAATGTTTGCATTGCCTTCCTACATCGTAATGATCCAGCTGTACGTGTGAAGCTTGCCGAAATTCCTTCCCACGAAATTGCACTCTGTAGTGTCGTTAAAGCCGAGCTGCTTTACGGGGCTCGGAAAAGCCAATGGGTCCATAAAAATCTGCAGATTTTGGCAGGATTTTTTTCACATTTTGAGAGTTTTACTTTTGATGACCGTGCGGCAGAACACTACGGTCTTATCCATGCAACCTTGCGAGCTGCAGGCCACCCTATCGGCTTGAATGATATTTTAATTGCGAGTATAGCCCTTGCCCGTGATGTTACGGTGGTAACGAGGAATACTCGTGAGTTTATTCGGGTGCCCGGTCTTCGCCTCGAGTTGTGGTAAGTGTTGGTGATCTGCTCGTGCTAATGAGGTGTTCAAGCAACTGCAAGGGATTAAGAGCTGGCTGTTCGGCAAGTCCCTGATGAAAGATTACGGTAGAGGGAGTGAGGCCCGGCAAAGAATTCGCTTCAATAACCACCATTTTGTTGGTTCGACGGTTATAAAAAATATCGATTCGGGCATAATTGGCAATGCCCAAGGCCTCGGCTACCCCTTCGATTCCGCGGCGAATGCTGGCCACTTGCATCTGATCAAGCAACTCGGTCGAAGGTGGGGTGATATTCACCCCCGTTCCTCCCTGAAATTTTTCTTCTAAACTTAAAACAGCGCCTTCAGCGATGGTTATGCTTGGCTGCAGCGCATGATACCTGCCCTGAGCCTCGAGGATGCCCACCGTCAACTCGAGCCAGCCTTCTCGTTCTTGATGGAGCAGATGTGTCCCCTTGATCGTTAAACCATCGGTAACGATAAATGCTTCTACCATATAGGGCATGGGGGTGGTGGACATCTCGATCATTTCTGTTTGATAAGCAAAGGTCCCTGCTGGTATCAAAGCAGCTCCGCTTGCTAAGAGGGAGGCGTAAGTAGCAAGGTCCCTGGCCGTGCTTAGGCGAACGATCCCCGCAGAGCAGCCATCAGCGCTGGGTTTTATAACAAAGTGTTTACTGCCCAGACGCTCTTCCAGATAGTGCCATTTGTGCTGGGCTGCTTCCAGTTCCTGGAGGGTGGCCATTTCCTCCCTATTTATAAGTTCTTTTTCTAAGGCAAATATCTGGGGATTATGAGCTGCATTGAGTACTGCAGCCGTTGCATGCTTATCCATGCACAAAGCGGAGGCCTTGGCGTGGGATCCGTTAAAGCAGAGTCCCGCAGCTTGGAGCTTGCCTTGCAGGGTGCCGTCTTCTCCTTCGCCCCCGTGAAAGGCAAGAAATAGATAGGCACCATGGTGCTGGGCTTTGGCGATTAATTCCTCAAAGCTATAGCGGTGGGCTTGCAGGATCTCCCCATCAGCTTCGCTGTTAAGCTGAATTCCTAGTTTTTTGCGGAGCATACTCACCAGGGTAGCAGTTTTAACTTGCTGCGTAGCTCCTTCAGTACAGTTAGCAAAAATCTCTTCCACCGTATGATTAAGGGCGTATGCATAAGGCAATTCCCAGAAGTTTGAGTTCTTGTCCAGGAGGAAGGGCTGGGGAGAAAAGTGCTCGGAATTGCGTAATTTGAGCCAGACATTGGTGCCACTCATCAAGGAGACTTGGCGCTCAGCAGTGTTACCGCCAAACAAGACGTAGACGGGAAAACGATTTTTCGGTAAAGGGGCTCGCTGCGGTGTAAACGACAGCTTATGCCGTCGACAGGCGGTGGCAATTATATACAGTAAAACCTCAGCATGGCTCATGCCAGCGACGGCTGCTTGGCGAAACAAAAAGCTATTTTGTTCCATGCCGCTGATTGGGTTAAAATCGGTGAAAATAAGCTCACCGCTGTCAAGACGCCAGCCATCGAGGCGGGCAAAATCATCCATAGCAAAGAGCTTAAAAATATCCTCAGCTTGTTTTTGGATGGCTTGGATTTCGCTTAAACTAAAACGCGGAGGCGTATGATACGCGGTATTATTCGTAGGTAAATATTTGCGTCGATAGTCAAAAATCTGATTATTCGCATAGCTAATTTCGATTTCGCTGGGAACAAAGGCAAGAGGCGCGCCATGTTTATCGGTGCTTACCAGAACCGTAAATTCACGTCCGCGGCAAAAAGGCTCAACGAGCACCGCCGGCTGACCATCGGCAAAGAGTTTGGCAACTGCTGCTTCAGCCGCTGCGGGTGAAGTAACGGCGCTTACTCCCAGGGACGAGCCTCCGGCCACCGGTTTAACCACGGCTTGTGGGGAAGGGAGCTCGGCAAAAAAACGGGCAAGGCTTGCCGCAATTGCGGTTTCTCCTGCTTTAAGTACCAAGGATCTGAGGGTGAAGAAGCCGCCCGCTTGTAGAGCTTGGGTAGCTCGATCCTTAAAATACATGGCTCGACAGGCTTTAGCTGATGAGCCGACAAAAGGGATCTGCCAGCTTTCAAGTAGGCTTTGTAATTCTCCGTCCTCGCCAAAGCTGCCATGTATAGCCGGAAACACCAGATCAACGGCTTGCAAACGTCTCCGGAGCTCTTCGCGGCTTAAGGGCTCAGCGAGTTGTTTCAACTTAAAATCAAAATCCGCGGGGGTATTGGAATAGAGCTGAGCTGAAGAGAGAGCAAAGAAATTTAGCTGCAGGTCCACATAAATAGCAGTTATTTCCAGCCCCTGGGGGCTTAAATGGTCGAGGAGCGAGCGGGCTGAATTGAGAGATATTCCTCGCTCCTGAGAGGGGCCGCCACAGAGAACCGCTAAACGAAAATTCGCCAAAATTAAGCTCCCGTTATTGATTGCAGGGGGTACTCGTATTAATTATCAGCCCTTTGAGCTTTTCTTCAAGGCTTAACCACTGGGTCGCTAAAGAAGGGGCAATGGTGCTTTCCCCTAAGACTTCTTGCAGCAGTTTTTGTCGGCGTCTAAAATGCACCTCGTTGAGGGGGAGGCGGTGGTGGGCTTCGCGTAGACTCTTGCCCTGATAGCTTTGCTCTTTGGCGCCAAGCATACAGGAAGAGAAGACGATTTGCTGGCTAACAATATGGGCGCGGTTCACACGATGAAAAAAATGTCCAATAAGTGGGTCAGCAAAAGCACGTTGATAAAACTCGATAATTACCTGAGCGATTGTTTCAGCACCAATCTGCTCGTATAGGCTGAGATTCATAATAACCGCCGCGAAGAATGTTACTGGGGAGCTTGGTTTGCGGGGCCTTCTCCCTGGGGGTATTCGGGAAGATGGTCCTCGCTCGCCTCCTTTTTTAGTTTAGGCAATATGCCCAAAAAACGCTTTAGTTTGTTAAATAATTTAAATTTTAGGGAGTGGCTTTTTTTAACTATTTGATAGACCTCAGGCAGCTCGTTATAGGCGTAGTCTAAAACCATTTGGAAATAAGGGCCATCCCAGGTTTGACGGGCGAGCCCAGCTTCATTTGATTTAAACATATAAAACGCGCCAACATAATCGACATGTCCCCAATAAGCTGCATCCATATAACGCGCAAAGAGCATAATATCAAATTTTTCGGCGGTATTATTGACGTTGGCAGCCACTGCTTGTTTGATATCTTCTAAGCTCGGCAGAACCTCTTCAAGGGTGTGCAACGCCACTAAGGCGTCGTTATAGTTATTGAGGTAGTTATTTACGCTGACGATAATTTGCGCTTTAGTTTTGGCAAGCTGGATTTCAAATATTTTGATGCTGGCCTTTGCCACTTTGATGCGCTGGCCATAACCAGCGCCCAAGTCATTGCCTGAGTTGGGATCAAAGATATCAAAATAATTTGATGATTTATTGAGGTGTGATGCCTTGAGAAGTTCGCGGATGTTGGCGATTTCGGTAGAACGCTCTTCAGCCGGACGGTAATACGTATGGGGGAGGCCAAGGGGAATATCGTGGGTTGGCGTAAGGGTACTTGGTTCCACTGCAATTTCAGTCCAATCAGCCCGGTAGTCCATGCCCATGGAATAGGCGATGATGGGGTAGGTGGCGGTTAAGTTGTTGATAAAGGCGAGGGCATACATTTGTCGGCCTTTAATGTTTTCCAAGAGGCCAAAATCAGCTAGAGCTACATTGCGTAGGCCATGATCATGTTGATAGTGGAGTAGATGTATTAGGCCTTGGGTCTGGTCGATATAGTGGGTGTGTACTCTGATTTGCCAAATCTGTTGTTGCAAATAGTAATAGGTAGAGAGAATCAGCAATGCTCGTTCGGCATAGAGGGTTTTCATGCTTTCGATTTCAGCATTAACCAGCATTTTACTTGCTTTCCAATTGAGCCAGCGATTGGGGAATAAAAAACCGACCAAATTAGAAGTAATATCTAAGGCGGAAGCCACCGGATTAAACTGCAGGTAGTCATTATACGCGGTATTGAAATTGACGTGGGGAAGTATAGAGCCCATGGCCATTTTTTTTGAGGCTTTGAGCTGAAAGAGCCGTTCTACGGCTTGTCGTGATTCATAGTTGACCAAGAGTGAAGCAGCTACCATATCTTTAATTGAGTAGCATTTTTTCTGGGGATCAGAACAGGGGGAGGGAGAGGGGGTCTTGAAATTAAAAATTGTTGGTTCGAAGAGAGGTGCAGGGGTGCGGGTAGCTTGTTCAAGAGCTTTGTTCGCCCACAGAGAAGAGGTGAAGAACAAAGAAAAAATGATGGTGTTCAGGAAAACCATGTGCGGTATAATCATCATAGCTAGCCCCTGGGAACATAGTTTTGTGGCGATTGAGGTGGTAGAATTGAAATCCAGATTAAGGCATACGGGAAGTATTTTCAAAAATTAATTGTGGCTCTGCCGCAGTTTTTGTGGGTAAATTATTAGAGTGGGCTCATAGCTCGGGCATCGGTAGCCCCTCTTTCCACAGTAGCCCCTCTTTCTGCACTTGTGAAAAGCATCTGAAAGAAATTTTCTAAAGGCGGTTGCTCGTAGCAGCGAGCCGAGTCCAAGATTTTTTCGGGAGGCTAATCGGCCGCTTTTCCCCCTCGGCCACAGCCACCAAATGGCAAGGAACGAGAAAATTGGCAGGCGGATTCTTGAGCTGGACTGGGCGTGTAAAGAGCCGCCAAAGCCGCAACAGCTCATGAAGACGCTTGCCGGTTTTCACGGGCCTTGCCATGCTGGAGGCACGAGGGGAGAGAAGCTGCTGCGGGGAAGAATATTGGGTATAAGGAACATCAAATTCCCGCTCGAATTCACCAGCCCACAGGAATGAGGAAAAACTGATAGAGAAGAGCGCTGCTCCAAAAGCAATTGTTTTGTTAGAAAATAGGTTTACAAAGTTCATAAATTTCCTTTCGTTGTCAGCAATCCTAAGAAGGACTGGTGTTGAAAAAAGACCTAGCTCGGGAAAATACAAATAGTGCCGCATTTCTTTATAGGCAGGAAATACGCCAAGCATTATATCCAGAGCTTCAACCATTGAGCCCCGAGGAAAAGAACCAACATATTGATGAACTATTTGCAGCGGCCGCTGAAGGCATCGATCGCCATGATGCCAAGGATTGGATCAAATCAGGCCTGGTGAGTGCTGCAAGTCAGGATATGGGAATTCCCGGTCTTGACGGAGATTTAAATGCAGAACGAGGCAAGACTGCTCAGCGTAAATTAGCCATTCGTACCCGCATTAAAGAAATTAGCCTCGAGGGTAAAAAATGGGAAAATTTACCTGAGGGCAGCGAATACAAATCACAAGCGAGGCAACAACTTGAGCGCCTGAGGCTAGAACACAATATGCTTTCCGAGGAGCTCAATAAATTAGCTATTTATGGTATTAAACTCGATTTTCTTCGCTTGCCTTAGCATCTGATCGGGTTTCTTTGAAAAAAAAAGAAGTTTGTATTTAAATTAATATATTTTCAATATGTTATGCAGTTGTTTGGGGTGTCGCGACTGCGCCTAAACAAGCGCAGGATGGTAATCAGAGCATGTTTTTTCTAAATTTTCTCTAAATTCAATCCGATAAGCACTCAGCTAGATCGATGTTCTCGATTAGCAGGAGGAGTGAGCCCCGTGGACCAGGACAAAAAACTCGATGGTATTAAAAAAGCAGCCAAAGCCTTTAATCGCAGCTTAGTTGAGGCCTTGCATAATATCCTGGGACTTCCCTTTGAGGTTGATTTGGAGCGCAGTTTTATTCATAATCGTCAATTCGCTACTACTAACCGCACTATTGTCAGTCTGCCTTTTACCGGAGTTGTTAACGGAGAATTTTTCCTTTGCTTTACTAAGCAAGACTATCTTGAGCAGATGAGCGCCATCAGTGGTAGCGCCATCGATTCACCCGAAAACAGTGAACTGCTTTTCTCGACCATGCAAGAAGTGGTGAATATCGCTGCTGGCGAGGCGATGGTAGCTATTAAAGAGACTTTTGGAGCGCAGACCATGCTCGCTCCCCGCCTGATTGAAGGGCTTATTCACTATCCGCAAATGCAAGTTTTTTCTTCTCGCTTGGTAAGCGACGATAGCAAATATCACCTTGATGCCAAATTATCTCTTGATCTTATGGAGCAAGAAATAAATGTGCAGCAGCAAAAACTGCAAGAAAAATCGATTCAGGATGACACTGGTCTATTTAATAAAAAACATTTTTTCGATATTTTGAAGGACCAGGAAGGTCGAGCTAGCAAGGGAAATTACGCTTATGCCATAGTTTTTACCGATATCAACCGCTTGAAATACGTTAATGACAATCTCGGACACGATGCGGGCGATGCCTTTATTAAGAAAGCCTGTACTCTGCTTAAGCAAGCAGAAGGTGAAGGCGATTTAAGTTTTAGAATTGGCGGAGATGAATTGGTAATGGTGCTGCCCGGAAAAAATCTCGAACAAGCCGACGCAACTCTCAAGAAACTTGCCAAGCTTATGGAAACAGCGACCGTGCAGGGAACAAATATGACCTCAAAACAAGTAGAAACGGTGGGTGTTCATCTGAGTGTGGGAGTGGCGTCGAGCAGTGAGGGGCTGGAAACTGCAGATAAGGTACTCAAACAAGCTGATTTGCGGATGGAGCATGATAAGCGGCAATGGTATATCGAGCAGAAAATCGATCGCCGCAAATAAACGCAACCCTCTGCACAAAAGAACGGGCTCGCTATGGCCAGCAGT
The DNA here is from genome assembly GCA_023250635.1 of Deltaproteobacteria bacterium. Taxonomy (GTDB): domain Bacteria; phylum Bdellovibrionota_B; class Oligoflexia; order Oligoflexales; family Bog-1112; genus JAHFAI01. Next base: position 78,840 of record JAHFAI010000003.1, on the reverse strand, counting down.
GACGAAGAAAGCTTTCAAGAAGAACTCCGCAAGATATTTGTGGCTGATACGCGCCAAATGCTGGGTGAAGCGGAGCAGTACTTGCTGCAGTTGGAAAACGAGCCGGAAAACTACGAAATTATCGATCGCTATTTTCGCTTTATTCATACCATAAAGGGCAATGCAGAGAGTATTGCTTTTAGCTCTTTCGGTAGCTTTGTCCATCGCTTCGAAGATTTAATCACGGTTTTAAAAAAAGTTAAAATTCCTTTAAACACTAGTTTTTTAGACCTGTTTCTGGCGGTTAACGATTTTATTAAGGCCGCGGTTGGTCAATTTGAAGCGAATTCTCAGGTGATTATCAATAATCCCGAACTAAGTGGGCAGATAGAGCTTTTTATCAAAAAAGTTTCCGAGCCCGAGGGTGCTCAACCGCCGAGTTCTCCCCCTGCTTCTCCCCCCGCTGCTCTTCCTTCTTCAGCAGCGAAAGTTGCTCCCCCAGTAGCGCTTGCTCCGGTAAGTGAAGTGGAAAGCATCCGTGTTTCCGGACCAAAGGTGCATGGGATTATCAACTACTTTGGCGAACTGGTTATTCTTCTTGCCGCCTTAAAGCATCGCTGCGAAACCTTGGGGATAAGCGATAATAAATTGAGCAAAACTCTTATGCATCTCGAGAAAGTAAGCAACTCTCTACAAAGTGCCACTCTTTCTCTGCGGATGTTTCCCCTCAAGCAGATCTTCGACCAAATGCGTCGGGTGGTGCGTGAAACAGCGAAAAGTGTCAATAAAGAGATCAAGCTTGAAACAAAGGGTGAGGCCATCGAACTCGATAAATTGGTTCTTGATGAACTGACTGCTCCGCTGATGCATATAGTGCGTAATGCTATCGATCACGGTATCGAAGCTAGCGCTGAGGAGCGATTGGCTAAGGGTAAAATAGCCCAGGGGCGAGTTTCTTTGGTTGGTGAGCAAAAAAGTGGTTTTTTGCATCTCAAAATTGCTGATGATGGCGGCGGAATCAACAAAGAAAAATTGCTTGCCAAAGCGATCGCTAAAAATATCGTGACAGCCGATCAACAACTGAGCGAAGCAGAAATTTTTAATTTAATTTTTCATAAGGGTTTGTCGACGAAGGAGCAGACCACCGAAATTTCTGGACGGGGAGTAGGTATGGATGTGGTGCTTGATACTCTCAGAAAGCTAAAGGGCAGCTGTGAGATTGCCTCTCAAGAAGGGGTCGGGACGACCATGACGATTAAGGTCCCGCTGAGCCTTGCGATGTTTGAGGGGACGGTGTTTCGTCTGGGAACGAGCCTGTATATTATTCCTAATGCCGATTACTACGAAATTGTCTCTTTGGATAAAAAACAGATTAAACAGCATCAGGATCAGCACAGTGCGGTTATGATTCATGACAAAATGTTGCCCCTGGTTCCGCTTGCTGCTCATTTGGCCATTGGCCGCGATTCTGCGGAGATCTCGCGTTACTTGCTGGAGCGTCCTGGTGAGGAACGCAGCGAGATACAGGCTTTTGTGGTGCATTTTCGCAACCAAGCCTTTGCCGTGCAGGTCGATGAATTTATTGCCCAGAGCAAGGTGGTGCTCAAGCACCTAGGGCAAGAGGTGGAGGATACTTTCGGTATTAGTGGCGCGACCATCCTTGGTGATGGCAGTGTGATTTTGATTGTGGATATCGCTCAAATTCTTGAGCGTTTTTACTTTGGCTAACGCTTGGTCTTTTAAGCCCGAGGAGCTGGCATGGATGGCAAGAAAAAATATCTGCTCTTTCTTTTGATGGAGAATCACTATTGCCTTTCATTGGCTTCAGTACGTGAAGTTATTGTCGCGAGTGAAATCACCGCTCTTCCCAATAGTGATATTTCCGAAATTGGGGTGATCAATTTACGCGGTGAAATTATTACGGTTCTTGATTTAGCCGCCAAGCTTGGTCGAGGTAAAACCACGGTTTCTATTGGCCAGTCGTGCGTGGTCATTTGTCAGCAAGAGCAGCTGAGTATTGGTCTGCTGGTTGAGGCAGTGGTGGCGGTAAAAACCTTGGGACCTGAGGAAATAATGCCAAGGCAAGCTCCCTCGGTGGAGGAAGCACCCCACCCCTTGGTTGCAGCATTTTATCAGGATCGCGAACTCGATGAATTAGTGATGATTTTGGATATCCACCAGGTGGTTGCTTCCGCTTTGCTTAAAAAACAGTAACTACTCAGGTCTTGGTGCATCTTCGCTGCTTTCTTCGTTGCTGCGCCTGCTCACAGCCAGACGGCTGCTCCGCTGCTCGCTCCTTGAAAGCAGCAAAACTGCATCAAGCCTTGCGTAGTTGATAAAATGCTGAGTAGTTACAAAAAACAGGAGAATAAGCCATGAGTACCGTAGCCATTGTCGATGATGCCTTGATTATTAGAATGCAGATGAAACGTTTTTTTGAAGAAACTCTAAAAATGACCGTCATCGCCCAGGGGGGGGATGGCAACGAAGCCGTAGCCATTTATCGACAAAGCCCCCCGGATATTATGACCCTCGATTTGACTATGCCGAATAAGAGCGGTCTCGAAGCCTTGCGCGAAATCCTCCAGTTCGCTCCCGGGGCACGCATTATTGTGCTTAGCGCCATAAAGGATCAGGCGATGATTGATGAAGCACTTAAAATAGGTGCGAAGGGGTTCATTAGTAAGCCTCTGCAGTTGAGCTCCCCCGAGCAGGTCGAGATTCTTAAGCAGAAAATCAATGCTCTCCTATAAATCAACTACTCTGACGGGCTTTTTCTTGCTAGGATTCCTTCACGATTTTGAAATTCTGCAAAAAGGAACTGCCAATTTTAGCGCCCTATTCTTCTTCAACGTATAATATTGGCCTTATCCGCTTAAGCAGTATTGGCGATGTAATCCTGGCAAGCTCCTGCTTAAACCTGCTTGCCCAAGTTCCCTTCCCTGTTCACGTCACCTGGATCGGGCGTTCACTTACTATCAATCTCTTAAGGAGTTCCTATCCTGAGGTCTCCTATATTGCCGTTGATAATAATCCGCCCATTTTCACTTTGCTTCGTCAGCTTGCCCATCTTGATCTTTTAGTTGATTTGCAACGAAATTTCCGCTCGAGTCTTTTGCGTTGGTTTTTTGCCGCTTACTGCTGGCGTCCAAGGGAGGTAATTGAAAAAGCCTCTTTTGCCCGTAGTTTGCTGGTTTGGCGCGCCTATGCCCAGGGGCGAAAAATCTCGCCCCGAGGGCTCGCTCCAGCAAATGCCCCCCGTACTCTGCAGTATCAGAACATGGTCAATACTCTTAGCAAGGCTTTGCGTAAACACTGCAGCTTATATACTCGTGCTCCCCACGAGGACATTCGCCCGCGCTTGTTTCCCTCTAAAAATTCCGCGGTGAGGGATGAGGTAGCCAGTCTCCTTGCTCCTTTTGGTCAAATCCAGTGGCTGGCGATTGCTCCCGGAGCTTCCTTTCCTGCTAAGCGCGCTCCGCAAATAGTCTTGCGGACTATTATCGCCAAACTCAGCGAAAATCTGCATGCTGCTGATCCCCATAAATCGTCTTCTCAGTTTGGACTCTTTGTGCTTGGCGATAAAGCAGATCAAGCTGCTTGTGGCGAGTTTCTCGAGCAGTTAGCCTGGGAGGGGCCCCTCCTCAACCTTAGTGGACGATTGGGTCTCGAGGCCTGTCAACTGCTCTTAGCTCATGCGCTGGTGGTGTTGAGCAACGATAGTGGTTTGAGCCATCTTGCGGAAGCAGTCGGTACTCCGGCGATGGTTTTGTTTGGTCCGACGGTGGAGGCCTTTGGTTTTTCACCGCAGCTGGGCGCAAGCCGGTCTTTTTCGGCATCATTAGGCTGCCGCCCTTGCTCAAAACATGGTAAGACTCCCTGCCGTTTCGGTGATCAACGTTGTTTTATCGATATCGATACGGCGCACGTTGCTCGTAGTCTTATGGACTGCCTCGCTGATTATCATAAAAATTTCTAAGCGAAGGGATGTTTCCATGTTCGCCCGTATTTTTCTCCTGTCTTGGTCCCTGGGCATTACCCTTGGGTTTTATTTGCTGCGCTTTGTGGCGTTTTTTTTTCCTCAGCTCAAGCACCATCTTGAGGGGCGAGTTCTCGATCTCACCCAGCTCAGCGAGCTTTTGCAAGGGAGCGCTACTAAGCCGAGGCTGGTGGTTTTTTGCAGTTCGGCAGGCGAGTATGAGCAAGCAGTTCCTCTTATTGAAACGGCCCGCCTTCAGGGGGACTATTTTGTTTTAATCGTATTTTTTTCTCCCTCGGGGCTGAAATTTATTAAGGCCCGTGGAGATAAGTATCCGTATATGCTTGCACCCTACGACTCCCTGGCCCAGTGGAAGCAATTTTTTTCCTTGCTTAGGCCTCGAGCAACCGTGGTGGTGCGTCATGAGCTCTGGCCGGCTTTTTTGACCTGTGCTCGCGCTTATAGCAGCAGGCTCTTGCTGGTCAACGTCAGCAGAAGTTCGAGTGGAAAACCCTGGCTGCTAAGGCGTTTAGTTAAACGGTGGCTCCTCGGATTTTTTGAGCAGATTTTTTTGGTAAGTCCTGCTGACACTCGGGCTTTTAGCCAATGGTTTGCCCTCCCTCCCGGGAAGCTGCAAATTAGTGGCGACTCAAAGTATGATCGTGTTTTATGTAAGTCTCCACGGGATCAGGCCTTGACGGTGGAGTTCAGCGACTGTTTGGCCCAAAGCTTTGGTACAGTTCCCCGTCTTCTGCTGGGCAGCGCTTGGCCGGAAGATTACGAGCTGGTGTTGGCTGGGCTCGAGCAGCGTCAAAAAGAGGGGGCCAGTGGGCTCGTCTGTCTTATTGCCTTGCATGAGCCAACGCCTAAATACTTGGCTGCGCTTGTCACCTGTGCTGCCGCAGGGGGATTTACTACGGTGCGTTTTTCTCAACTCCTGGCTCAGTACCAAGCCGGCAAAGCGGAGCTGCGCGCTTCATCGACCCTGGTGCTGGTGGATAGTCTCGGCATTCTTTCCGCGCTGTATGGTGCTTGCAACCTTGCCTGGGTGGGGGGGGCCATGCACCACAAAATTCATAATGTTCTTGAACCTGCTAGTTATGGTCTTGCCATCGCCCATGGCCCCCTCTATAAAAACAGTGGTGAAGCCATTGCCCTCGTCCAGGCAAAGCTTGCTTGTCTCGTAGAGGATCACGAGGAATTTGCTCGTTGGTGTTCCAAGGCGCTTGCCGGCAAGGCTCCTCAGGGAGCGGTAGTTAGGCAGTTTCTTGAAGCGCGCGGGGGAGCTAGTAAGGCGTTATTTGCCGCCATTCAAGCTGAATGAGAGCGCGCTTTTCTGAGAGCAGTTATCATCTATGAAAACAAAGCAGCTGGTAATCAATGCCAGTTTTTCCCATACCCGCATTGCCCTTTTGGAAAATAATCGTGCGGCCGAAATATTTTACGAGTTTGCCAGTGAGGGGGCTGCGGTTGGCAGTATTTACTTAGGGGTCGTCACCCGAGTATTGCCGGGCATGAATGCTGCCTTCGTTGATATAGGCTGCGAAAAAGCAGCGTTTCTTTTTGGCGGAGATGTGAGTGATGGGGCTCTTCCCCTACGCTTGCTTGAGGATGATGACGAGAATCTCGCAAGGATGGTGAGCCCACGCCGGCCAATCAACCAATTACTCCACGAAGGGCAACAAATTCTGGTACAGGTAGCCAAGGCTTCTTTGGGTAGCAAGGGCCCGCGCATTACTATGCATATCACCCTGCCAGGGCGTTACCTTGTCTATATGCCCTATATCGCTCATGTCGGGGTTTCGCGGCGCATTGAGAACGAAGAAGAGCGGAGGCGACTTCGCGAGGTAGTGAGTGGATTTATGCCGGGGGAAGGTGGGCTGATCGTCCGCACGGCTGCGTATGGGGTGAGTCGGGAGTTTCTCGCTCGGGATTTCGCTTATCTCGAAGCCTATGCTCGTGAGCTCAAACGCAGCCTTAGCAGCTGCAAAGCGCCGAGCTTGGTATATCGCGATCTTAATTTGATGCAAAAAACTCTGAGAGATCTTTATTCTGATGAGATTAGTGCTGTGGTTGTCGATGACCATCATGCTTTTCTGCGTCTCGAACGTTTTTGCCGCGAGGTAATCCCTGAGGCCGGTGAACGCCTTCACTTGTATGAAGCAACGCAACCAATTTTTGATGCCTATCATATTGAACCAGAGATACATCGCGCTCTCAATAAGCGGATCAACCTTCCTTCGGGAGGTTATTTGGTTATTGAGCAGACTGAAGCCCTGACCACCTTTGACGTTAATACCGGTCGTTTCGTCGGCAAAGTTAATGCACAGCAGACGATTTTTACCACCAATCGTGAAGCCATTGCCAAGATTGTCGAGCAACTGCGTTTGCGCAATATTGGCGGTATTATTGTTATCGATTTTATCGATATGGAAGATCACGATTCTCGTGAATTGCTCTATCTGGCGCTGCAAGAAGAACTCAAGAAAGATCGTGCTCGTACCCAAGTTCTGCGTTTTAGTGAGTTTGGTTTAGTGCAAATTACCCGCAAACGAACCTCGGAATCTCTCGAACGAATTCTGATGACTCCCTGTAGCCACTGTCAGGGAAAAGGTTTGATTAAAAAGGATTTTGTGGGATAAAATCATAGGTACTATCCTGCTTATTTCTCAGCAGGAGAAGGGGTTATTGATGCTAAGCAGCGTTTTTTTTGTTTTAATGGTTGTCGCGACCTTGAGTTTTTTCGCCTACAATGTGTGCAAAATTTACTTGCAACTTGTTGCGGTGGGGCAAGGAAGCGAAGAATTGCGTAGTGACGCTCCTTGGCAGCGGCTACTTGCCGTTATCACTATGGGGCTCGGGCAAAAGAAGATGTATAAGGACTTCTGGCCTGGGCTTATGCATCTGGTCATATTCTGGGGATTTTTCGTGGTGTCACTCGGTACGCTGGACACCATTGTCGGGCGTATCGCTTCGGGCCTCAGTTTTGCGCGGCTCCTGCCCGCAGATTCTTATCTGCTCTCATTTTATTTTCAGAGCCAGGACTGGGGGAACTTTCTGGTGGCTGTAGCGGTGGCTGTAGCTATTGTGCGTCGCCTCTGTTTTCCGCCCCGTCGCTTCCAAGGGCTGCCCGCATCATCGCGTCGGGATGCCTACGTGGTTTTAGGTTTTATTTTTTCGCTGGTAAGTACGGCTTTGCTGGTCTTGGGCTTTGATAGCTTTGTTCCGGGAGCGCGCAGTGGTGAGCATTTAATTTTTGCACCTGTTATGGCAGAGGGAATTAGCGCGCTTTTTTTCAGTGATGTTGCTCGTTCGGGGGAATTATTTGCTGGTGTTTTTTGGTGGTTGCACATTATCTCGCTTCTTGCCTTTATGACTTACCTGCCCTTTTCAAAGCATCAACACCTTATTTGGGTATGGCCAAATATTTTTTTTCGCAGTCGTCGCGGTAGCGGCCGCTTGCGGCCGATGGTCTTTGCTGAAGAAGCCCAATCTTTTGGCGTGGGTAAGGCAGAGGATTTCACTTGGAAGCAGCTTCTTGATGGGATTGCCTGCGTCGAATGTGGTCGCTGCACGGCGGTTTGTCCGGCAACCGCAACCGGAAAACCTCTCGACCCTCGTAAAATCATTTACCACCTTAAAGAGTCTTTTCATCAGGCTTTAGCGGAAACCGCTGCTGATAAACGGCCACCTTTAATTGGTAGCATTGTCCATCAGGACGAATTGTGGTCGTGTACCACCTGTGGTGCCTGTATGGAAGCCTGTCCCTTGGAGATAGAGCATATTCCGGCGATTATCGATATGCGCCGGTTTTTGACCATGAGTGAGGGGCAGATTCCGCCCGAGTTGCAAACAACCTTAGAAAAGCTCGAGGTGCAGGCTAATCCCTGGGGTTTTAACAACGAAACTCGGGCAGACTGGGCTAAAGGACTGGGGATTAAAACTTTGGCAGAGGGTGAAAAGCCGGAGTATTTGTTTTGGGTCGGTTGTGCTGGTTCTTTTGATCGTCGCTATCAGGAAGTTTCGCGGTCTTTTGCTAAGATTCTGCAAAAATCAGGGACAAGTTTTGCGATTCTTGGCAAAGAAGAACGTTGTAATGGTGATGTGGCGAGACGGGCAGGCAATGAATATCTCGCCGATATGCAGATTAAAGAAAATATTACAACCTTACAAAATTATAATGTTCAGAAAATTGTCACTGCCTGTCCTCACTGTTTTAATACCTTTAAAAATGAATACCCAGATTTCGGTTTTCAACCCAAGGTAATTCATCATTCGCAGTTTATTGCGCAGTTAATTGCCGACGGCAAACTTCCGGCGACGGCGGCTCTCCCCGCGGCAGCAGAGCAAAGCACTGGTTCAGTGACCTTCCATGATCCCTGCTATTTGGGTCGGCACAATCAAGAATTTGATGCTCCGCGTGCAGTGCTTGCCAAGAGCACGAGTCAGACGCTAACCGAGATGCCTCGTAAAGAGCGTAATAGTTTTTGTTGCGGTGCTGGAGGAGCGCGGATGTTTATGGAGGAGACCATCGGTTCACGTATAAATGTTGCTCGCACGGAGGAGGCTCTTGCTACTGGCGCTAAAACCATCGCCACGGCTTGTCCGTTCTGCATGACGATGATGAGTGATGGAGTGAAGGCCTGTGGGAAAGAGGGGGAGGTTAAGGTTCAAGATATTGCCGAAATAGTGGCGGCCTCCCTTTAACGAGGGGCTCTGCCACTTACCGGGGCAATCACCTCAAAACCCTCGGCGGTGAATTCATTAATTTTGTTGCGAAGAGTTCTCAGGCTAATCCCCAAAGCCTTGGCCGCATGGGTTCTATTCCCCCTGTGAAATTTTAGAGTTTCCAAGATAAAGTGAGTCTCGATCAGACGTAGGCACTGACCTATGGGAAGATTTTTGATCCAATTGAAGGCGGCCTGCTCAGCGACTCCCTCTAGTTGGAGGTGCTGTGCCTTGATCTGCTCATCCCCACTTACCAGAACGGCTTTTCGCACGGCTTTTTCAAGCTCGCAGATATTGCCTGGCCATTGATGCTGGGCAAGCTTTTCAAGGGCTTCAGGACAAAAGCTGAGGTTGGGGCGATTGCTGTTTTTTTTGTATTCATCGAGGTAGTGATGGGCAAATAAGAGGATGTCTTTGGGCCGCTGACGCAGCGGCGGCACATCGATATGGAGCACATACAAGCGATAGTAGAGATCTTGGCGGAATTTTCCTTGAGAAACGAGGCTCATAATATCACAACTGGTCGTGGCGATAATGCGCGCATTGATAGTACTGTTTTTAAGATTATTTTTCTGTTCGAGTTCTTTTTCTTGGAGAATACGCAGTAGTCTCGTCTGTTGATTAGGGTCGAGACTGGCAATTTCATGCAGGACCAAGGTGCCTTCGTGGTTAAAGGGGAGTTTATTGCCCCCTTCATGAGCTTCCGGCGTGCCCGGGGAGCTAAAAAGCTCCTCGTCAATTTGGCTGGTCGAGAGCTCGGTGCAATCCACAACGATGAAGGGGCGCTGCTTGTCACTTTTAGTATCATGGATTGCTTGGGCAATGACTTTTTTGCCAACCCCCGCTTCACCAGTGATCAAAACAGGGACATCGGTGGAAGCAATTTGCCAAATGATGTCCTGTATGCGCAGCATTTTCTCATCGCTTGAAAGAAAGAGATCTTTATCTCTGGGGGGTTGAGCTTTTTTGCCGGTGCGCTTTTGAATAAAGTCAAGATAGGTGCTGGCCCGATTTTGATGGCTGAAAAGCAGGTTGTCATTTGAGTTGGTCTGGGAAATTTTATGGTAACTCACAAGAACCTCCTCTTATTGAGAATTCAACGGGGTGGCGGTTTGTACCCATGGGGTTTTGCTCGGCAACTGTGTTGCTCGTCCGACCGCGGCCTCTCGTTGTCCTCTCCCTATGAAGCAATTTTTGTGCCAGCAATTTTTCTTGCCTGCACCAGTAAAAGCCCTCTCCTGGCAGCAAATTTTCGTTTATAATTAGCCCTCATTGTCAATTATTTGGCATGAGCGTCAAATAATTGGCGGTCAAAATAGTGAGGAAACACGGATGCTCCCTTGGTTAGTGCCAAGTCGATCCATAAAAATAGCGGTAGTTGGCGATATTATTTTAGATGAATACCTTGAAGGGCGAGTGGAGCGAATTTCGCCTGAGGCACCGGTACCGATTAATCTTATTAAACAGAGTACGCTGGCGGCAGGTGGTGCTGCTAACTCAGCGCTTAACATCAGTCAGGTGGGTGCCCAAGCCGCATTATTTGGGGTTTGGGGCAAAGACGCCTCCGCCGAAAGTTTATTGGCGATTTTGCAGCGTCATAATATTGCGAGTGAGAGCATTGTTACGGCTGTTGACCGAACCACGCCGCGAAAAACCCGAGTCACCGCGAATCATCAACAAATGCTGCGTATCGATTGGGAGGAGACCCAACCTATAAGTGAGGAGCAGCAGCACCTGTTGATGGCCGCACTGGCGAAGACCCGAGTCGATGGTATTTTGGTGAGCGATTATGGCAAGGGGCTTCTCCAGGGGGAACTCTTAGGGGCTATTTTTGAACTTGCCCGTCGTTCAGGAATTCCCTGTGTAGTCGATCCGAAGGGCAGGGATTTTACCAAGTATCAGGGCTGTAGCTTAATTACACCAAATTACCATGAAGCTTGTTTGGCACTTGGGCTTAAGCCAGAGGATGGTCATAGCGGGGAGCGCTTGGCTACGCTGCTTCGCCATCATTATGGCCTTGAGGACATCTTGGTAACGATGGGCGCCAATGGCATGGTCTATTCGCCGAAGGAAGGGGAGGCTATATTTCGCAGTCCCCGGGCCCGGGAAGTTTTTGACGTTTCCGGGGCGGGCGATACGGTTGCGGCAATGATGGTGCTCTCTCTGGCCTCGTCATTAGCTCCAGCAGACGCGGTGGATATTGCCAATCTTGCGGCGGGCATTGTGGTAGAAAAACGTGGTACCCAAGCTGTGCTTCGCCATGAACTCGAGGAACGGATGTTTACTAGCCAGCCCACCCTTTACGGGCGTTATTTTGGTACGAGCCAAAGGGCAAAAAAACCAACCCCTAAGCTGGTTGAGGTAGAAAAATTAGCGGTGATTATACGCAACCAACAGGCTAAAGGTAAGCGTTTCGTCTTTACTAATGGTTGTTTTGATATTCTCCATGCGGGGCATGTTACTCTGCTTGAACAAGCGAAATCCTTTGGTAGCTATTTGGTGGTGGCAGTGAATACCGATAATTCGGTTCGTCGTCTTAATAAGGGACCTGGCCGACCCCTGGTCGAACTGAGCGATCGGATGAAAATCCTCGCTGCCTTGGCATGTGTTGATTTTGTCGTTTCCTTCGACGAAGACACCCCCGGTGAATTGATCGATCGGCTCCTCCCCGATGTTCTCGTTAAAGGAGGAGACTACGTGGTAGAGACGGTAGTGGGGGCCAAAACGGTCTTAGCACGGGGTGGACAGGTAGAAATAGTCGAGCTGCTGCCCCAACGCTCCACCAGCAGGATTGTTAAGGGCATCATGGATCAGCTGCGTGAAGAAAATGATCATGGAGTTAGCTGACTGTGCTGAAGATGAATTAGCTCGTTCTTTTGCGCCGCCTTCTCCGGGAACACAGCTCAGCGTCGAACAAGCTTACCTCCTTGCTTATCAATCAGCGTTACAGGGGGCGGGTACGGTACGACTAAACCCTATGGTGGGGGTGGTGCTGGTTGATCGCCGGCATCGTTTTTTGGCGCTTGGCTGGCACGCTTATTATGGTGGTCCCCATGCCGAAGTCAGGGTGATGGAGGAAATTACTGCTCAGGGGCTTGCTGGCGAGCTTGCTGGAGCGACCCTGTATTGCACCCTTGAGCCTTGTTGTTATGAGGGCAAGACCCCTGCTTGCACAGATTTGCTCGCCACTTTACCAATTTCCCGGGTAGTCATAGCCCAAACGGATCCCAATCCTCGGGTCAGTGGTCAAGGTGTTAGACTTCTGCAGCAGGCAGGAATTATCGTGGAGGTGGCCCCGGTTTTTCGGCGCCGAGTCGGTGATCTCCTTGATGCGTTTAGCTGTAATCACCGACACCAACGTCCTTATATAGCGGCAAAGATAGCCTCTTCGTTAGATGGCTATATTGGTAGCCGGGGGGCAAAACGCCACTGGCTTACCAATGAACGGGCTCGTGCTTACACCCACTGGCTACGGCAACGATTTGACGCCATCATGGTGGGAGCTGATACGCTTATTCACGATAATCCGCTGCTTGCCCCCACCCTGTTTCCTAGTCGGGGGCTTAAGATCCCCTGGAAGATTGTCCTTGACCCCCGGGGGCGGGCTTTGGATTTTAAGCCTTTAAAAGAGCTTGCTTTAGTGAGTAGCAAGACCGCCGTATTGTGGCTGTTGGGACCTGAGCGGGGAGCGCTACTGGGCCCAGAGCTGCAGGCTGCAGCTAAGGATCTTGGGGTGGAGCTGGTAACTTGTCCGCTCAATCCCGCTGGCCGCTTTGTTATAAACGAATTGCTTGCGCTGCTCCAGGCACGGGGTATTGGCAGCGTTTTGCTGGAAGGCGGACGTTTTGTGTGGGGCAGCTTTGCCGCTGCGGGGGTCCTCGATAAGCTTTACCTTTTGCAAATCCCCCAGCTTATGGGTCTTCGCGAGGGGATGGCTTGGAATGAAGCCCTACATCTATCCCGCCCGGTAGTTTTGCATAAGGTCGAAATGACCCTGCTTGATGATAATTGGTTGCTTGCTGCTTCGCTAGAGCAAGAAAGGGAAATCCTGTGAGTACGCTTCGCCCCAGTTTTGAAGAAATCTACCTGCAACTTGCCGAGATTATATCTCGGCGCTCCACCTGTGCTCGTCTCCAAGTTGGCACGGTTATTACCAGCAGCGATTTTCGTAAAGTATTAGCTATTGGCTATAATGGCAATGCCAGTGGACTTGCCAATCATTGTGACCGTGATTGCGTTGGTAACTGTGGGTGCTTGCACTCGGAAGAAAACGCGGTGATCAATTGTGATAGTCCGCGCAGCGCAGAAAAAATAGTATTTGTTACCCATCAACCTTGCACGGCCTGTGCAAAACGCTTTATCAATCTGGGTAATGTCAAAAAGATCTATTTTGCCCATAAATACCGCTCTTCAGCCGGAGCGGAGCTGCTTGCTCAGGTTGGCATCGAATTGATTCAAGGACGCGAAGCAGCCCCAAGTCTACAAAAAAATTAAATTTCGGGTGACATTTTTTTTTACAGAGAAAATGGAAATCTGTATAGTAGGTACTTGTAATCACAATTTCCAACCATTATCGTGAGAGAGAAAGCTATGAACAAGGCTGAATTGACGGAGTATCTTGCAAAAGATCTGGCTACTTCTAAGAGCGAAACCGAGCGCTTCTTGAATGCCTTTCTTGGGGCGATTCACAAGAATATTCGCAAGGAAAAGATTAAAATAGCTGGTCTTGGCACGTTTAGCGCAATCAAGCGCAAAGCGCGCGTTGGTCGTAATCCAAAGACTGGCGAAGAATTAAAGATCCCCCCAAAATGGGTGCCAAAATTTCGTCCTGGTACCTCACTCAAAGAAACCGCAAAAAAAGAACTAGCCAAGCGTAAGTAGCCGCGCTTCTTTCCGCGTTTTTTTCCGCGCCTTCGCTCGTAGGAAAAGGCGCGGAATTTTTTTTAAAACGCGATGGATAGCCTTACTCCCCATGGATCATCTCGAGATAGCGTTGTATAAGCATATCGGTAGTGCAGAGCAGATACCCGCTAGCGACAATTCCCGCAATGATCAGCACCAATAAGCCATAGGCAAAGACCTTATGCCAGGTCGGGGTATTGGCTGGTGCCGTTACCCCAAAGTAGGCAATGGCCAAGGCAATACCACCGCCCATTCCCCCTAGATGAGCGGCGTTGTCCATCAGCACCGTGCCTCCGTGGCGGAGAGACATAAGCACATTAAAAACGAGGGCAATAGCAAGATTGATACAGGCGAGCCAGGTAAATGGCATTACCTTAACCACCCTGAAGAACTGTCGCAGTTGTTCGAAAAATCGCGAGAGAGCAAAAGGCTGGGTGAACACCAGGCTAAAGCCGCCATGCCTATAAAAACCACGCCACTCCATTACCATCCCCATGCCTATGAGACCAAAAAGTGCCCCCGAGGCACCAGCGCCAATAGCGAGGTTGGTGAAAGAACTGGCAATATTGCCGATAATTCCGCAGAGCACATAGCAGAGGAGAAACCACCTCATTCCCAGCAAGCGTTCAAAAAATGGTCCGAGATATTTGAGGCCCAAGTAGTTGAAAATAAAATGGATTAGACCCACATGAAGCACAATTGGGGTGATTAATCGCCACCATTCGCCCTGGGCGAGCAAATAGGGAAAGCGGGCACCCAGGAGGATTAAATCTTCATTACGGGGACTAAATAGCGAAGCACTTCTATAGGAAAGCACTCCAAACATAAGGGTATTGACGATCAAGATAAGTCGGGTAAGAGGGGGCAGAGACTGGGGCACGAGGGTTATCCTTGATCGTCTGATGAGTTAGAAGAGAGGCAGCTTAGCGAATGGCGAGCGCTCCACCAAAGGGCAGATCCATTTTGAGGTAGCCAACTTCCCCGAAAGCTTGTCCAGAATTACGGGGAGCATTCAGCCACAAAGGAATAGTGAAGCCCCGGGGTTCAGGAAGATAGATTAGCAGCTGCTGGACGGAGATAGCCTCGCTGGCTTGTGTCCTGGCCGCGGCGGTGTCTAAGGTGGCGACTATCCTATAGCTCTGCCCCTGCCGCAAGGCCTTATTGACTGAAATCTGGGTAAGAGTGATTTTTTGTTGTTGGCGATTGACGGGAGTGGGACTGAAAACCAAGTTTACATCGTGGCTTGAGCCGGGAAGCGCGCTAGTGAAAATATAAAAACCATCAATATGGCGAATATTCGTCGAGGCAGAAAGCGTTGTGATCGTCGTTATGGCGGACTCAGCCGCGTTAAGGGGAAGGGAGCTGCAGCACAACATCGCTGTGGCTCGAATAAATAGTTGTGCAAAAGCGCGGGCCATGGAGTTCTCCTTAGTGCAGAAAAATCCCTTCCTGGGTGAGCGGAGTTAGTAGCTCGCCCGCTAAGACCAGAGCCGCCATTTTCTCTATTTCTCCGTGAAGAGAGCGATCTTTAGCCATAAAGGGAACGATACTTCTGATTCTATCATAAACCCGGAGAAGAGCGGGGGCTGGACGAAGGGGCAGCAGTAAATCCAGACCTTGGGCAGCTATAATAAGTTCGATGGCGAGGATGGTCGCAAGGTTTTTATTAACTTTAAGCAGTTTATGGGCGGCTATGGGGCCCATGCTTACGTGGTCTTCCTTCTCTGCTGAAGTGGGAATGCTATCAATTGAAGCAGGATGGCAATAGATTTTGTTCTCGGACACCAGTGCTGCGGCAACCACATGGGGAATCATAAAACCAGAGTTAAGGCCGCTGTCAGCGATAACGAAGGCAGGTAAGCCACTAAAAGTGGGATTGGTCATCTTCTCACTGCGTCGTTCGCTTATGGAACCCAGTTCTGCCATTGCAATAGCAAGAAAATCAAGGGGCATGGCGATGGGTTGACCATGAAAATTCCCCCCGCTCAGAATCTCTCCGTTTTCCATGACCAGGGGGTTATCACTGATGCCGTTCAACTCAATGGTGATTTTATCTTCGACAAACCACAGAGCATCACGGCTTGTACCGTGTACCTGAGGGACACAACGAAAACTATAGGGGTCTTGAACCCGATCGCAGTCCTGATGGCTCTGCATAATGGTGTCTTCGCCAGCCAGCAATAAACGGAGATTCGCAGCGCTAACTCCTTGCCCGCGCTGGGGACGGATAGCACTTATGCGTTCGTCAAAGGGGACTTTGCTGCCGCGAATAGCGCTGAGGCTCAGGGCAGCAGCAATATCGGCAGTTTTTGCGAGAATCTCGGCTTGCTGTACCCCAAGGCTCCCCACTGTAGCCATGTAGAGAGTGCCGTTGATTAATGATAAGCCCTCCTTAGCCTGAGGAACATAAGGGCTTACCTTGGCTTGTTTAAGTGCTGTGGCACTTGCTTGGCGTTCTCCTCGATAGATAAGCTCCCCCTCGCCAAGAAGCCCCAGAGCAAGATGGGCAAGGGGCGCCAGATCTCCCGAAGCGCCTACGGATCCCTGCTCGGGAACAAAGGGCAGTATATCGTGACGTATAAATTCAAGGATTTTGTCGACGCAGCCTCGGCTGACGCCACTGTGTCCACGCAAAAACGTATGGGCCCGCAGAATCAGTAAGGACCGGCACAAAGGCGCTGGCAAAGGGGCACCGACCCCGCAGGCATGGGAGCGAATCAAATTCACCTGCAGTTGGCAGAGTTGCTCTGGGGGAATTTTCCGCTGGGCAAGAAAACCAAAGCCGGTATTGATTCCGTAGACGGTTTGCTCTGCAGCAATAATGGATTCTACGGTGGCACGAAAACACTCGAGGCGTTCGAGATCTTGGGGATGCAGGAGGAGCTCGGGATTGTGGTTTTTGCCAAGGGCAATGAGCAGCTGGGGAGTGAGAGAGTCACGACCGAGGGTAAACGAAATCCGTGAGGACATAGGCGAGATCCTTTGCTGTTTTTATGGAGCAGCTAGCGCTCCCCCTCCAGTTGGGCCAGAACAGAGCGAAGGGTGTCTAGGGCTTTGCGACGATCAGGAGCAGCGAACAGGTAGGAGCCGACGACAAAAGAACGTGCTCCGCAGGCGGCTACCTGGGCGATTGTTTCATTAGTAATACCACCGTCGACGGCAATGGTAACCTGCTTTTCCAGTTTATGTTTCGCGAGTAACTCGCGCAGTTCTGCGATTTTTTGTAGGCTTGCAGGCAAAAACGCTTGGCCACCAAAGCCAGGCTCTACCGACATCACCAAGACCTTATCAATATGCTGGAGAAGGGGAAGCAGACGACTTATAGGGGTCGCTGGACTTATGGCAATGCCGGCGCGCGCGCGGTGTCGTCTAATTTCCCTGATAATAGCCTGGTGCTCGTGTGTTGCTTCAATATGGAAGGAGAGACAATCAGCACCGGCTTTGAGATAAGCGCTGGCGCTCTCCTGGGGGTTAGCGATCATAATATGCACATCCAGGGGGATGCTTTTGCGGGCTTTTATCCCTTTGATTAAAGGAGGGCCAAAGGTCAGATTAGGTACAAAATGACCGTCCATCACATCGATATGCAGTTCATCGCTTCCTGCTTGAATAAGTTGATCGATTTCATCATTGAGGTTCAAGAGATCGGCAGAGAGAAGGGATGGGGCGATGCGGTACCTGCTCATAGGGATGCACTCCTCTGGCGGTAATTCCTTACCGCAGTTTTTTGCGATGAAAGACCGCCTTAAGTCGGCTCATTCTCGTTAAAAAAACTATACCATCGAGATGATCTATTTCATGTTGCACTAAAACAGCAAAAAAATCGTTAGCGACAAAACTGATAGGCTTGCCCTCCTCGTCTTGAGCCTCCACGGTGACGAATTTGGCACGTGGTACGTAGTCATAAATTTTAGGAAAGCTGAGACAGCCTTCCATAACCCTAAACTTTCCTGAAGAGGCCGTTATGCGGGGATTGACCAGGGTAAAGCGCTTATCATGCCACCATTGGCGTTCCTCGGCGGGGTATTCCTCGTTGCCGAGGAACAAGGGAACATGCATTACCAGTACTCGTTTGAGGACGTTTACTTGATTAGCGGCAAGACCGACGGCGTTATCGCTTTTGTCCAAGGTGAGGTGCATGGCCTGGCAAAGTTGCTTAAATTCATCGTCAAAAACGCTTACTTCTGCCGCTCGAGTCTCTAAGACTTCGGCGGGCCAAGTTACAATACTCAGCTTTTCCACAATCTATCCCTTATGCATACATAAGATAAGAGTCTTAATTTGTTGCTTTAAAAAAGATGGTGGGGACGGAGAGACTTGAACTCTCATGCCTTTCAGCACTGGATCCTAAATCCAGCGTGTATACCAATTTCACCACGTCCCCATTGAACTTAAAATCCACGGTAGGATGAAAATAGGAAATGACATAGGGCAACGGCTATGTCAAGCTGGCATTTGTCGGAAGCATATATAGATAAAGGATAATTGATTGGAACAGTCGGATGCTCTAGCCAGAGCGGTGGATTTTAGTGAGTTGATTTTGGGTTTCTCCTCGGCGGCGCTCTATTATTTGGGACAATCCGTGGTCGAAGGCAAGAAGGTCCCTGCCATCAATCTGCCTATAGCCTTACAAAATATTGAAATTGTTGCCTTACTCGAAGAAAAAACCAAGGGTAATCTCAGTGCTGACGAAGCTGCCTTGCTCCAGCAAGTGCTTGCCGATTTGCGTCAGAAGTATCGAGATCTCAACGAAGCAAAATCCGCCCCTCGCTGATTACCTGAGCTTTAAGGGCGCTGATCCAGGCCCTCCCTTGGGGGCCCTTTGTTGATCCCTGGCGCGAAGCTAGCCGAAATGCATGGTCATGAATAATGGAGAATTGGGTTTTGTTGAGGAATCTTTCGGCGAAGCGCCCAAATTCTCCTCCCCGATAGAAATGCTCAAACTGGTGGGTGAGCAAATCGCTTGCAATTACGGTCTCATCGTACAGAACCAAGGCAAAATAGATTGCCGCGCTTTCCCACAGGGCAAGTTTATGGGCGCTTTGGGCTGTGGCATTGAATTTTTCGTCCATTTGGGCAAAAATCCCCGCGCTTTCAAAGAAAATATAGTCATCCAAATCAAGGGATTCGCAGAGAGCAGCGAGCATCGCAAATTCTTGGGAGAGAATTGGATCATGTTGAGTGGCTTGGGCGAAGGGGAAGAGCTGTTTAGGCTCGCTTGCTGCCGTTGCCGGTCTTAGGTTGTTGCTGGCTGCAGCGATCAGCGGTAGATGGGTGAGCTCCTCTGCCGTAATTCTGGTGCTGGGATTAAAGTCCAGCATTCTGCGGAGGGCCTCAAGTAACTCGGCACTGAGCTCAGGGTAGAGTTTTTCCAATTGGGGAGCAGGGTAGGCCTTGATTGGATAGCGTTCATAGCTATTGGCTCGGCTATTAAATAAAGTAAGATCGGTCTTCGTCTGCAGCCATTTTTTAAAGAATGGTTGGCTTTCCTGGGGGGTGCCGAGGCTTTTGAAAAGACCATAAATCATTCGATCATTGGCATCGGGAACATCACCGAGGGAGAATACTAAATCGAGTTGATGAGCGGTATTTTGCTTCCGAAGGATGGTGATAGCCAGGGACCAAATATCGAGGGCTTGTTCAAAACCATATTCTCCAAAGAGATTCTCGGGGGAACGGTAGTACAGGGTTGTCTTATTGTGGTCGGAGGGGCGATTGATATCAAGGGAACAGCTGCCGAAATCAAGCATTTTTGTTTGCTGGTCGACCTCAAGAAGATGCTGGGGTTTGAGGTCTTCATGGGCCATGCCCAATTGATGCAAATAGGCTAAGGCTTGACTGCCCGCAGCCAGCAAGTCCCCGGGGGCCCGCTGCGGGACTGTGCCATAGGGGAGAAACATCTCAAGTTTCATGCCATGGGCATCGTGAATTAATTCAGCTTTCTTGGGTTTGATAATGTGGGGGTGATTAAGATGATTAAGGAAAAATACCTCCCGTAAATTCACGAGGGATAAATAACTATTCCAGGAAAAATCACTTACTTTTACTACGGTAGCTTTATCGTCGGGGAGTCGATATACTGTTCCGTAGCTACCCTGACCGAGGACTTCGTAGTAGGTCTCGGAGCTATCTTCTGGGGCCAATTGCGAGTAGCCCACTCCTGCAAGAGAGCTCGGGAGAAGTCCGCCGAGTGCGACACTTGCCAGGAGGATTAAGCTCCTGAAGGTGGGGCATGGCGTTAAGCTCCACCTGAGGTTTTGGCAACCGAGAACGGCAGTGGTGGCAACGTTGGGGAGCTCGTGCTGGTCCATAGGTTTTCTCGATAAAATTGGTTAGGTGAATTGTATTGAATCAGATTTATCGCGGAAGGAATGATTATTTCTTAAGGGCCACGAGATAAAATTCGTGAGGATGCCCTTAGAGTGCAGTGGTATTTTCCCTTGCTGCTGCAATCATTCCTTGACTAAAATCTTCAGTCATACTACTCAAGCTGTGGATCTAATCCCAAGCTTTTGATGGGGCGTCGTCAAGCGGTAAGACACAAGATTTTGATTCTTGCATACGTAGGTTCGAATCCTACCGCCCCAGCCACTTTTCCTCTCGATTTTTTTGGGAGTTGTAAAAGACATGAGTAACGGCGATATACTTCTCTTCAGTGGTAATTCCAATCCGCACTTAGCATTACGAATCAGCGAGAATTTAGGTATTCCTCTTGGCAGAGCCTTGGTGGGGCAGTTTTCCGATGGGGAAACCCGGGTGGAGCTCCACGATAATGTCCGGGGCAAAGATGTGTATTTGCTTCAGTCGACCTCTGCCCCGACCAATCACCATATTATGGAAGTCCTGATCATGATCGATGCCTGTAAACGGGCATCGGCGGCGAATATAACCTTGGTAGCTCCCTACTTTGGCTACGCCCGCCAGGAACGCAAAAGCGCCCCCCGTACCCCGATTACTGCCAAATTAGTGGCAGGTCTTCTGGAAAATGCCGGAATATGCCGGCTCTTGACCCTTGAATTGCATAACTCTGCCATACAGGGTTTTTTTAATGTCCCCGTGGACCATCTGTTTGCTAACCCGATCTTCGCAGAGCATTTTGCTAATAAAATCGAGTCATTAGTCGTAGTTTCCCCCGATGCCGGGGGGGTGGAACGTTCCCGTGCTTTAGCGAAGCTCTTTGGCTGCGGCTTGGCTATTATCGACAAGCGCCGGCCCCGCCCCAACGAAAGTTCTATCAGCCATATTATTGGTGAAGTGGCTGGCAAGAACTGCTTGATTGTGGATGATATCGTCGATACAGGCGGCTCCTTGGTTAACGCGGCAGTGGCCCTGAGGGAGGCGGGCAGTCTCTCGGTTTCCGGGGCCATCACCCACGCGGTGCTCAGTGGGGAGGCAATCTCGCGCATTGCCAATGCAAGTGCTTTGCATGAGCTTATTGTTACCGACTCAGTCCCTCTGGCCCCTCAGGCCGAGGCCTGCGGTAAAATTAAGCAGGTGAGCATTGCCCGTCTTATGAGTGAGGCGATTAAGCGGATTCATCACCACGATTCAATCAGCTCTCTGTTCAACACCTAGAGGCTCTTTCTCCTCGCGGCAGTTGGGTGTCTAAGAGCCAGTATTTCTTCCTTGCATGCCTGCAGCAATCCGGCTATAAAATCACCTCCTAGATTTGCGCCGATCCCTTGTCCTAGTAAGGAATAGGCGGTGTGTACGGCCTCAGTGGCTGAGCCCAAGCGGAGAATTTTCATGTCAGATTCAATGGTTACCATCGAAGGCCAACTCCGCAAGGAGAGCGGCAAATCTTATTGTCGCAAAGTGCGCAAGCGCGGCCTGATTCCGGGGAATCTCATGGAGAAAGCACGTTCTACCATGATCGAACTGGACCCCAAGTTGCTTTCTAAAGCATGGTTGGGCGATAAAAAATTTAATTTGGTGCTGGCTGGTGTGAGCAAAACCGTGATGATTCACGAGCTGCAGATCCACCCGCTTAAGCGTAGCGCGTTGCATGTGGACTTAGTCTACTCGTGATTCTCATCGTCGGCTTGGGTAATCCTGGCCCTCACTACGAAACGACCCGTCACAATGCCGGATTTTTGATGCTTGATCAACTGGTCGAACATTTTCAGGCCTCGGGTAAGAATGAGAAGTTTGGTGCTCAATGCACCAAAGGCGAAGTTTTTGGCAGCCCCTGCTTGTTTATCAAGCCGCAGACTTTCATGAACCTTAGCGGCCGGAGCGTAGCTCAAGCCATGGCTTTTTATAAAATAAAAGCTGAGCAGGTTATCGTGATTTTTGATGATATTGACCTCGCTCTCGGCAAAGTCAAGGCCCGTACGGGGGGAGGTCATGGCGGCCATAACGGTGTGCGCAGTATTCTTGAGTGTATCAACGGTGATGGTTTTCATCGTTTAAAGTTAGGGATCGGTCGTCCCGGTCAGGCTGACGAAAAGCGTCCCCCGGTAAGCGATTGGGTGTTAAGTAGATTGAGTGATGATGAGCTGCGTTTGTTGCATGAAGAGATGTTTAAAGAAGTCTTAGTGCGACTCAAGCAGATGATCAGGCCGACAGGGTCGGCTGAATAAAAAAGTGTTTGTTACTTCCTTTGCTGAATCCTTGGAGATTTGGCTTATAACCGGAAAGGAGTTCTATTTTGTTACGTGAGTATGAATTAACTGTCGTTATTAATTCCCAGGTTCCTGAAGAAGAAATCAAGAAATTGCACAAAAAGTACGAAAGCATCTTGCTTCAAGATGGTGGCGAAGTGATTAAGAAGAGCCACTGGGGCAACAAAAAATTGGCCTTCCCCGTCAAGAAGCACTTCCGTGGTAATTTCGTTCATTATGATTTGACCACCCTCCCCAGCTGGTTGGCCGAAGCTGAGCGTTTGATGCGCATCGATGAGAATATCTTGCGTTATCTCTCTATCCGTATCGGTGAAAACGTTGATCCAACTGAGCGTAAGGCCCAGCTGGCAAAGATGGAAGCCCGAGCTGCAAAAGCTGAAATGTAATACGTCAAATTAAAATGAAGAGGTTGCTCCCATGAGAGTTATTTTGTGTGAAGAAGTGCAGAGTTTAGGTAGCATCGGCGATATCGTCAGTGTAAAAAGCGGTTATGCTCGTAACTACCTTTTGCCCCGCTCGCTGGCGGTGCTTGCTTCTGACGGTAATACCCGTCAACTGAACCATCAAAAACGTGTATTGAACAATCGCAAAGAAAAACTTCTCGGCGAGTTGCGTGATTTTGCTAAGAAAATTGCTAAGCTAGCAATTACCATTAGCAAGCAAAGTGGTGAAGAAGGCCGTATCTTCGGCACAGTAACCACCCAGGAAATTAGCGAAGCTCTGAGCAAGAATGGCCTAGAGGTTTCTCGCCGCAAAATTCGCGTACTCGAGAGTATCAACAAAGTTGGAAGTTACACGGCAGAGATTAAACTGCACGCGGAAGTTACGGCTCAAATGAAATTTGTGGTTGAAGCGCTGGCTTCGCCAGTTGCAGCAGCTAGCGAAGTTCCTGCGGAATAAGCAGCCATTGCTGTGATTAGCTGAGTGGGTTGGTGCTTCTTCGCTTGTCGATCGTTTGATGGTGCCGCTTATGAACAGCAAAGGGGCTTTAGGCCCACCACATTCTTCTGAAGCGGAAAAAGCTGTACTCGGCGCCGTACTGCGCGAATCCCAACTCCTCCATACGGTGATTGGCAAGGCCAATCTTCTCCCCGATTATTTCTATCTCGATAGCCATCGTCGTATTTTTTCTCTGATGTTAGAGCAAGACGGCAAGGGTGAACCCATCGACCTCCTATCGATGGCTGAACGCTTGCAAAGTGGGACCAGCGATCGCGAAAAAGTCAGCTCTTCTTATTTAATCGAATTAATTGAGGCTAGTCCGCTTACTCAAAACATTGAGTATTATGCTGAGCTCATCAAGAATAAGCATTATCTGCGGCGGATTATCGACGCCTGTAATTCTACTCTCAAGCATGCCTATGCCTCCGACGGCGATATCAATTTCTTTATTGAGCAGGTCGAAAAAGAATTTTTGGCCATTGCCAGTGATCAAGATCGTGGCAAAGGCTTAGTTAGCGCTAAAGATGCGCTGATCCCAACCCTTGAGGAGCTCGAGCGACGAATTACCTCGGATAGTTTTATAACCGGAATTAGCTCCGGGTTTAATGATCTTGATCGCACCACTGGCGGTTGGCAAAAAAGCGATTTAATTATTCTAGCTGCCCGTCCAGGGATGGGAAAATCAGCCTTGGCGCTTAACTGGTTAGTTAACGCAGTCAAGACCAACAAAGATATTAATATTGCGATTTTTACCTTGGAAATGTCCAAAGAGCAGCTACTCGAACGGATTCTTTCCTCTGAAGGGCGAATTGATTCTGCTAAATTGCGCACCGGGGATTTGAGCGATGATGATCAGGATCGCCTGATGCATGCAGCACGAGAAATTGATCGGATTGGCCGCCAGATTGTTATTGATGAGACCCCAGGGATTTCCCTGATGGAATTACGCTCCCGTTGTCGGCGGTTTCAACGGGAAAATGGTTTGGATATGATTATCATCGACTACCTGCAGTTGATGACCGGAAGTATGCTGGCACAAAAGCAAAGTCGAGAGCGAGAAATTAGCGAAATTTCGGTTGGTCTCAAAAACATGGCTAAGGAATTAGCGGTACCGGTCATCGCCCTTGCCCAGTTGAATCGTGGCCCTGACGCTCGCCCCGACAAAAAGCCTCGGATCAGCGATTTACGAGAATCTGGTTCGATGGAACAGGACGCAGATCAGATTTTGTTTGTCTACCGGGATGAGTATTATAACCCTAATTCTGAGCATGTGGGTAAGGCAGAGGTGTTGATTGCTAAGAATCGACATGGTGAAGTTGGCTCGGCCTTCTTGGCCTGGTTACCGAATTATGTGTCATTTCATAATTTGATGAAGGATTAACTCAGCCAAAGGCTTTAGAAGCCAAAAATTTTCATCTTCTTGCGTAGGGTATTGCGGTTGATCCCGAGAATTTTTGCCGCATGGACCTGATTACCGCCGGTGCGTTGGAGGATTTGTTTAATGAGGGGTTTCTCGATCTTGCCCATAATCATCCCGTAGAGGTTTTCGGGATGAAATGAACTGAGCTGGTCTAAGAAGCGCGAGATCTTCACCTCGACAATATCCTCTAGAGAATAGTTATCTAATTTAGCTCCGAGGCGCTGCATGGCTTCGGCCTTTTGTCTTGCTTGCTCCACCTGCCCCAAGGGCTCGGGGGAGTTCGTTCTCATCTCGGGTGAGGTGGTGAGATGGTCGGTGGTTGAGGTTACAGTCTGATCAAGAATTTCCACAAAGATCTCCCAAGGTGGTGCCTGTAAAGGTAAACAGCTAAAATAACGCGGTAATTTGTGATTTTCCGCGATGCAGCTTAATAACAAGTGGATGCTTTTTATGTCAACCAGAGTTGGCAGAAAATTTACCAATATCTCTAACCCATTGAAAGAAATATTTTTAATTTTAGTTCATCGAGGCCTTTCTCACCGCGGCGATATAGCCAAGAGATCCTGACGGGTATAACTCTTGGCGCTTGCGCGATAAAGGATAATGATTGTATATCGATAGGAATTATTTAACGCGAGGATGACCATGGAAGATCATAAACCGGGGGATGCAGCAAACGGCGAAGCAAGCCCCCCGCATGCAGATAGCGGCAGCTATCCGGAGAAGGTGGGAGAGTCAAGCGAAGCCGATATCTCGATCAGTATTGAAATTGCTAAATATGAGGAGATGCTTGCTGAAATCAAAAATGCTAAAAAAGAAGCTGAAGTCAATTATGAAAAATATCTGCGCTCTCTAGCCGATCTAGAAAACAGCAAAAGACGTGCGGAGAAAGAAAAAAGTGATATTATCAAGTACAGCCTCGAGGGAATTCTCAAGGATATGCTACCGGTGCTTGATAGTTTTGATAAAGCGCTGAGTTGTGTCGTCGGGGCAGCAATGGCTGGGACTGAGCAGCAGTCGGAGTGGACGGCTTTCTATCAGGGAGTTGAGCTGGTCAAAAAACAGTTGCTCGAAACCGTGGCCAACCATGGGCTTGTTGCCATTGAAGCCCAAGGAGCAAAATTTGATCCTCATTTGCATCAAGCGATCAAAAAAGTTGATGCCGAGGTGGATGAAGAAATGGTCGCAGAGGAATACTCACGGGGCTATACCCTGAGTGGACGTTTGCTACGACCAGCGATGGTGAGTGTAGCGATACCGAAAAGCTGACTGCTGAGTACCTTATAAAAAGGCAGGAACATGCCTAAAAAATGCCCGCCGTTGCCTGCAGAACTCCGCGCCTTGGGGGAAGATCGTGGAAACGGCGGTTTTTTAAGCAATGATGATGAAGAGGCTCTGGCTGATTTTTGTGCTGGAGTCGATCTTCCCGAAATCGAATTTTCTACTTGGCGTGACCTGCACTACAGTCTTGACCTAGTCCTTACCATCTCTCTTTCGCGTCAGGAAGCCCGCCAAGGAGGCTCCCGCGAAGTCAAGTTTGTGCGTACTATTAGGGAAAATTCCGCGGAAAAACGCCAAAAAGCTCCAGGCACAAAAAAACTAAAAAGCAAAGAAAGCGCAAGCGCTCTCATTAGTTGGCCTCCTCAGGTCCTCCCCGGTACCGTTTTTACCTTGGTGGCGCAGGGGGACCGACGTGAGTCGCATCGTGGTGATGTTAAAATTACAATCCGTATTTCTTGAGAATAGCCCCACATCTCGAGCTGCTATCTAAAGATTTTCCTGCTTAAACCGATCGTATCTGCAAAGGTTGGAAGCCCCTTCTGGCTCAGGGCTTACCTGGTGGATTGGCCCTGCACCCTTAACAAGGACTCCGCTAATGGTCGACACGAATTCTCTGGATAGCTCTGGCCGCACTAACGAGATCCCCCTGCTTCCCCTTAAAGACCTGGTGGTCTTTCCTCACATGATTGTTCCCGTTTTTATCAATGAAGCGCTGTGTATCAATGCGGTGAAAGCCAGTATGGCTCGCGATAGTAAAATATTTTTATCCGCTTTTCAGGTTACCGGGAGCAATGATGCTGAGTTGCGCTCTACCATCGCCCCTCCTTTTGATGTGTATGCTACCGGGACGATCTGTGCGGTGATGCGTACGCGCATTCTGCCCGACGGAAGAATGAAGGTAGTAATTCAAGGGCTCAGCCGCGCCCGGATTGAAGCAGTTGCTATCCATAACGATATTCCCTTTGGCACCATTGGTCCCCTTGCTGAAAAGAAAGGCATTTCCTCGCAGGCAGAAGTCGAGGCTATGGTAAGAATTATCAAAGAAAGTCTTGAGAGAATCGTTGCTCTTGGCAAGATTCTTTCCCCAGAAATTTTGATGATTCTCGAAGATATTACCGACCCCAGCCGTCTTGCTGATATTGTCGCTGCTAATCTTGGTTTAAAAGTTGAAGAGGCCCAGCATATTCTGGCGCTTGGCGACCCCCTTGAGCGCCTCAAAAAGGTGCATTTTTTTCTCTCGAAGGAAATCGAAGTATTTAAAATGCAAGCAAAAATTCAGTCGCAGGCTCGTGAAGAATTTGATCGGGTACAGAAGGATCAGTTTTTGCGCGAGCAAATAAAGGCTCTACGCAATGAACTGGGAGATAGCCAACCTCGAGAAGAGTATGCCGAGATCTGGCAAAAAATAAACAATCTTGGCCTTGAGGGTAGCGCTTTAGAAGAGGTAAGCCGGCAACTGAAGCGTCTCGAGCGCATGCATCCCGATTCCTCAGAAGCGAGTATTGTCCGTAATTACCTTGACACGGTGCTTAGTTTCCCTTGGAAAACTAAGACGGAAGACTGCATTGTTATCAAGCAGGTATTTGCCGTACTCGAAGCGGATCACTTTGGTCTTAAACACGTTAAAGATCGTATTCTCGAGTATCTTGCGGTCAAAAAGCTCAATCCTCAGGTAAAGGGCCCAATTCTCTGCTTTATCGGCCCACCGGGGGTGGGGAAAACAAGTCTTGGGCGCTCTATTGCGGCCGCTATGGGACGGAAGTTTCATCGAATTTCTCTGGGGGGGGTGCGTGATGAGGCCGATATTCGCGGCCATCGCAAAACTTATGTAGGGGCCTTTCCTGGACGCATTGTCAATGGGCTTATTCATGCCCAGAGCCTAAATCCTGTCATTATGCTCGATGAAATTGACAAGCTCGGTGCAGATCATCGCGGTGATCCTGCTGCTGCCTTGTTGGAAGTTCTTGATCCGGAGCAAAACAATGCTTTTGTTGACCACTACCTGGGCTTTCCCTGTGATCTTTCTCAGGTACTGTTTATTGCCAACGCTAATTCGATCGGGCACATTCCTGCAGCTCTTTACGACCGTCTCGAAGTAATTGAAGTTAGCGGGTATAGCGAGGATGAAAAATGCGAAATCGCTCAAAAATTTATTGTTCCTAAGCAAATAAAAGAGAGCGGTTTGTCAGCTTATACAATTTGCTTCGCAGATGAGGCAATTAGCAGTTTAATTCGTGGTTTTACTCGTGAGACGGGGCTGCGTAATCTTGAAAAACAGATTTCTTCTATTTGTCGTAAAATCGCTCGTTCTATAGCTGAGCTTGAAGGAACTGCCCTTAGCCGCAATTGGGAGATTTCCGCGGAGATGGTTAAGCAGTTGCTTGGCGCCTACAAATTCGAAGAGAACAGCTCTCATCAGCAAGCAAGGATTGGGGTAGCTTTAGGGATGGCCTACACTAAATTTGGAGGTGATTTGCTGCCCATCGAAGTTAATTTGCTTAGCGGCAAAAACAGTCTTGTTCTTACCGGGCATTTGGGAGCGGTGATGAAGGAGAGTGCTCAAGCAGCGCTCAGCTTTATTCGTTCTCATGCCGAGCAACTGGGGGTGGAAGCCTCACGTTTCAATGACTACGAGCTGCATTTGCATCTGCCCCAGGGGGCAGTGCCTAAGGATGGGCCTAGTGCTGGGGTAGCCTTAGTCACTGCTATGCTCTCGGTTCTTCGTCACCAAGCTCCTCGGGCCCTCTGTTGTATGAGTGGAGAAATTACTATTTTGGGACAGGTTTTGCCGGTGGGGGGCCTCAAGGAAAAAATTCTTGCAGCCCGTCGCGCCGGAATGAAAGCCATCGTCCTCCCCGAGGGCAATCGCTCTGAAGTAATGGCAATGCCGGCAACAATGCACGAGGGGGTTGTTTTTGTTTTTGTGGATAACTATTTTTCGGTTTGTGAATTTATGTATCCGCAAGTGACGGGGAAGATAAATGCTCTTAAGCAGGTCGATGATGATCTTCCTCCCCGCCCAGCGCTAGCGAGTTAAAAGTACCTCTTGTCGCCCAGGAAAGGTGTCGCTTATGTTTAAGGATATCGTAAAGAAAGCTTTAAAATATGCTCTATATTTTACTCTCTGGGTCTTTATTCTTTCCTTTAATTTTCGTGGACGGACGCTCTTTGATCGTGCTCATGAAGTACTGGTCGAAAATGCCTTAGTTGATTACCTTGATCAGCAAGTAGTAGACACTTGGGATAGGGTCTTACTAACGGCAAGTCAAACCTACCAAAAATTGTGGCAGAATGAAGTTACTGAGGTAAAAAAAGAAGGCTAAAGAGGGCAAGCAGCAAAGTTTAAACCGCAGGAGCAGGAGCTTTAACAGGAGCTGGCATTACCCGTTGCACAGCAAGAACACAGCCAATAACTTTGAGATCAGTCTCTTCTTGTGGACGAATGATCTGATAAGCATTGTTTTCGGGCTTTAGATACCAGCCTTGGCGATCTTTCATTAGACGCATTACCAAGGAAGCGCCGCCGCAGTTTGCCAATACCAGCTGTCCAGGCTCAGCCTCGTCCTGACGATGGATTACCAACCAATCACCTTCGATGATGCCGGCGTCAATCATGCTATCGCCACTGGCGCGCAAGGCGAACATGCTTTTAGGAGAAGGATAGGGACGAGGAAACATGCCAACCGACATGCGCAGGGTACCGCTACGCTCGTCAACCGCTTCGAGGGGGTCGCCCTCGGGCAAGCTGTCATGGCAATGGAGTACATAGGTACTTGCGGTGCTTTGGTGAGTTGGCTCGCGTAGAGCAACAGCCTTGGGAGTCAAAACCAAGGAGCGAGCAGATTGCTTAAGCGGGGTATGGAGAAACCCCTTACGCCGTAAGGCAGCAACCAAGTCTTGGGCAGAGCCGATCGCTGAATATCCCATGTAGGCACAGAGCTCACGCAAGGTGGGAGAGGTGCCAGTAGATTCTAAGGATGTTCTAATGAACTCGAGAGCCTTTGCCTGGATTTTTGTCAATTTCGGAGGTGCTTTGGTCATTGCAAACATCCTTTCAAGTAAGACAAACCCTATCTTTTACGAAGCAGGAAAAAACTATTCCTACTTAATTTCTACAGTTATGCATTTACCTGAGTTTGACGGTGATTTCTACAAAAAAACAGAAATTAGGCAGGGGGTTAGGCAAAATAAGTTTATATTTTAAGAAGGTTATTAAAATCAAGGCATTCTTAAATAGTTTTAACCTCAGCTGCTTTTGTCGAGAGCAGTGATGCGCTCAAGCAGTGGTGGGTGAGAATAGTAGACCAACGAAAAGAGGGGATGGGCAAGTGGCATTGTCTGATTTGATTCACAGAGATTGATTAAGGCAGAGCGCAGATCCTGGCTCCCCGCCATGGTCTCTACGGCGAAGCGATCAGCAGCGAATTCGTTTTTTCGTGACCAGGCAGATTGTAGTGGTTGTAACCAGAAGGAAAGCAATCCGTACCACTGAGAAAAAACGACTAGGGCAGAAAAATCGCTTACCCCGCTAAAATAAAAAGCATGGTAGAAGTCTTGAAGTGGCAAACACAAACTAAGACCATAAAAGATTAGGCCGCTCATCACGATTCCTCGTATCATCCCCCAAAATACGTGACGAAGCTTGAAATGACCCAATTCATGAGCAAGAACCGCGACGACTTGTTGGTCGCTCATTTTGTTGATGAGGGTATCAAAGAGTACTATGCGTTTTTCGCCAAATAAACCGGTAAAATAGGCATTTCCGTGCCCTGAACGCCGGGAAGCATCCATAATAAAAACTTGCGAAGTTTTGAATTTTACCTTGGCAGCAAGTGCAAAAATAGCTTCTTTTAAGCTGCCCTCGCTGAGGGGAGTAAACTTATTAAATAAGGGAGCAATAAAGGTGGGGAAAAGCCAAGCAGCGACAATGCTAAAGGCGGTGATAAATACCCAGACCCAAAGCCACCATAAACTACCGCTGCTCGCCATAAACCAGAGGATAGCGGCGAGCACGGGAGTGCCCAGTAGCAGAGAAACCAGCAGGGATTTGAGCAGATCGCCAAAAAATCCTCCAAGGCTCTGGCGATTGAAGCCATGTTTTTCTTCGATCACAAACTGTGAGTAAAGATCAAAGGGCAGCGAGGTGAGCAGAGAGAGTCCGCCTAGTAAGGCAAAAAAGAGCAGGCCAGTGAGAATTCCTCCCCCACCGAGGTCAGCAGCCAGATGGAGAGCCCCTTGCTCGAGAAGGCCAAAACCTCCCAGGGCTACAAAAAGGAGAAAGCCGAGCAGCTGGAGTGGAGCAGCATAATTGGCAAAACGATATTTTGCCTTACTATAGGAAAGCATTTTGGCAAAATCTTCAGCTCCAATCCCCAGGGTGCCTGCAGCTTCCTCTTGGCGTCGCTGATCGAGGTAGTAGTTGCGATTCAGGCGCCGGAGCCACATTTCGAGGGCTAGCATAGCAAGTTTAAGGCCAATAAATAAACCCAGCAGTTTTTCCATAGATAGATCACCCTTGTTTTTGGATGGGAACTAAATTTCCGGTGGTACTTTTACAATTATATCACGTTTTAATCGAGGGATTTTTATGGGGACTGGCCTGCAAGCAAATATCCATTGTTGCTTTGAGGATGTCTGTGGCACGATCTCGTCAAACAAAGAGGTTAGAGAGAGATAAAATGGGTAAAATGCCTAGTTTGATTCCCCTGGGGACTTGTCTACTATCATATTTACTCATCACCTAAATATGTAAAATATCCGCAACCAGCCAGGAGAATGATATGCAAGAGACGGCGCCATCAACGGAATCAGTAGCTAAATTTGCACCGGTAGGGAGCAAGGTATTCGAAGACCTGGTAAGAATTGATCAAGAAACCATCCGCGTCATGTTGATTGATGATCACCAAATTATGCGTGAAGGACTGGCCTCCTTGTTGGAAAGATTCGAGGATCTCGAAGTGGTCGGCCAAGGTTCCTGCCTAAGTCAGTGTCTTGATCTTATCGCTCAAGAAGAACCGGAGATTATTATTACCGATCTTACCATGAACGGCGTGAGTCCCTTTGAACTCAGCAATACCTTGAACAAACTGGGGCGTCGCATTCATCTCCTTTATTTAGTTTCTTCCGTCACCGATGCAAACCTCGAGCGGGGATTAGAAGCAGGAGCCGCAGGATTTATTTCTAAAACTGAATCCATTGAGGGCATACTCTCCGCTATTCGCACCGTGCATGAGGGCAAGAAGTATTTCTCTGAAGATATCAAAGTAAGATTAATTTCTCGTTATTCCTTTGACCCTTCTCAGGGGGCTTATTCTCCTCGGCGTTCTCTGCTCAGTCCCCGAGAAGTAGAAGTGCTGTGCTGTGTTGCTAAGGGAATGAAGGCTAAAAATATCGGCAAGTCGCTTCATATTACCGCGAAAACGGTGGAACGTCATAAATCAAATATTATGGCGAAACTTGGTTTGCATTCTCAGGTTGATCTGGCAACTTACGCTATTCGTGAGGGCTATGTTGCCGCTTGAAAAAGATCGCGTAATTTGCCGACGATTAGGGAAACTTCAGCGGTGTTGATTTGAAAATGCGGAGTGAAGCGCAGGCTATTCTTGCCCCCGTGAATCACTCCGAGCCCTGCCTGGCGCAGCTGCTGCTCCATACCGCCAGCTGCCGAAACTGAACCGTAGTCCGGATTGATCTGTATCGATAGCAACAGTCCGGTACCCTTTACCGCTTTAATAAGCTGGGGAAACTCGCGGTGGAGTTTTTTAAATTCTTCCAGCAGAACCTTGCCCATCTCGCTAATATTGCGAGCAAGGGCTGGGCTTACTTGGGCAAGTACCGCACTGGCAAGCTCCAAACCACGAGGATTAGAGGTCATAGTGTTGCCGTAGATGCCATCAACGTACAAAGCAGCAGTTGTCGCATTCACTGCAAGCACCGAAAGAGGGAATTGTCCGGCATTGAGCGCCTTAGAAAATACTTCGATGTCGGGTGGGCTAATGCCTTCCATGCCGGGATAATCGATAATGCTCAGGCAACCATGAGCTCGTAAGCCTGCTTGAATTGAATCCACGACCAGCAAGGATCCCATCTCTCGCGTAAGACGTCGCGCTTCTCGATAAAATTCTGGGTTTATAGCCATGCCTGGATCGCCTTCGCCCATCACCGGTTCCATATAAAAAGCTTCAAAAAAATTCTGCTGACCTCGAGCCTCGGCAAATACCTGGTGCAGATGATCAAGGTCGTTAGGCCTGACCACCACTAAGTTAGTGAGGTGAGCAAAGGAAGCTAGATGCTTTTGATATACCGGTAAACTTGAATGGGAGAACTGGGCTGGGCGGTCAGTACGCCCGTGAAAGGAGCCTTCTATCGCCAGAATTTTAATCTTGTGAGAGGAGCTGCCCCTCAGTTGGGTGTGGGCATTAAGATCCACAAAGCGGGCGGCTAGGGTCATGGCCTCTGAGCCAGAATTAAGGCAGAGAAAATGGCTGTAAGGAGCCTTGCCTGGAGAAAAATGAGCGTTTTTACCGATTTCCTGCCGCAAAGCCTCCGTGAATTTTTTTTGCGAAAAGCTAGCCGTCATAATATTAGCCATGACTTGGCTGTGGGCGAGAGCAGCAGCAATTCTTGGTGGATTATGACCAAAGCCAAGCATGCCGTAGCCACCGGCGTCGTAGATTACTGCTCCAGCGGTGGTGATAATCCATGGTCCTTGGGCCGCAAGACCCACATAGGGATTGACCACCGTCTGGGGGTAGAAATTGACAAAGCCGTGCTGCAGCTCGGTGATCTGTTCTGCTTCAGGACGGGAAAGTAGTTCTCGTTCTGCGGGAGAAAATTCGCTGAGGCGCTGATCTGCAGCACGAATTGCTTCGTTAAGCTGGGGATCATTGGCGATAAAGCGAGTGACGGTCTCCTCATCTAAGCCAGGAGTCTGGCGCTGAGGACAGAGACGAGCTATTTTCTGGAGAATAGTCACCGGTCACCTCTTCTGCAAGAGAGGTTGTTATCAGGCCTCTCTATAGACTTTTATAGTTGCTCTCAAGAGTACGCAAAAGCCCAGCGGGCAAGTCATCGCCAAATTGTTCCAGATAGGCACGAGTCTTTTCTAACTCGTCTTTCCATCCAGCATGATCAACGTACAAAAGCTGATCAAGGTGCGTGGGCGATAGAGACAAACCCTTCATATTGAGGGCCCCCTCTGCGGGAAGAAACCCAACTGCAGTGGGGCATGCTTCGGCCTGGCCTTTAACTCGAGCGATTATCCATTCGAGAACTCTAATGTTTTCGCCATAACCGGGCCAGAGAAATTTTCCTGCTTCGTCCTGACGAAACCAATTGACGGAGAAGATTTTGGGTAACTGGGAATAGTTATCAGCAAAACTTAACCAGTGTTGCCAGTAGCGTCCAAAGTTATAACCACAAAAAGGTTTCATGGCCATGGGGTCATGGCGAAGTATTCCTACTTGACCAGTTGCAGCAGCCGTGGTTTCCGAAGCGAGGGACGCTCCCATCAGCACTCCATGGGCCCAGTTTTTTGCTTCGCAGACGAGGGGGATCAAGCGTGGGCGACGTCCACCGAAGACGATGGCCGAGAGTGGTACCCCCTGGGGGTTTTCAGCTTGAGGGCTGTAGCTCGGACATTGCTTTGCAGCTACGGTGAAACGCGAGTTAGGGTGGGCTGCTGGCCCGGGGTAGCTATATTTATTGCCCAGCCAATCGATGCTTGGGGACTTGGTGGTCATTCCTTCCCACCATGGTTCATTATCGGCAGTGAGTCCCACGTTGGTAAAAATCGCATCATGCTGCAGCGAGGCCAGGGCGTTGGGATTGGTTTTTTCAGAGGTGCCTGGGGCTACGCCAAAATAACCAGCTTCGGGGTTGATAGCGTAAAGACGCCCATCTTTGCCGGGGTGAATCCAGGCAATATCATCGCCAACGGTCCATACTTTCCAGCCTTTATAGCTCTCAGGGGGAATCAACATGGCCAAGTTAGTTTTGCCGCATGCCGAAGGAAACGCAGCCGCAATATAGTGGGTTTCTCCCTGGGGATTTTCGACGCCGACAATCAACATATGTTCAGCAAGCCAGCCTTCATGCTGGGCCTGATAGCTTGCCAGTCTGAGCGAGTGGCATTTTTTGCCAAGCAGGGCATTGCCCCCATAGCCGGAGCCGATACTTTTAATCATCATCTCATCAGGGAAATGCATAATGAATCGGCGTTCTGGAGAAAGGTCTCCGACGGAGTGCAGCCCCTTAACAAAGGGCTGACCCTGTTCTATAAAATGGCGAGCATCGTTACCCATGCGCGTCATTATCTTCATACTAATTACCACATAGGGGCTGTCGGTAATTTCGACGCCATAGCGAGAGTAAGGAGAGCCCAGTGGTCCCATGCAATAAGGAAGAACATACATCGTTCTTCCGCGCATACAGCCTGCAAAAAGGGCATCTATTTTGTGATGGGCTACCTGGGGATCGAGCCAGTTATTGTTAGGGCCAGCCGTCTCTTTGTCTTTGGTACAGACAAAGGTGAGGTGTTCAGTGCGTGCAACATCACTGGGGTCGGATCGATAAAGATAGGAGTGGGGAAAGGTTCCGCTATTGAGTGGGTGAAGTTCCTTGGTTCGGACGAGCTCGCGGGTAATCTGCTCGTACTCCTGATCGCTGCCGGTGCACCAGTGAATGCGTTCCGGCTTAGTCAATTGCGCGCTTGCTTCGACCCACGCCTTCAGTTCCGTATTTGTTGTTGGCATACAAGTCCCTTCATTTCAGCCAGGACAACCGCTAATAATTAGGTAGTTAATAACATGACAAAGCTAGGAGGGATAAACATAGCAAATAAGAAAGGACAAGAGAAGGGCAAGAGCAGGGCAAGAGTAAGGCAAGAGCAAGAGGAGATCGGCAAAACGAAAAATCGTGGGAATAACCTTAAATAATTTCGCGCCCCGCAATATAGCCGGTACTGCGTGTGTTGCAGCCGCAAGTTCGGTTTCCAGCGGATTCAAATGCCTGGGTGCAGGCAATACAGACGCGGATGCGAATTTTAATCGGGGCGAGATTAGCCAGACGGCGAGCTTGATTTTTAAGTTCGATATCTTTAACTACCGAAGGGGGTAGTTTTTTAATTTTATTAGCTGAATGGTCGTGAACAACTTCAATAAGTTCCATTGTTAAGCCTCGAAACCGTACTAAAACTTGATTTAAAGCAAGGTATTATACGATTTTGCATTGATTTGTCAATTAAATTTTGCTATGGGCGGTCGCTTTAGCAGCTAAAGTGGTATAACTAATAAGTTAATAAGGTTTTTTCCTTGTAGGAGAAGGTTATGGAAATCCCGAGAGTTTTAATTTCTCCGGAGCAAATAAAATCTCGCGTCGAGAGACTGGCCGAAGAAATTAGCAAAGATCACCCCGAGCATTCGGGGGACTTGGTGTTTGTTTCGGTGCTGAAGGGGGCCTTTATTTTTACTGCGGATCTGCTGCGATCCATGGCTCGGCCGGCGGATATCGAATTTATCAGCGTCTCATCTTATCAGGGTACCACTTCTACCGGACATGTGCGCTTAATTCAGGATGTGAGTGCCGATATAGCAGGTAAGCAGGTGATTTTAATAGAAGACATTATTGATAGCGGTCTGACCGTCGACTATTTACTCAAGGTGTTATTGGTGCGCCAGCCTGCTTCTCTGCGAGTCTGTACTCTACTTGCTAAGCCCTCTCAACATCGAATGCACTTTGATATTTCTTATGTGGGCTTTGAAATCCCCAATCGCTTTGTGGTGGGCTATGGAATGGATTTTAACGGTAAGTATCGACAATTACCCTTTATTGGGGCTCTTGCTTAGAACTCGGCAGTAACGCCCTATGTCTAGCCGCGCTCAGCTCTTTGCAACAAGTCCAGGAGCTGATGCAAGCTTCTGGTTTGGGCATTGGCCTGGCTTAATAGGCGAGGAAAGCGCAAACGTTTGCGGTATTCAGTGGCTAAGCGGAGTTCTTCACCCTCAGTAGTCGACTGTCTCTTTTTTTGACAGCTGCGCTCAAAAACCAACAGGGTTTTATGGGCAAAAGCTTGGCTGTTATAACGAGCTAGATCAACAATAGTCATATGTTGTGACATAGGGGCCTCGCTGCTGGTCGACGATTTGCCTGTTTTTCCTGTTCTTTCCGTACTTTCTTCATAAAGCAGAGCAAAATCTATGCCAGGCGGAGGTCTTTTTGTTCCCGCTTAAAGAAGCTGGAAATAACCCTTGGCACAGAAGTTGAAATACCTGATAAAGGACATCCCATAAAGCAGCCCTATGGTGTAGCCCAACTCTTTGGCAGCACGGGAGTTTTCTTGATCCTCGAAGGAGCAGAGCCCATGGCTGATGATAAAATTAATAATGTTATTTACTTAAATAAAAAGGCCTGTGCATCGAGTAGCTATCCGCCAGCTGTGGTGGTGGAGGGGGCTGGGGCTCTTGTGGCTTCTGTGGAGCCTAGTTTTAACGAGGTTATGCAGATAAACCGCAAGAATGGGGAGCGCATGCAGCGGGATCGCAGCAAGGCGAATCAGGCAGTTCTACGATCCTATCGCCTTAAATAGCCTTATGGGGCCTGTGTCTGCTACCCACGGCGCTATCCCTTGACGACTCTACGCACGAAAATATACCATAGGGTTATAATTTGGCGGGATATGCTGCCTCCTTTCGCAGATACGGATTAAACATTGCGGAATATAAACCATGAGCGCTGAACATGACATTTCGATGAAGGCGTTGGTCACCTACATAGCTGAGGCTTTGGTGGACGAAACCTCACGGATCGACATCAATGAGATTCAGGGTAATCAGACCAACATTATTGAACTCAAGGTAGCAAAGGAAGATATTGGAAAGGTTATAGGGCGCCAGGGCAGAACCGCTGATGCGATTCGCACGATTCTCAATTGTGCCGCAGCAAAGATTTCTAAGCGCTATATTCTTCAAATAATCGATGAGTAAGCCTTCGCTTGCTATTTTTCGAGATGCTTCTGCAGTTTTAGTTGGCGGATTAAATAGCTTCCGTGTTTCTGAAGAGGAACGGGAGTTATTCCGTTCCTTGGCGCCAGCCGGGGTGACTCTTTTCTCCCGCAACATCAGTGATTTCTCTCAGCTAGGTCAATTGACGAGTGAGCTCCAGGCTCTTCGTGACGATGCCAGTCTTCCGCTTATTATTGCTATGGATCAGGAAGGGGGACGAGTCGCTCGTCTAAAAGCTCCTTTTCCCAATCAAGGTCCTGCCTTATTATTGGCGAAGGAGCGTGCTGATGAGGGTGCTTTAGCTGAACTTTCAGCCTATGGTGGGGAAGTTGGTCAGGCATTGCGGCAACTCGGGATTACGCTTAATTTTGCTCCGGTTCTTGATGTTTTAGGCGAGCACACTCATCACAGCATTGGTGATCGAGCTTTTTCGCGAGATCCTCAGCAGGTGGCTCTTCGGGCTGGGGCTTTTTTGGCGGGAATGCAAAAAACCGGTCTCTTCGGTTGTCTTAAACATTTTCCCGGTCAGGGCGGTGGACGTAGCGATACCCATGTTACCTCTGCAGTAGTGGACAAGTCTCTTGCAGAGCTTCAACAAAGGGATTTACTCCCTTTTCGGGAGCTGATTTCTGCAGCTTCATTGGTAATGTTAAGTCACTGTATTTATCCAAGTCTCGATCATCGCGAAGCTTCTTTGTCGCCAATAATTATTGAAGGATTGCTGCGTAAAGATCTGGGCTTCAAGGGGGTGGCTGTAAGCGATGATATGACTATGGCAGCAGTGAACGCACAAGTTACTGAGTTTGGAACGCGGATTGTTGAAGCCGTTGAAAGCGGTATTGACCTTTTGTTGATCTGCAAGGATATTCGCCTTTGGCGGGAGGCTCATGCTGCCCTCTGTTATGCTGCCGAGGAAAGTAGAGCGTTTAAGCAACGACTTCGTCAAGCCGCAGATCGGGTGAGAGGTTTGAGAAAAAAGATGACAACCAATGTTACAAATTTCCTCCCTCAGTTTTAGGTATGATCACGTCGAGCTATTTCAGCATCTTTCGTTTACCGTTAAACCCGGTGAAATTCTTCATCTGCGTGGCTCCAATGGCGTTGGTAAATCAACGCTTTTGGCGATTTTGGCTGGTCTTTTAAGTCCTTCTGCTGGCCAGGTTACCTGGGGCAAGGAGGAGGCCGGATTTCCTTCCCTTCAACGCGGGGAATTTTTTGCTTATCTTGCTGCCGAAGCCAATGGCCTCTATCTGCAATTGAATGCGTTGAGCAATCTGCGCTTTTGGTCGAGCTTATCGTCTGAGCCGCTTGCTGAGGAAACCATACGTACAGCTTTGCTGCGCTGGGGGTTAGCAAGTCCTTTGCTCCAAGAGAGATTGGCGGTTGGTTTTTTATCCACGGGAATGCGGAGAAGGCTGGCCTTGGCCCGGGTGAGCCTCTCGCCAGCCCCCTGCTGGTTGCTTGATGAACCTATTTACGGTCTTGATACTCGAGGGGTGGAGCTCTTCCGGGAAGCTCTGCAAAACCACGTAGAGCAAGGAGGTATGGCTGTAGTCGTGAGCCATGATCTTGTCTCGCTTGCGGGTTTAACGGTGCGGCAGTATGTCTTGCAGGATAAATGGAGATGAGTTTAGTGGGAGGATTTATCCGCATAGTGCGCCAAGGTTTTAGGGTTGAATTTCAGGAAAAAGAGCGTCTGCTTACCCCCTTATTCTTCGCGGCATTGATGTTGCTACTGTTTAACTTTGTTCTCGATGAGCAGGCGGAAGCGGTGCAGGTAAAACTGTTTGTGGCGGAGATTTTTCTCACCATGCTCTTTGCTCTGCACCTTTGTTTCTCACGAATTTTTGAGGCCGATGCCGAGGACCGTGCCTTTGAAGTATTGCAAACTTATTCCCTCCATAGGCTGGCTTGGTTTGCTGGCAAATATTGTTTAGCCATGATCTTTGGCTTGCTGGTGATTGTGCCGATGATCTTGCTCTCCGGGCTTTTCCATGGTCAAGCTACCCTGTTCTTGTTATATTCCCCGGCACTCTGGGGGGTTGTTGTCTTGATGCTGGCTGGCTTATCGGCTTTGGGGGTGCTGCTTGCGGCGATGATGCTCAAAGCTCGGGGGCGGGAAGTATTATTCCCCCTGCTGTACTTTCCCCTCGCTATTCCGGTGCTGTTGGCAGCCTCTGAGGCTGTTCTTGGTTTTATCAGTGGGAGCGCTGCAGCCTGGCAGTGGCTGGGATTGCTTCTCGGTTTTGATGTTATTTTTATTACCTTAAGCGCGGTGCTCTTTGCAGAATTAGTGGGGGATTAACAATTGCAACAAAGGATCGGGCAAGGTTGGACGCAGTGCTTAGGCTTGCTGCTGTACGTTTTGCTTCTGAGCTTATGGGGCTACGCCCTGATAGGTCTGGGCAGCGAAGAGCATCAGGGTGATGTCTACCGTATAATTTATATGCATGTTCCCGCTGCTTTTGCCGCTTTTATGTGTTCGTTTGTGCTGTTTGTGGCAAGCATTTATGGACTTAAAAGAAACAAGCATGGACAGGCAGTGCTGTATGGGCGGGCAGCTGCTGAGGTTGGGCTGGCATTTACCCTAATCACTTTGGTAACGGGATCTATTTGGGGCAAACCCACCTGGGGGGTGTGGTGGACCTGGGATGGGCGCCTGACGACGACATTTATTTTATTACTGCTATACGGTGGCTATTTGTTCTTGTGGTCGGCCGTATCGGACCCGGTTTTACGCACAAAAGTCTGCTCTATTCTCGGCTTGTTAATTTTTGCCGATGTGCCGATTATTTATAAAAGTGTAACCTGGTGGCGTACACTGCACCAGCCCCCGAGTCTGTTTCAAGGGGGACAAGGTTTGATTGCCGGGGAGTTTTTGAGCCTGCTTCTAGGAGGAATTGCCGGTGTTAGTCTCTTGGCTCTCTGGTTGATCTGGCAGCGAGGGATAAACTTAGGCTTGCAAAAAGAGATCGATACTCAGTTGATAAAAAAAAGCCTCCGCTATTGAGGGAACCTATGACGAATCTTGCGTATATCATCGCAGCCTATTCTTGGGGCATCGTCGGCATTAGCTTGATGATGTATGCCGTGAGGCGACAGCGGCTTAAACTCGAGGCAATACTTACACATTTAGAGAGTGCTTTATAGCATGCAGAGCCAGAAAAAACGTAATCGCTGGATCGTAGCCGCCACTATTATTGCCTTGACCGTGGTGGGTATGTCGCTCTTGCAGCTGAGTACTAATAGCGTGTATTTCTATGTTCCCCACGAGGCACAGGCTCAAGCAGCAAGCCTCAGCGAGCAAACGATTCGCATTGGCGGGATGGTCGAAGGGGGCTCGGTTCACTGGCAAGCCCAGGAACTAAGCCTAAGTTTTGTGTTGAGCGATCTAAAAGGCCATCGGCTCACCGTTGCTTACCATGGCGCCCCTCCCGATATGTTTAAGGAAAATTCGGGGGTGGTGGTAGAAGGGCGT
Organism: Deltaproteobacteria bacterium; assembly: GCA_023250635.1. Lineage (GTDB taxonomy): Bacteria > Bdellovibrionota_B > Oligoflexia > Oligoflexales > Bog-1112 > JAHFAI01. Next base: position 37,508 of record JAHFAI010000003.1, on the reverse strand, counting down.
ATCCGAGCTGATGGGCAGCAGTTTGCCGCCCAAAAGCTTATGGTAAAGCACTCGGAAGAATATAAGGCGCCTGGTAAAGACCATTCTCTTGACAAGGGTTTGCTAGAAAAATCTTTATTTGGGCAGTAACACGGCGCTGGCGCGAAAGCGCCAGCGCCGTGTCCTGACGAACGCAGTAAGGAAGGATCTTTCACATAACATCCGGATATCACGTGACAGATCCTTCGCCGCGGCGGCTCAGGACACGATTTTGCTGAAAAAGGGCCGCCTTCCGGCGCCCTTTTTCAGCAAAATCTAACTACTCAGGTCTTGGTGCATCTTCGCAGCTTTCTTCGTTGCTGCGCGTGCTCACGGGCAGACGGCCGCTCCGCTGCTCGCGCCTTGAAAGCAGCAAAACTGCACCAAGCCTTGAGTAGTTGAGAAATAGTTGAGAAATAGTTGAAAAGTAGTTTGTTGGTTAGGAATACTTATGGCATCAAGATCTTCTTGGTCAGAGCGCTTGCGTAGCTTTGCTGGTTTTTTATTTATTGTGGCGACTATAGCTTTGCTCGCTTGGGCACTCAGTCAACCCTCTGGTCAGGCGCCGCAAGCGGCCTTTCTTGGTAAAAAAGCGCTTAATTTTGAAGTCCCTTTGATAAGCGGGAGTGAGCACCTCGAGCTTTCCTCGGGGGGCAAAATAACTTTGGCGGATTTTGCTGGCAAGCCGCTGATCCTTAATTTTTGGGCAAGCTGGTGTCAAAGTTGTGCGAGTGAGACCAAAACCATGGAAGAATTCTGGCAGGCCCATAAGGACAAAATTGCCGTGCTTGGCATTGCCGTGCAGGATAGTGGCGAAGCGGTGCGGGAATTTGCCGCGGCTAATGGCAAAACCTTTCCCCTTGGCCTTGATAAGAGTGGACGGGCAAGTGTGGATTACGGGGTAAGCGGCGTGCCGGAGACATTTTTTATCGATGCTCGCGGTATTGTTCGTCATAAAACCTCTGGTCCGGTAGATAAAAAATTGCTCCAGCGGATGCTCGAGCAGTTGTCTTCCCCCCCGTCATCCTGAGCGCAGCGCGTCATCCTGAGCGCAGCGCGTCATCCTGAGCGCAGCGCGTCATCCTGAGCGGAGCGAAGGACCTCCCCAGCCCCGAAAAAATGGCGGGCCATCATTTCTCTCATCATTACCGGTTTACTATCTCAGGGATTTTATAGACAAAGTCGTTAAAGGGGCAATTATGCTAAAAAAATCTCTGGCAAAAAACATTGGCTTCACGCTGTTCTATTTTTTCTGCTTAACCGCCGCAAAATATCCCTGGCAGGAAGAAGTCAGTGGTGATTTTGCTGTGGATAAAAAAAAATACCTTGAACAAATAGTTGAGCTTAGTGCCGCCGTGGTCCATCAGCATTATCTCGGGAATGCTAATAGTTGGCAACAGATCAAAGCCTCGCGTTGTATCTACGACGTCGCCGAGCAGTATGCAGCAAAAAACATCCAGGATTTGACCTCGATTTCTCCTCAGGAACTTCGCGCTAACTTAGGTAAATCGTTTGAGTATCATCTAGCTTTTCAGCTGCGACTAGGTTCGCCGCTTGGTAAAATTGCCGAAATTAATTTCGAAATTATTGCTTTGTCTTTGCAGCCCGACTCTCGCGGGGAACTACGTGGCCAACATCCCCTCTTTGGGGTTTTGACTAAACGCCAGATTGAGCTGGCTAGCTCACCTGCTTTTAAAAGCTATTTTGGCCACTTGCCGCAGTTAGATTATCAGCTGCTTGATCAAAAAGTTTCCCAAAAATGCGGCTATAGTCAGCAACAAAAATCACTTAGCTCTCCGGGATTATTTGTTTCCGATAAAAAACGCCTCAAAGAGCAAGTGATTGATTTAAGCGCGGCGCTTGCTCATCATCACTATCTTAAAGAGGCGATTTCCTGGGAGACTATTCGTACCTCAGCTTGTACCTACAGGGTGGCTCGTGCTGTTGCCAAAGAAAAACTAGCGCAAAGGGCAATCAATCTTTCTGCTGAAGAGATAACGAATATCTTGAATAAGCGAAGTTACTATGATGGCGCCTTTGCGCGCTATAACGGCGCGGTTGAGACGGGGGCGTATTTTGATGAACTTGAAGAAGTGACGGAGTACCTAAAGTTTATCCACTTGCTCCCGTCTTTGGACTATAAAAACCAACTTGATGAGCGTATTTACGAAAAATGCGTCTTTAACAGCTTTAGAGGCAAGTTAGACCGAAAAATAGGAGAAGTTTTCGGCAATTTTATCCCTTTGTTTGCCGGTTAAGCTTGCTCGACAAGAGGGCTTGTTTTAATCAAAATTTCTTGATAAATGCTCTCTTATAAGTCAGCTGCCCCTTGAGAGGATTAAAGAACAAATATGTTGCGTTCAAAACAAGCCCTGGTTTTCTCTGGGCTTTTAAATATTATTATCCTGTTATTTTGCCTGCTTGGCTGCGAAAAAGAAGCGAATAAATCTTTTTCTCCCGTCAACCCCCCGCAGCAGAAAAAATTACCCTCCCCGCCTTTATTCGTTTCAACCGTTGCTGTTTTTAACGATATTGCCAAGAAAATTGCTGATCCTGGACTAACTGAGGAGGAAATTAGGGAGAAGTTTGTGGTGTTTCCAGATCAGGAAGCAGATTTTATGAACGCTGCAGTTGTTATCTTTGGAGAAACCCATAATTATCCCGAAGGTCTTTTGGCAGAGGGGCAGGCAATCGGATTTTTGCTGCGCGAGGAGGGATCTCTGCTGATTGAGTGGATACTAAAGGGGAAGAGCGTAAAGGGAGACCTCTACGCCTTTCTAGATGTCATCAATATTTTAGCGGCAATACATATGCGCTCTAAAAAAATAGCTTATACGGTAGACGTCGTCGAAATATTTAGATTGAAGATAATTGAAGATCTCAAAAAAGAACTCGCAGAAGATGATAAAAAGAAACTATCTTTAGTTTCTAAAGTTGATCTTGCCCGCATCATTGGCTGGGATAATGAGATTAAGAGCTCGACTTCGTTGGCTCACGAAAAAATATTAAAAATTCGCAACGACTCTCTGGTTCTCTCCGCCCAGGAAGAAATGGATTCTGGTAAGCAAGTGCTGCTTGTTGCTGGTGCTTTTCATACCCCTCAGGGTGAATTTAAAAGCTGCACAAAAGCAATGCGTATAATAGATCGGGCTACCCTGAAGGCCGCTTTCGGGATTAACTCGGTTGACGAGATAGAGCACTCTCTCGAAGATTATTTTGTTGCTATAGGCAAAGGCACAAAGCTGGCAAATCAAGCTGATCTTTCCAGCAGAGAAAAGAACTTTAAAGCCCAAGGGGTGGCGCGCGACTTGCGTGATTTGGGTTGTGGAACCACCGCCGGGATTTATGATTTTTTAAAATCTGTTCCTTCCTATGCAGTGCTTATTCCTCGTTGAAATTAGCCTTGAACTTTTGGCCTATGGAGGCCATAAGAAAGGTATCGGACTTTGTTGGCGAGGCACAGCGATGATTTTTTCCCGCGATGATTTTAAAATTGATTCTTATGGCGAGTTTTTTGAATTTTTGCTGGTACTGCCCTTTGTGGGCTTGATTTTTCCTTTTTTGGCAGCAGTGTACGGCCTCGGTTTTGTTATGGATAAAACCGGCTGGTTGAAAACCTAGGTCATAATAATGCTCGGAAAATTTACCCATAACAATGATGCCTTTATCTGCGAAGGCTGCGCTTCGGTGGTAAAACCGGCCCAGAGTGGTTGCCGCGATCACTGTCCTTTCTGCCTGCAGGGTAAGCACGTGGACATCAATCCTGGCGATCGTGCTAATCCTTGCCAGGGGGTACTCGAGCCACGTTCTTATTTTTTAAATCCCAAAAAAGGCATTGTGCTGGTGTTTCGTTGTCGGCGCTGTGGGGCTGAGGTCCGTAATAAGGCTGCCCATGAGGATGAGATCCAGGCTGATGATTATGACAAGATTCTAAGTATAGCCGATGGCGAGAAGCCATTCCGGGGTAGGTAGAACCAAACGGCGTTCAGTGAGACTAAATAATCCTATAGTAAAGACTGCGGTGCAGCAGAGTTCCTCGCCACGAAAGAGACGCTGCTCGAGTTTGCCTATTTTTTTATGATAGGAAAGCACTTCACTCTCAATGCGAACCTGATTGCGAGCGTTAAGCTCCCGCAGGAACTTAATGGTAATCTCGAGTATTGTCGGTCCGAGCCCACTTGCCTTTATTACCTGCAAACCATAGTTATTGCTAGCCATCAGCTCCCAACGTGCTTCTTCGAACAAGCGCAGGTAGGCGGCATTGTTCATATGGCCAAATACATCAAGATTGGTTTCGTGAATAGTACAGCTAAAAGAATGAATTTTTGCCATAGGCCTTTGTTCCCTTCGGGTTTCTCATGGAAGAAGACCAGGATCAAATTTTTTTGACAAACTGCGATTTCAATTGCATTGGGCCGATACCATCTACCTTACAATCGATATCGTGATCACCCTCGATCAGTTTGATATTTTTTGCTTTGGTACCGACTTTAATCACTAGGGACGAGCCTTTGACTTTAAGATCTTTCACCACGGTGACGGTATCACCATTTTTAAGAATTTGGCCATTAGCATCTTTAACAAGAGGTTTCTGTTCTACGGGGGCAGCGGTACTTCCTCCGTTGTCGATCCATTCGTGGGCACAGGCTGAGCAGACTAACATATTGCCATCGTTATAGGTAAATTCCGAGGTACAAGCAGGGCAGTGGGACATGGAGTTCCTCCAAAAGGAAGATCCTACCACACTTCTCCCGCTCCTAAACACTTCTCCCGCTCCTAAACACTTCTCCCGCTCCTAAACACTTCTCCCCCACACGGCTTGCTGGATAAATTACCCAGATTCAAGGAAGCGAGGAGCGAGCAGCGGAGCGGCCGTCTGGCCGTGAGCACGCGCAGCGACGAAGCTGACGCCGAAGATGGGTGATTTAGCCAACAAGCCATTGACAAAGGGAAGGGGGAGGGGTAACCCTCCTACA
>JAHFAI010000003.1:0-32414 GCA_023250635.1 Deltaproteobacteria bacterium | reverse complement strand
AGCGAGCAGCGGAGCGGCCGTCTGGCCGTGAGCACGCGCAGCGACGAAGCTGACGCCGAAGATGGGTGATTTAGCCAACAAGCCATTGACAAAGGGAAGGGGGAGGGGTAACCCTCCTACACCTCGAGGGTTCAGGTGGAACGTTGGATAAACTACCGCTGCTGAGTTTCGCTTTTGGGCGAGGCGAGGGAGAGGAAAGTCCGGACTTCATTGGACAGGATACTGGTTAACGACCAGGCGGGGTATCCCCCCGACGGCAAGTGCAACAGAGAGTAGTCAGCCAACCTGCGGAGCTTCGGTTCTGGAGCGGTGATGGTGAAAGGGTGGGGTAAGAGCCCACCAGCGGCATGGTGACATGTCCGGCTAGGTAAACCCTATCTGAAGCAAGACTAAATAAGAAAGGAGTCCATGGCAACATGGGCAGCGCCAGTCCTGCGTAGCCTTTCGGGTAAGTCGCTCGAGCCTCCTGGTAACAGGCGGCCTAGATAAATGGTAGTTCACGACAAAATCCGGCTTATCGTCCTGCGAACCTCCTGTTTTCCTCGAAGGTCCCCACTGGGGAGACTAACCAATATTCATAACTGCTTAAAGTATTCGCCCATGCCTCTGAGAAAAGTAGCTATCTTTGATGACCTGAGTGAACGGCTTCGCTCAGAGGTCAATCCCTATGTGGCCCAGCTCAAAACCCGCAGTAGCGATCCAGCTTTTCCTGCCCTTTATGGACCCGCTTTACGCGGTCGTTTGGGGCAATGGCGAGGCTATTTTGCTGAGCGACGTCGGGATAAGCAGAGTCCTCAGCAGCTTGTGCTCGAAATCGGTATGCATAAGGGCAAAACCCTTACGGCGATGACCGCAGCTCACCCTTCCTGGGCCTTCCTCGCTATGGATATTACCTATAAACGAGTGATGATCACGGCCGAACGGATGCAGGCCCTCGGGCGGGACAATGTGTGTGCGATTCTCGGGGATGCTCGCCATTGCCCTGAGCTTTTTGCCCCTCGAGAGCTTGATGGGGTTCTGGTATTTTTTCCTGACCCCTGGTCTAAGAAGAAGGGGCAGCTCCATAATCGGCTGCTAACTCCAGAGTTTTGCGCGCAGCTAAGCAGGCTTTTGGCGGAAGAGGGCTTTTTTTGGCTCAAGACTGATTGCGCCAACTATTTTGCGGCAGTTGCTGGGTTTTTTGACGGCTGTCCAAGCATGGAGAGCAGCCAAGAAGCGCCGGTTAATCTTGAGGGTCAGCGTAGCGTCTTTGAAGAGCGCTTCCTTAAGGCCGAGGTCCCTATCTTTCAGGGAATTTGGCGTAAAAAAGCTGCCCAAAGTGTTGCTACTGCGTAAAACTCCTAGTGCCAGGCTTTGAGAATTTTGTTAGAATGGAAGGATTGGTTCAGGTTGCTTTATTGGTGTACGAGCACAATTTAAAATATAAGCTCCTGGTATTGTTGTGATAAAATAAGGAATTGTTTTTTTCTTGGAAGATGACCCCCCTTTAGACATTAGCATAATTCATCATCATGCCCTCTTTAGCCTTAAAAAACCTAAAATAGTTTCCATGGTGCGCTCGCTGTTGACTCGTTTGCGTTTTGAGCGCGCTGAATTGTGTATCAGCCTGGTTGATAGGGAAGAAATCCGCGCCCTCAATAAGTCTTTTCGCCACAAAGATTCTCCCACGGATGTGCTCTCATTTCCCCAGCTAAGTTGGCAGCGGCCTCTTTCAGCCCGTGAGGGCAGTAAACCCGAAGCCTGCCTGGTGGAAGGTGGAGGAGGAGAGGAGATGGCTCCCCTCGTCTTAGGGGATTTAGTGATAGCCTTGGAAGTGGCAGAAGAAAATGCCCTGGCCATCGGGCAGTCTCTGGAGCGAGAGCTGTGTTTTTTGATTATCCATGGTTTGTTGCATCTGTGTGGTCATGATCATCGGGAACCAGCAGAGGAGGCGGTGATGCTGGCAGAGCAGGAGTACCTACTTACAGCCCTCAGTGCAGGTGGCGATGCTGCCCCCTGGCAAGACTGTGTGCAAAGGAAACGGCAGGTAAACAAAAATGAGCGTTGAGTTTTGGGTAAATGAATCCTATTCGCTATTGCTGGTCTTACTCTGTTTGGTGATGTCGGCGTTTTTTGCTTGTTCTGAAACAGCCATCACCTCCCTCGGGGTTTTAAAGGTCAAGCACCTGCTGAACGGCCGCAATAAGAAAGCTGCAGCCCCGCTGCGTTTTTGGTTGCACTATCCCGGACGCGTACTCACTACTACCTTGTTTTATAATACGGTCGTTAATATTCTTGCTTCGGCGATTGCTACCCATCTGGCAGAAAAATACACCGACAGCAATGCGGTGGGTATTGCGACGGGGATAACGACCTTTTTGGTTTTAGTCTTTGGCGAAGTAATCCCCAAGTCCTTTGGTAAGGCGCATGCGGTACAGCTCGGGGTTCCCTGTCTAAAGATAATTTATGTTATTTATTTTATGACCTATCCTATTATTCGGGTGCTTTCAGGAATCTCTGATTTTTTTATCAGGATAGTTTCCAAGGGGGCAGTCAAAAACCCGTTAATAACTGAAGAAGAAATTGAATTTATCATCAACGAGGGTGGTAAAGAAGGGGTAATCGAAGAGCTCAAGAAGGACATTATCGAGGGTGCCTTTGATTTTGATGAGACCACCGCGCGGGAAATCATGACCCCGCGCCCCGATCTTACCACCCTGGAAATATCGGCTAGTTTTCAGCAAATTTTGGAGCAGATTCGCAACTCCGGCCACTCCCGTATTCCTATTTATCACGATGACGTGGATCATATTGTTGGGGTGGTGTTGGCTAAGGATCTTCTCCATCTAATTGCCAGGGGCGAAGACACCAGTATTTTGACCGCCCAAAAGCTGATGCGCAAAGTTTTATTTACTCCCGAATCAAAGACTATTATGGAGCTTTTTAAAGAACTCCAGCGGACCAAAAACCATATTACCGTTATTATTGATGAGTATGGAGGGACGGCAGGAGTCGTGACTTTGGAGGATATTCTTGAAGAGTTTGTCGGAGAGATTCAAGATGAGTTTGATTCCGAAAAAGCCAAGATTATCCAGAAAAGCCCCGGCCACTTTGAAGTGGTGGGGGCGATCAACTTTGATGAGTTTCTGGATTACTTTGCCATAATCCCTAAGGATTTGCCGCGGGATTTACGTGATATTGAAGTAGACACCCTCTCCGGAGCAATCACCCATATGCTGGGAGAGCTCCCCGAGATTGGGCAAACAGTGATGCTGGGGCCGCTTAAGGTCGAAGTAAAGGAAGTGTCTCATCGACGGGTTGGTTTGGTGGTGGTGGAAAAACAGGAAAAAGTTGCTGGTTAGGTGCTTGAGCGTATTGCTGCTGGGCTGTGGATCAGACGGTGCTCGTGGCGATGAAGAAAGCAGCTGGGCGCATTCTCTTCCCTACTATCATCGTACCTATGTCCTGCTCGGGGTGAATCAGGCGCTACCCCGGGGAGTAAGTGCTGAGAAATTTGCACCAGGTAAGCTGCTGCCGACCCTTGCCTATCGCTATTATCATAGTGAGTACTGGGTAAGTGGCATCGGTGGTAATTACCTGCATATGCCGGAACTCCCTCAGGACCTAGGCGAGGCTGGCGGAGCACGTGCTGCGGATCGGGGTTTTGCCCTGGCGCGGGTTTATTTTGAAAATAGCGTGTTGCTGCGGGTTTATTTCCCCGTGTATCTCTCGTTCGGTTATCGTTTTTTCTATTTGTACCCTCTGCAGCCGCCGCTCACCATCACTTCCCGCAATGATCGCTATAGCCGAGAATTCGGCGCAGGTGCGCTGCTGGCTTGCACTCTTTTTGCTGGGGAAGATTATTTGTTGCAGCTTAGTGCGGAGCGTTGGCGGGGATTGAACAGTGCCCGCTTGCAGGGACTTGAGTTTGCCTTAGCCCTGGGGCGTAAATTGTAAGAGAGCTTAATTTAGACACCAGCTGGAGCAGAATATTCCTGCTGGATATGGGCTAAGAGGGCTTCAAGTTGTTCGAAGCTTTGCAAGGGAAAGGTTCCCTCATCTCCTAGTTTGAGCTCGCGGTTAGCGCAGGGATTTTTAGGTGCTATGCAATTCGCCCAGTAGGTATGTTGACCGTACTGCACCTGTTTGGCTTTTTTGGCGAGATCTCTGATGTGGCTTAGAAGCTGAATCTGAGAAAGCAGCCATTCTCTACCTGGAAATCTATTTACCGCTGCGCCTGAACCTAGGGACCATCGTTCCCCATAGGTGGGAACGAGCACGTTTCCTCCCTGCTCGAGGTGTTTCATAACGTTAGTAAACACTTCAGTATTGCGCTTTACCTCGATTGAGGTCGTGATTATCCCTATGTATTGGGGATGACCGTGTCCCCGGGTAGCGCCATATTCTACCGAAGCCATGCCACTACCATTGAGTAAATCCCTGGGACTCAGGAGTAGGTAGTTACCTGTGTTAGCCCCCCACAGGTACCAGGTCTGTTTATTCCAGGTTGATCCTGTGCGAGGATTTTCAGGTTGTTCCCACCACTTGTCAGGCAGGCGGGGGATCACTCCAAAAATAAGCATGCCACTTGCTTCGTTTGGCTCAAACATTGGACGAAGCGGTGTTTCTTTACGGCTATCCTTTTGAGCTTTGGGGCTAGTAGTCACCCTCGTGGTGGTGCAGGCACTTGCCAGGAGCATTCCCAATCCAAAGCTTAGTATACTGAGTATTTTTGTCATGGTTTCTCGCAAATTTTTAGAAGCTCTCTAGTTAGTCGCTGGCGCGAAATAGCATATTTCGTGCCGCGACGTGTCCTGAGGAGCAAAGCGACGAAGGATCTGTCACGTGATATCTGGATGTTATGTGAAAGATCCTTCCTCACTGCGTTCGTCAGGACACGGCGCTGGCGCTTTCGCGCCAGCGCCGTGTTAGCATACTCAATTATAGGCCAAAACACGATGGGTATAAATTGCGGCTTATGAGGGAAGTAACGATTTTAGCGCTCGATAGGCGGCTTCACGTTTTTTTTCGTAGTCTTTTTGCCACGAAATTCGCGGAAAAAGCTCCCAAGCAGCTACGGGAATACCCTTCTCCCGAGCCAGCTTTTCGAGTAAAGCAGCTTCCTCAGGGGGAGAACGATTGAAGCCGTAGGGATTGCGGATCTTGCCATTGGCAAGCGAGCCATATTTAGCATCATTACCGGCAATCAAGCTTTTCAGCTCCCCCATTCGTTGCTCTAAATAGGCGAGAAATGCTGGGTCAAAAGGGCCGATGTTCCGCCGCTCCTCAGGGGCTTTTGCTACCCAGCGGGCCCAGTCAAAGCCAAAAATAAAGTCATGGGTATAAGCAAAGCGGACGACGGAATTAGCTCCATAGCCCGCAAAAAGTTCTGTTAAGGTCGTGGAAAGGTTCTCAAGTTTTTCAAGATTTTTAGTCATATAAAGCGCGGCAAAAATACCATCAAAATCCCAGAAAATATTCTCGGGAAAATGCTCAAGGGTTGCTTCAATCAAGGCTAAAAAGCTTGTCGCAAGGGCTTCGTTAAATGCCAGAGACACGGGGTTTTTTCTATAAAGCATTTTAATGCTGCTCTCATAGGAGGAAGGGATAGGGCGAGCCGGATTTAAGGAACGATAGATGCGGCAGTGCTGCTGACAGTAACGATCTAAAGCAGCAAATGGTGCAAAAGATGCAACTACTTTCATAGGGACCTCATCAGCTACCGTTTAGAGTGAACGGCGATATTTTCCGCCTACCTGATAGAGCGTTTCGGCGATTTCACCGAGACTGCAGTGACGTACCGTCTGCATCAACTCCGCAAAAATATTGCCATCGTGCATAGCGACTGCAGCGAGATTTTCAAGAGCGTTATCACCTTCGCAAACATGCTGACGGTGAAACTCATCAAGATCGCTAAGTCGGGAATTTTTTTCGGCGTAGCTGGCGCGAATTAAGGCGGTTTTAGCCCGAATTTTACTGGTTGCGGTTAAAAAGGTATTGACGCCAATTAGGGGCAATTCACCACTGTGCTTCAGGTGCTCGTAGTGCATGCTCTCTTCTTGAATCTTATTGCGTTGATACTGGGTTTCAATAGCGCCAAGGACTCCTCCGCGCGCAGAAATTCGTTCGAATTCTTGCAAGACCGCTTCTTCTACGAGATCGGTGAGTTGAGTAACAAAATACGAGCCCTGATGAAAATTCTCGCATTGATTTGGGCCGAATTCTCGGTTGATGATCAATTGGATCGCCATGGCTTGACGGACACTTGCTTCGGTGGGGGTGGTCAGGGCTTCATCAAAGGCGTTAGTGTGCAAAGAATTACAATTGTCATAGAGGGCGAGTAAGGCTTGCAGGGTCGTACGAATATCGTTAAAGCTCATCTCACTAGCATGGAGGGAGCGCCCCGAGGTTTGAATATGGTATTTTAGTTTTTGGGAACTCTCGTTTGCCCCATAATAATCGCGCAGGGTAATGGCCCAGATCCGTCGCGCAACTCTCCCAATAACCGCATATTCAGGATCTAAACCATTAGAGAAGAAAAAGGAAAGATTCGCGGCAAAATCATCGATCTTAAAGCCTCGCGATAAAAAATACTCGACGTAGGTAAAACCATTGGCGAGAGTGAAAGCTAATTGGGTGACTGGATTGGCGCCGGCTTCGGCTATATGATAGCCAGAAATAGAAACTGCGTAGTAGTTGCGAATCCCCTGAGTTATGAAATATTCTTGAATGTCTCCCTGCATTTTAAGGGCGAATTCCAGAGAAAAAATACAGGTATTTTGCGCTTGTTCTTCTTTAAGGATATCTGCCTGGACGGTTCCTCGTACTTGACGGATGGTGGTGAGCTCCAGCAGAGCGAGTTCTTCTTTATTTGCTTGGCGCTGATGCTTTGTTGTAAATAATTCCAGCTGCTGGGCAATGGCTGTATTAAAATACATCGCTAAAATAATCGGCGCTGGTCCATTGATGGTCATGCTGACGCTGGTGTTTTTATCGCAGAGATCGAAGCCCTGATAAAGCTTCTTCATATCGTCGAGGGTGGCAATAGACACCCCTGATTCGCCTATTTTGCCGTAGATATCAGGACGTCGATCAGGATTAGAACCATAAAGAGTTATGCTATCGAAAGCGGTGCTCAGGCGTTTGGCCGGGTCATTTTTTGCCAAATAATGAAAACGCTCATTGGTGCGCTGCGGACCTCCCTCGCCAGCAAATTGCCGCTTGGGATCCTCTCCCTGGCGACGAAAGGGGAAAATACCTGCGGTATAGGGAAAGTACCCGGGAAGGTTTTCGCGGGCAAAAAACCGCAATAAAGTCCCCTCGCTTTCCCTTGAAGGAAGACAGACGCGAGGCAGCTGTTCTTCCGCCAGGCTGGTAAAAAAATTGTGCTGGACAACCTGATGCTCACGAACTTGGTAGGTAAAGGTGGGTGCTTGGTATTGCTCGCGCAGAGCGGGCCAGGCTTCTAGTTGGGTCCGCAAGCGGGGGTCAATTTCCTCCCAGAGCTGAGCTGCTTTTATGCGGAGAGCTTCGGCAAGTTTCTCCGTAGAGGGTCCGTGGAAAAGACCTCTACTTTGCTGTAAAGCTAAGTAGTCTTGGTGCTGTTGGGCTTGTTGGTCTGCATGCTGATGATAGCGGCGAATATTGCTGGCAATGTCGGCAAGATAGTGCTCTCGGGCTGGGGCAATCAAGGAACTACGTTTCGAAGAAAGGCGATTGCTCGGACGCTGGTGGAGACGACGAGGGCCCAGAGTAAAATTCATTGCCCTGAGCTTGTCCACCAGAGCATCACCGAGGTTGGTGGTCCCGTCATCATTGAAGCGATTGGCAATGGTGCCAAACACGGGATAGCGCCCATCAGCGGGGGGACGCCCGGCATAGCGACTGCGGCGAATTATCGTCTCGATATCACGGACGGCGTCAAGGCCCTGGCGCCGTTCATATTTATTGACCACAATAAAATCGGCGCAATCAAGCATGTCAATTTTTTCAAGTTGGCTAGGAGCTCCGAATTCTGGGGTCATTATATAGAGGCTGACATCAGCTAGTTGTTGAATAAGGGAATCCCCTTGGCCGATACCGCTGGTCTCTACAAAAATAAGATCAAAGGTTTGACTTTTAAGCAGCTTTACGGCTTCAAAAGTAGCTTGGGCTAATTCGTTGCCGGAGCTTCGCGAGGCGAGACTGCGGAGAAAAACTCGCGGATTGCTGCAGGCATTGATGCGGATGCGATCCCCGAGGAGGGCCCCCCCGGTTTTCTTTTTGCTTGGATCCACACAGATTACCCCGATCTGCATCTCGGGAAAATCCTTAAGGAGGCGAATAAGCAGCTCATCAAGGAGAGAGCTTTTGCCTGCGCCCCCGGTGCCCGTAAGTCCGACCACGGGGATGGGCCCCCGTGGAGGAATTTTTGCCAAAGACATGCTGCTGAGAATTTCTTCACCGCTATAGCGGTGATTTTCGAGGAGGGTAATGGCTCGGGCCAGACAGGTACGATTTAGGGGATCGCGGCTTGTGGGATTCGTTCCCCACTCGTTGATGGCAAAATCGCAGTGGGCGAGAATATGTCCTATCATGCCGTTTAAACCAAGAGCGTGGCCTACTTCAGGGCTATAGATCTGGGCTATTTTGCCAGCAGCGAGTTCGGCAATTTCGTCGAGGGTGATTACCCCACCGCCGCCGCCAAAAATTTTGATATGAGTAGCCCCTTGTTGATCAAGCAGTTCACGCAAATAGCAGAAATACTCTTTATGGCCCCCCTGGTAGCTTGATAGGGCAATGCCGTGGACATCTTCCTGAAGGGCGGCGCTTACTACTTCCTGAACCGTACGATTATGCCCCAGGTGAACTACCTCTGCGCCGCGCATTTGCAGAAGTCGGCGAATTATATTAATACTGGCATCGTGTCCGTCAAAAATCGCAGTAGCGGTTACAAAGCGAATTTTGTGGTGAGGGGTATAGCTCTGCAAGGCGCTGATCATCGCGGCGCTGGGGGGGGGGGAGAGATTGAGCCAAGCAGTATCAGGGTGATTTTTAGGCATAGGGGCCACTCGAACTAAGGTGTGGTAAAATTAGGCAGTCTATACTCATCGTCTTTTGGTCTGCAACGGTGTTGCTCATCAAAAGCCGATGGGTATAAAGCGAGTATCTTAATTAGTTTATGAAAATATTTACTTCTTTCAATTTGTTATTTCGTCGTCTGGCTCTTAGTCAGTGCCTCTACTTATTAGGGATTATTATTTATGGGGCAATGGTGCGAGCTACCCGCTCAGGAGCTGGTTGTGGCGCCCATTGGCCCCTGTGTAATGGGCAATTGCTCCCCGAGGTACGGCACTGGTCTACGGCAATCGAATTGGGGCATCGTCTCAGTAGCGGTTTGTGTTTGCCCCTAGCCCTGGGGGTGGCCTGGTGGGCGCGCAGCCAGCGCTTTCTTGATCAGCGGGTATACCGCTGTGCCTTGGCTACGGTCTTGTTGGTGGTGATTGAAGGCTTGCTTGGGGCAAGTTTGGTTCTTTTGGAACATGTAGCCGATAATGTTTCGGTCTATCGAGCGCTCTCCCTTAGCGCCCATCTGCTGAGTTCTAATTTACTCCTGGCTTTCGCCTTGCTAACCTGGTGCTTTAGTGAACCCGGGTTGATCAAAGCACCAGCCCCAACTTGTGGAAAATGGCGCTGGTTGGGGCTGGCGGCGGGAGCCTTCTTTATAAGCGCTTTTTCGGGGGCTTTTACCGTCCTTGCCGATACCTTATTTCCTTCGCATTCGGTGGCCCATGCGCTTAGTGATTCGCTTCTTGCCCATAAGCATCTTTTTGTGCGGTTGCGAATCTTCCACCCCTTTATGGCGATGGCAGGTGGTTTGCTTATAGTTTTTAGCTGTGCGCGCCTTGCGGTTCAGTATCCTCGGCTTGCCACGTATTCTCGTGTGATTCTGGCGCTGTTGTTAGGCCAAACCCTCCTGGGCCTCAGCAATATTCTCTGGCCGGGAGCACTGGCTCTCCAGTTGGGGCATCTTTTTCTCGCGGAACTGATCTGGCTCATTTTGGTAAGAGTGTATGCTGAAACTACCCGAACACCCCAGTGAGGATAATTAGGCTAAATAATGCTCGGCAAGCTCGGGGAGCAATTGACAGAGAAACCGCGTTCGGGCACTCTCTTCTTTAGGCGAGTAAACATAGGCATTAACGCTTAAAAGTAGACTCCGCATGACCTTTAGTGACGCTGGAATTTTCGCGCAAATAAATTTAGTGCGAAAATTTCAGCTTTTTTTAAGCCGAGAATTGCCAGTCCCCATCAACTTCAGTACTATTGAAGAATTCTTCCACTGCACAAGGAAATTTCGTCGATGACGCTTAAGAAGACTCTTGCTCTTTATTGTAAAGGTGTAGCCATGGGCTCATGTGATTTGATTCCCGGGGCTTCCGGGGGGACGGTCGCCTTTGTCACCGGGGTTTATGAGCCCCTGGTGGATTCCATAGCAAAAGTTTCGAGTTCTCTGCCGCTCTTACTTAAAAAAGGTGGAATCCCCTTGTTTTGGCGTGCCATAAACGGCAATTTTTTGCTCACCCTTGGTCTTGGCATCGTTACCAGCGTGACGATTCTTGCCCATGCGATCACCTATTTGCTCAGCGCGCATCCGCAGCTGGTCTATGCTTTTTTCTTTGGCTTAGTACTTGCTTCAGCCCGGCTGGTCTCCCGAGAAATTACGCAGTGGCGGGCTCCGCTCTTGCTCTTGGTGCTGCTTGGTGCGGCTGCTACTTTTAGTATCACCGTGGCCCAGCCCATCCAGAGCAGTGGCGAAAATTATCTGGCTATTTTTGCCTCAGGCTTAATTGCTATCTGCGCCTTGCTCCTTCCGGGACTTTCGGGGGCTTTTGTGCTGCTGCTGATGGGAATGTATCAGCCTATGTTGGCGGCGCTTACCAGTTTTGCTCTGGATAGAATAACGGTGTTTATAGTAGGCTGCGCTCTGGGGCTCTTGAGCTTTTCTCGGCTCTTAAGGTGGCTGTTTCAGCGCTACCACCAAGAAACCGTCAGCGTGCTTCTTGGATTTATGCTAGGCTCGCTCAATCGGGTTTGGCCTTGGCAGTTAGCTGTAGCGCCAGCAGGAAGCTGGTGGGGCAAGAGTACTATGCCGGCAAGCTATCAAGCGATCATGCAGGTCGATGCCCAAACCTTGGGGGTGATCGCGGTGATGCTGGTGGCGATCGGGTATATCCTGCTGCTGGAGAAACTAGCTTCTCGACCAAAATCATCCCTTAAGTCCTGATTAAGGGTCTGCTCTTTTTTTCTCACCGGTGGAATTTTCGCACATGGCTAAACTCTTCGTTCAACCATATTTAGTTTCCATTGCTTGGCGAAAAATTATGTCTCATAAAGGAAAAACCCTTTCCTTTATGACGGTATTCTCCATCTTAGGGGTCACCATCGGGGTCGCCGCATTGACCATCGTCCTTTCGGTGATGGGTGGCTTTGAGCAGGATTTGGTAGCCAAAATGTTTAAAGGCTTACCTCATCTCGAAATTATGGCTGCAAACCCGCTTACCGGCTTTAGCCTGAAGGAGTATCAGCTCAGCACCTTTGAAGAACTCTATGGAGATTCTCAGGGGGTTGAGCCTTTTACCCAAGCGGATGTGGTCATTAAAAATCGCAAAAACCTCGGCTCGATAACCCTGCTTGGCATAGATCCTGAACGGGGAGGTAGACTCTGGGGCTTTTCCCAGGGAATGATTTCTGGACGTATTGCTGACCTGCAATCCTCGAGCAGCGCCAAGACTAACGAGGTTCCGGGCATTATTCTTGGAGATAGTCTGGCTTTGCAGCTTAATGCGGAGATGGGTGATGAAGTAATGCTGCTTAGTCCCCAGGCGGGAGTTGGCAGTGGAGCTCTCAACGGCAGTCCCCTTGCTAACAAGTATCGGGTGGTGGGCATTTTTATGACAGACCTGCCTCGCTATGACGCTCGTTATGCGGTGGTGGCATTGGCTGAGGGGCGTAAGTTTCTTATTGATTACGATGAATCCCTCGAGGCAGAAGAATATGTGTCGGGAATTGCTGTAAACTTTGACGACCCCACCAAGGTGGATAACTATGCAGGGCGTTTACGGCAGTTTACGCAGCTCAGCGTTACCTCGTGGAAGGTTGCGAATAAATCCCTGCTTTTTGCCTTAAAACTCGAAAAGTTCACTATGGGCGCTATCTTGCTGCTCATCGTCTTAGTGGCGGCCTTCTCGATAAGTGGTACTTTGATGATGACTGCTTATCATCAACAGAGTCAGATTTCCATAATGCGCTCCTTGGGCATGAGGAGAACGGATATCAGCAAACTGTTTCTCGTCCATGGGGGCTTGATTGGCTTGATGGGTATGATCTTTGGTATGTTAGCGGGATTGGTGATTTGCACCTTACTTTATTATTTTCAGTTCATAAATTTGCCTGATGGGGTGTACTATCAGGAAAAATTGCCGGTGAAATTCCTGCCGTTGGAATATGTGGTAATTTGCATTTCAGCATGGCTACTCAGCATGATTGCCGCTGTTTACCCGGCTTTTATCGCTGCAAAACAGGATCCTGGCAGTGGTTTACGCACGCTTTAAGCGCGCGACTCTTGGTGAGATGATCTACTCTTGTACTATAAGGTTACTATGACTACCGTTGCTCAGCTTATTAATGTGGGGAAAGCCTATATTTTCGAGAGTCAAAAAATCGAGGCGCTCCGGGGGGTTAATTTAATCGTCAGCACGGGCACGGTAGCGGCGGTAACTGGCAAATCGGGGGCTGGAAAGAGCACTCTGCTGCACATTATCGGCACTTTGGATCAGCCTTCTTTTGGTCAAGTCTTACTCAATGGACGTGAAGTTTCCGCTATGTCTGATCAAAGCACATCACTCTTTCGTAATCGGACGGTGGGCTTTGTTTTTCAGATGAATAATCTTCTGCCTGAATTTTCTGCTCTCGAAAACGTGATGCTGCCTGGTTTGATCGCTGGCCTTGATGCGGGAGAATTGCGCGAGCGTGCTACCAAGGTTTTGGCAGCAGTGGGTCTTAGCCATCGTCACCAGCATCGTCCTGGGGAGCTTTCCGGGGGGGAGCAGCAGCGGGTGGCTATTTCTCGCGCCCTGGTAATGGAACCGCCTTTGTTGCTTGCCGATGAACCCACCGGTAATCTCGATGCTAAGACTAGCCTGGCGGTACAAGATTTGCTTCTGCAATTGTGCGAAGAGCGTAAGATGACGATGCTGTTGGTTACCCATGATCGAGAATTAGCCAAACGTCTTCCCCAGCAAATTGTTATGGAAGACGGTATAATCGTTGCTTAGGGGTTCTCATTGAAGAAGTTTTTGCGATTGCTGCTGGTGCTTTGCGGGATAGGTTTGACTCTGGGAGTCGGCACCAACGGTGCTCGCCTGGTGGGGGGGACGCCGCAAGAGATTAAGAAAATTGTGGTCGAAGGTAATGCCAAGGTCGAGACTGCAGCTATTGTTGATATTATCGCCAGCAAGCTCGGTAGCGAACGTAATCGCACTACCATCGCCGCTGATATCATTGCTTTGCAGAATCTGGGCTTTTTTTCGGCCATTGATGTATACGAAGAATCCCAGCCTGAGGGTGGTTGCGTTCTGGTATATAAAGTGGTGGAAAAACCAGCGATTGTTAGTATCACTTTTCTTGGGCTCAATGAGATCGCTGAAGATGATTTCAAAAAAGCGCTACAAACTAAGCGCTATACTATTGTGGATGAAGGGACGATTACCGCGGACATGCGGATGTTGGAGAAGCGTTATGCCGAAAAAGGATTTTTTCTTAGCAAGGTAACCTACAGCCTCGAGCCCCAGGGACAGAACGAAGTGGCGTTGACCTTCCATGTGGATGAACGCGGCAAAGTCTTGGTGGGTGATGTGCATATCTTGGGTAATAAGTATTTTTCCGGCGGTGAGCTAGTGGAGAAATTAGCCTCCCGGCCTTTTAGTCGCTGGAGTGCCACCCTGGGAGCAGCCTCGCTCTTTAATGAAGAGTTTGTCAAACGCGATCTTGAATTTCTGGCCTATTATTACAAAGACTATGGTTTTGCCGATGTCAAAATCGGAAAACCGCTTATTAATTTGGATAGCGATCGCCACTGGGCGCGGATTACCTTTGAGGTAGAAGAAGGTGAGCAGTACTACCTGGGGACGATTAAGGTAAGCGGTGATGTGGGCGCGGAGACTTACCAGGGAGAAGAACTCCTGGCGCTGATGGCCTTAAAGCCCCAGGCGCTTTTTCGCTTTTCGAAATTTAGTAAAGATGTGGAGTCTCTCGTCGATAAGTACGGGGATTTAGGCTATGCTTTCGCCGATATTAACCCGCTTACGAGCTTTGATAAAGAAGCGCGGCGGGTTGACATTGACTATCATATTAGCAAAGGAGAGAAAATCTACTTTGGTAATGTAGAAATTATCGGCAACACAAAAACTCGTGATAACGTGATTCGCCGGGAAATGGAAGTTGCTGATAGCGAACTGTATAGTGGTACACGGATGAGCGCTTCACGGAACAATATCAATCGTCTCGGATTTTTTGAAGAAGTGCAGATCGTCAAAGATCGCAATATAAATATCGAACACGTGCTCGATCTTAAGGTCAAGGTAAAGGAAAAATCCACTGGGCAGTTTCAGGCAGCCATTGGCTATTCACCAGGGGGCTCCACCCAGGAAACATTTTTCGGTCAACTTCGTTACGACGAAAAAAACCAATCGGGAAGAGCCTGGAATACCAATCTAACCGGTAAATTTGGCGGTTATGATAGTTGGAAAATTGACGCCGGGATTTTTAATCCCAAGGTCAACGACAGTCCCTGGTCGCTGGGCTTTAACGTTGCCATTGAACGGATGCTGGCCCGAATAGGCTCTTTTAGCGAGCCTATTCCCGAAAAAGATGAATCGATAAGTGTGTCGATTGGGCGCTCTTTGGTGGAATTAGTACGGGGTACGGTGACCTTTCGGGTGAGCAATGTTACTTTGCTCGACCGGCGGGCTGAAGCCTATCTTGATCTCTCCCATAAAAATGGCCTTAAAAATACCGTGGGCTTTGCCCTCTCGCGCCGCGATGTGGATAACTATATAGACCCGAGCTCAGGGACGATAATTACGGCTCGCCATATGTTTAATGGGGGCAAGCTCAGAGGGGTTTATCACTATATGGAGGAGAATGTTGAGGGGGAGTACTATCTGCCTTTTGATTTCTCAGAAACCTATCGCACCTATATTAAGTTTCATGGTTTTTTTGGCAAGTTGTGGCCTTATAGCGACGAGCAGATTCCAGCGATTTGGCGCTATAATTTAGGGGGCCCCTTTGATTTGCGCGGTTATGGTTTTGGCGATGTTGGTCCTCGCGATCGGGTGGGTATTGGCCCCTTTGGTTCCTATGCGGATATCAATGAGGGGGGGGATCGTAAACTTTACTTCCAATTGGAGTATTTTGTGCCGCTGATACCTCAGGCTGGTATCAAAGCCCTTGTCTTTGCCGATGTTGGTCGGGTATATCGAGAAGAGCAAAACTTTGATTTTAATCTCAGTGAATTTAGCAAGGATCTTGGTTTCGGCTTGCGTTGGGTCACCGCTATTGCCCCGTTTCGCTTTGAATGGGCCTATCCCTACAATGACGAGAGCCATGATTTTGGTGATATGCAGTTTATCTTCAATATTGGTTATTAATTCTGCGCAGGAGAGGAAAGAATGAAAAGTGTACTACAAGGGCTGGTTCTAGTGTTTGCAACGTGCCAGATGTCTTGGGGGTGGGCGGCGGCTGCGAATAAGGTAGCAACCCCCATGGTCAATATGCAGGGGATCATTGTGGGAGTTGATGAGGGTAAGGCCGCTCGCGGGGAGTTGGAGAAGGAAATTACCGCAAAAGATGCGGAATTTACCAAGCAAAAAAAAGAACTCGATCGTCTCAATGAGGAGTGGCACAAGCAAAAAAGCCTGCTCAGCGAAGAAGCTAGGATGAAGAAGCAGGAGGAGTTTCAGGGCAAATTTATGGCCCAACGTAATGCCGAGGGAGAATTTCAGGCCTCGATTAAACGTAAGGAAATGGAAGCAGCTAAAGCTATCGGTGATAAAGCTTCTAAAATAATCGGCGAAATAGCTAAGGAACGGGGCTATCCCACCGTAAGTTTTATGGACAGTTCCCCCTATGCGTATGTAGAGACCCCCATTGATATTACCGAAGAAGTTATCAAGCGCTACAATGCTCGCGAAGCTAGTAGCAAGAAGCCAGGCTCGGTGGCTTCCCTAGACAAACCTTCGGCTCCGTAGGTTGATAAACATGCGCCCACAGTTGACCTTACCCTTAGGGAATGAGCAAATTCAACGCTGCATTCCCCATCGCTATCCCTTTCTTTTAATCGACCAAGTGATCGAGCTCGTCCCGGGTGAATCGATTGTGGCGATTAAAAATATTTCGATCTCTGATCCTATTTTGCAAGGGCATTTTCCCGGGTTTCCCGTCTTCCCTGGGGTGCTGATTATCGAGGCAATGGCGCAGGCTTCGGGGATTTTAGGGCGTTATAGTCGTGATACGGACTATCAAGAGATGTTGCTGACCGAAATTGGCCATTGCCGTTTTAGGCAAAAGGTGGTGCCGGGAGATCAGCTGCGTTTTGAAGTCTGTCTTGAAAAGCAGCGCGATCCATTTTTTTGGTTTAAGGGAAATGCCGTAGTCGCAGGACGATCGGTAGCATCGGCAACTATCTCTGCCTTGATGAAGTAGGCACCTATGAGCATTAACTCCGGAGAAGTGCAAGAGTCAGCGCCTGCTGCCACCTTTATTCATCCGACGGCTTTGGTGGAAAAGGGAGCAGAGCTAGGGGTGGGGGTGCGTATTGGCCCCTATGCTCTGATTGGTGCCAAAGTGAAACTCGATGATGGGGTGGAAATTTCCGCTCACTGTGTGGTTAACGGACGTACGCAGGTTGGTGCGCGTACCAAGGTATGGCCTTTTGCATCCTTAGGTTCTAGCCCCCAAGATTTGAAATATCGAGGCGAAGATAGCCAATTAATTATCGGTAGCGATAATATGATTCGCGAGTATGTCAATATTTCTCTTGGTACCGAAGGTGGGGGCGGGCTTACCCAGCTGGGTTCCGCTAATCTCTTGATGGTCTACACCCACATTGCTCATGATTGTATTATTGCTGATAACTGCATTTTTGCTAATGGGGTTTCCCTTGGTGGGCATGTTGCGGTGGCTTCTTCTGCGGTGTTTGGCGGGCATTGCGCTGTGCATCAGTTTGTGCGCATTGGGACGATGGCGATGCTGGCGGGAGGTGCTATTGTTGTCCAAGACGTGCCGCCCTATTGCACGGTCCATGGTAATCATGCAGCTCCCCATGGGCTTAACGTGGTGGGTATGCGGCGGGCAAAATTAACCAACGCCGAAATTTCGGCATTAAAATCTTGTTATCGTCTGCTCTATCAGGCAAATTTATCCCTGGCCAAGGCCAGTGAACAAATAGCGCAAACCGTGCCGGCCAGTGCTGGCCGTGATGAATTTCTTTATTTTCTTATGAATCCAATTGCCGAAGAAAAAAAACAACGGGGCATTTGTCGGTGAATAGTGAGCCGTTGCTATTTGTTGGTGTCGGTGAATATTCCGGTGAAATTCTTGCCCTCGAGCTTGTCAGAGCATTGCGTCAGCAAAACCGCTCCTTACGATTTTTTGGTGTCACTGGCCCCCTGCTTGAGCAGGCGGGGGTGGAGTCAGTCGCAAGCTATGCCGCCCATCAAGTCATGGGTTTTGGCAGAGTTGTCGCGCAAATTGCCCAATTTAAGCAGTTGCTGCAGGAAATTCTCGCTGCCATCGATCGTCGCCCTCCTCGTGGGGTGATTCTGGTGGATTATCCGGGCCTACATTTGCTCTTGGCCGAGCAGCTGCAGCTGCGTGGTATTCCGGTGGTCCAATACGTCGCTCCTAAGGTCTGGGCTTGGGGGCAGGGGAGGCTGGCGCGGATTCGTCGCCACTACTCTCTCGTGCTGGGCATGTTGCCTTTTGAAGAGCAATTTTTTAAGGCGCATGGCGTGGCCTATCGCTATATTGGCTCTCCACTGCGAGATCGTGCCGATGCTCTTTGCGCAGGCGTAGAGGCACAGTCGCCGAAAGTGCGTGCTGGTTACGGTTTTTCTCCCGGAGCTTTGCTCCTCGGTTTTTTACCGGGTAGCCGAGTTGAGGAGGTTCGTTATATTCTCCCGCTGTTAGCTCAGCTCAATCTGGAGCTCAGCAAGCGTTATCCTGGGCTGGAGTGGCTGGTTCCCCTCGCCGAAAGCTTAGACGAAGAGTTGCTACGAGAGTTTCTTCCGGCTGGACAGCAGGTCGAGGAGGGGGGCAACATTCATTTACTGCGGGGAAATTCCCTGGAGCTGATGCGGATTACTGATGCCTGCATCGTGGCTTCGGGCACGGCAACCCTTGAGTGCGCTCTTTTAGAAATCCCTTTGCTCGCGGTCTATCGGATGCCTGAGCTTAATTATGTTATCGCCCGACGGCTAGTAAAGGTGCGGTGGATCAGCTTGGTTAACTTGGTACTGGGTAAAGAAGCGATTGCTGAATTTATTCAAGATTTTTCTCTGGCAAACATTATTGCCGAGTTGGAACGTTTGCTAAGCGATGGGGAACGCAGACGGCAATTGCACGAGGATTATAAACTCCTGCGAAGCTTATTGGCAAGTGGAGCTGCCGAAAATGCAGCGGGAGAAATTTCCTCGCTGTTACGTCTAGGTCATGAGCACTAGATGAAAATTACCGCAAAGCAGTACTGGGAATTGTTTATAGTTCCTCTTGCCCAGCAAAAAGGCCGGCTAGGGCAAATGCTTTTCGCCTTGGTAAGCTTGTCTCTTATTCAGGGAATTGCCTTTGTCCTCCTTGGGCCTTTTAGCCAGGCTTTGTTTTCTTCGGGGAGCAAAGAGGAAATTGCGCTACTGAGTCTTCTTCCTGCAGCCGTGCAGCGCTACTTTCCTCTGTTTGCTGGCTTGGTGGTGAGCAAAAGCTTGTTGCTGTATATCGTTCCCGGTGGGCTGCTCGGCGTAGCTCTTTTACGCAATGGCGCGAATTATCTCTATGGATTGAGTTCCATCGCCTTGAGTTTGCATCTGAGTAGGGTGTATCGGCAGCGATTTTTTTCTCAATTAATAAAACAATCTTTTTTGGAGATTCAGAAGAAGTCCCCAGCGATGTGGATGTCCCATATCATGAACGATGTGTTGTATCTGGAGATGCGTTTTGCTGAGATTCTTAACAGCTTTGTTCGCGATTCAGTGGTGATGGTCTCGGCTCTGTTCAGTCTCAGTATCATTCATCCCCCCACGGCGCTGATTATTAGCTTAGTAGCGCCGCTTATTGCTTTTGGCATGGGACGAACGGGCAAGCGGATTGCCAATTATGCGGAAGATTTTCAGCAGGAGCTCTCTAACTTAGCCAATCATATTTTGGAGTTGCGTCGGCATTTTTACTATATTCGCAGTCAAAAGGGTGAAGCGCGGGAATTGCAGCAATTTTCAGCTATTAATCAGCGTTATTATCAGCGCGTGCTGGGCAGTATTTTAGTTCGTTCGGCCTTTGCTCCTTTGGTTGAATGGTTCGGTTTTGCTACCTTCGCTCTTTTTGCCTACTTAGTCAGTCGAAAATATTTGCAAGACGGCAATTTTCCCCTTGGCAACCTGCTGATGTTTTTTGCCGCCTTAGGCTTGATGTTACGCCCCCTACGAAATTTGGGTGAGCAGTTGGCAAAATTTCATGAAACCAAGGGGGCCCTAGCAAAAAGCTTATATTATCTTAGCAGCTGGAAAGCAGCGGAGACAGTTCTGCTTGAAGAAGCGTTTGCTCGAGTGAGCGAAACGGTGAGCGTTACTCGTTGTCGTAGTGGCTATTCCTCAGGGGAGATCAAACTTGAGGTGGAGCATGTAAAGCTGGTGCCACGACGCAGTGTCGTGCTGGTTGGGCCCAGTGGCTCGGGAAAATCAACGCTGATCAAAACGTTGACCGGGCTGATTAGTGCCCAAAGTTGGGAAGCATCCCTTAGTCAAGGGCAGTTGGCTAGTCGGATTTCCATGGTTAGCCAGGCGCCTTTTTTGTTTTCGGGTAGTATCCGCGAGAATCTTCTCTATGGGCAGGAAGATACCGTGATAGGTGAGGAAGAGATTTGGCGGGTTTTAGCGATGGTGGCTATGGCAGAAACCGTGACTCGCCTGCCAGGGCAGCTCGCCTATCCCCTCGACAGCCTCAGTGCTACCCTCTCCGGTGGGCAGGTGCAGCGTTTAGTCATTGCCCGTGCCTTGCTGAGAGGCAAAGATTTCCTCCTCCTGGACGAGGCCACCTCTGCCATCGATGAGGCTACTGAGCGGGAGATAACCACGAGCCTTTTGGGGCTCTGTCAAGAGCAGGGCATAGGCATTTTGGCAATTACCCACCGGCTGCAGTTAATTGCCTTGTACGATGAGGTTTGGTTTATGGAAGCTGGCAAGATAAGCAAAATCGTTAGCAAGCTAGACCAACAAATCACTTAGGCTTTGACAACAAATTACCCCTGCACGTTCTCTTTCGCCAAAATAGCTGTATTCAAAATTTGCAACAAACACCGGCAGGGCTTCAGTTTGGCGGAGAGCAGTGATTCCCCGGGGGCTGTCTTCAAAGCCAATGGCTTTGCCTCCCACTTGCAGATAGCGCTTAAGAGCTAGGCGGTAACCATCAGCTGCAGGCTTAGGTTGATCATAGTCTTCTCGAGTAAGCCAATGGGGGATAGCGCGCAGAACCTCATGCTGTTCCCGAATAAAAGCCACGTCCTGGAGGGGGGAATTAGTCACCACACAGCAGCTCTTACCTAGATGTTGGAGATAGTGGAGGAAGGCCTCGACCCCAGGCATTAACGAAACTCCGTTGCGGGCGAGATCTTGATGGTAGTAAGCTTTCTTGCGCTTATAGAGCTCGTCCCAGCTGATGCCGAGCGCAGCCAAGGCCGGAAGTGCAGCAAAAATACCGTTGCGCAGATGATCGCTACTGCGATGAGCAAAATGACAAAAAGTTGCGAAATCCCAGGGCAATTCAAGATTATACGAGCTGCATAATTCTTGATAGGCGCGAAAATGCAGGCGTTCACTATCGACGAGCAAGCCGTCGAAGTCGAATAAAAAGAGAGCATACTGTGCTAAAATAATCTTCTGCGAAGAGGCGTCACTCAAAGCGAATTTCCTTTGCCAAAATAAACTCGACCAATAAGGACTTAGCCTATGCCATTAGCCGCGGCTGTTAAAGACTTTATTAGCGCTTACCTGGTAATTCCTTGGATTTTTGCCCTCTCGCTCTACCTTTCCCTGCGACTTGGGCTGCCCCAGGTGTTTCACTTACGACGGGCTTTGCGGCATTTTTGGCAGAAAAAGCAGCAAGCCAGTGGGGATAAGCTGGGATCCTTTGCGGCAATTGCCCTAATTCTAGGGGGTAATCTTGGGGTGGGAAATATCGCCGGCATTGCCGTTGCCCTAAGAAGCGGAGGACCGGGTTCGCTTTTCTGGCTCTGTGTAATGGCTTTTCTGTGCGCCATTCTTAAATATGCGGGGGTAGTGCTGGCGACTCCCCGCAACGCTGAGGAACTGTATCATCGCCCTTCGGGCGGGCCGATGGTGTATTTTCGCGATAAACTTAAGTTTCCTCTGGGGGCCCAAGCCTTTACGATTTTATTTTTAGTCTGCGCAGCAAGCGTTGGCAATTTGGTGCAGGTAAATGCTCTGGTTCTGCCTTTTTCCTACTATTCTATTTCTCCTCTACTCGTGGCTAGTTGCCTTACCTTGCTGGTCGGGGCAATTGTCAGTGGTGGTTTAAAAGACATTGTGCATTTTATTAACCGAGCAGTACCGCTGATGGCGATTCTTTATCTTGCCTGTTGTTTGCTGATCTTGCTGAGCAATAGTGAGGCGATTTTGCCGGCCTGCCAGACCATAATAAGCTCGGCTTTTGGGGTAGAGTCCTTGGCAGGGGGGGCCATAGGCTTCAGTGTCGCCCAAGCAATTATTGTGGGTTTCGATCGCGGCTTATTCGCTACCGATAGCGGCTTAGGCCTGGAAGCAATCGTCCATTCGTCGATCTATGATCCTCTGAAGGGTTTGCCAAACCATGTCTCTCAGGGCTTGATTAGCTTAATTTCACCTTTGATAGTTCCTCTTATTTGTCTGGTCACTGGTTTAACCTTTATGGTGACTGGTTTAGGCGCTGAAACGGGGAGTGGTGCTATGGCTGCGGTTGAAGCCTTCCGTTTGGGAATTGGTCCCTTGCTCGGGCCAATTTTAATGCTGGTGGTATTATTTTGCTTTGCTTTTACCACGATACTGACTTGGTACTACTGTGGGGAAAAATGTGCGACGTATCTCTGGGGTAAAAAAGCCGAATTTTTTTGGCGATTATTTTTTGTCGGCTGTATTCCTTTGGGTAGCATGATAGAAAGTAGATGGTTGTGGGCGGCAGCTGATTATGCGACTAATTTTACGTTGCTAATAAATACGGTTGGCATTGCCTGTTTATCAAAAACTCTGCTTAGAGAATCAAAAGTATTGAGGAGGCCCAATGCGTAGGCTATTTAGTTTAGGACTTATTGTATCTGCGTTCGTTACCATGAATGCCTTTGCTGATCGTACTCATAAGCAAGAGGAGCAAGTGACTGCGGCTACAGCTCAGCAAGAAGTTACTTTGACTGGAACATTGAAGACGGGATTAGTGGCTATCGGTGGTGAAACCACCGGTGTGGTTATTGTTCTTGCTGATGGCAAGACAGTGGAATTAAGTTTTTCTAGTAAAGCTTTTGCAAAAGTACAAAAACTAAATGGTCAGCAAATTAAAGTAAGCGGTAAGACTGTATCACGCTGTGGTCCCGAGCGTGGCTGTAGGACTATTATAGAGGTAAAAAGATACCAGTAACTCTTGACGCGGAATTTTCCTTAGTTACTTCTCAAGTAAGGTAAGCGATAGTGCAAGCTGGCATATGCCCGCCGGGTATACTTGGTAAGCTAAGGGGAGGTAATAATGGGACGAGAGCGATGGGGAGCCTTATTTTTCGCATGGATTTTGTTGGTTGGAGCTCTCGGCTTTGCCGGAGAAAAACCCACTGCTTCTCAGCTGCAAGCCTTTGCTGAATTACGTCGCAAGGTAGAGGCTAATATTGGCGTTGATCTTGATGCCATGGCTACAATTACCGGTATCACTGCTGATCCTGATTTACAAAAAATTCGTGACACCTTGAAAATCAGTTTAGATTCGCTCGAGCTGCAGTTTCAGGACGGAAAAATAAACCCTTTTATTGGCAATTTTATTAGTGAAGGTCAGAGGCGCTTTGTCAAAGTCTCCGCAAGTGGGCAGGAGCATAGTCGCCCCTTGCGCATCGGCTATTTTCCGGTAGCCGCAGATCCTTTTCACTGGGCTCATCTTTTTACAGCGCTCGAGGCCATGGCCCAATTAGGCCTTGATAAGGTGGTGTTTATTGTTGCGGGTAGCGATCCCCGTAAGCCGGATCTTACCCCTGCAGAATTGCGTCATCCCCTTGCTAAGCAAATGCTGGAGAATTTTTCTGAGTTTTTTGCCTACTCGGATATCACCTTGCAGGAGAACGCTAATAATCCCGAAACTCCGGGAGTGCTCAGTTCTAATGGGGCAAATGATGGAGAAAGCAATATTTTTCACGATCTTGCTCGCAATAGCCATCTAGCCATCCGTGCTTTTTACCTGGTTGGTTCCGACCATTTTAATTGGACGGTGGAGAAAAAAGGTAAAATACAGGATGATACCGTTAAAAAAATTGAAGAAAACATGAAAAAAATTAACTTAGGTTTTGCGGCGGCAAGCGGTAAACATCAGCTGGTAGCTGCTTTTATTGCCCGCAATAAGGCTGAAATTACCGATGAGAAAATTGCTGAGCTCAGGAGTAAAATTACTTACGATTTGCAGGTTATGGTCCCCACGCTTAGCTATTCCTCGACGCAAATTCGCAACTATTTTCAGGGGAAATCTCTTGATGATAAACGCCCGCTTATCTATTTGCCGACGGGAAGCTACAATTTTATTCTTAAGCATGGGCTGTATGCCGCTAAAGCTCAGTAGAAGTGCTCTCATCAGTACGAGCGCTGCGTGGGCTTTTATGAGACCGTTTCTAAAATAACTATGAAAAACAGTCGGTTATACTTCTGTGGTATTATTGTCTTGATCTTCCCCTCTGAATTTTTCTATATCCACTGAACAAATGTATCCCCCCTGGAAGTAGCTTAGGCTTAAAAAACCTATGGCCATTCGCAAGAGGGATTTTTCTGAGGAAAAATCATGAAAAATTATCTGCTTACCGCTATGATACTTTTAAATTGTCCCATGTTATTTGCTGGGGTTATTTGTACTAAAGAAGCAGCCGATGAGGTTGTTGACAAAAAACCAGCCCCATCTTTTCAGGAGCTCGCCGTAGTACCTGCAGGGTCAGCAAGCTCGGGACTGCCTAAGCTACCGGAAGATGATGCCGCACAAAGTATGAGCAAAAGGTCAGGAGGAAGGAAAAAATCTATAGCTTGGGAATTTGGTGAAGAGCTTGGCGAAGAAGAGGTGGTTTACCCTGGTAAAAAGACGTCTCTGGTAATTGACGGGGAAAAAGAGAGGGATATCTGCGAGGTGGTAAATCGCTTCGGATCGATGAAAAGAGCTGGATCGATACGGCCAGGCTCAATCCTACGTAGAGAGAGTGTAGCCTCGCTTCCGAGTAGTAAAGATAACGGCGAAGAATCCTTTAGATCGACGGCCTCTAGTAAAACGGAATCGAGCAGCGATTTGCGTGAGATGGAGGAATCTGTTCAGTTAGGTGCGAACGGGAAGGGCAAGCTGATGAGTGGAACTGGTGCTGAAGAAAGCAAAGTGTTTATTTGCCAAGCGATTACGGATTGTATGAAGGACGGAATTCTTGAACTTTCCGACTTGGCCTTCGAAGGGGATGAGCTCACCGAAATTTTAGTTAGTAATGAAGTGGTGGAGAGCGTAAAAGAAATCTACCTTAACAACTGTTCTGGTCTTAGTACCCTAGCAGATCTCCGTCATTTAAGCGGGCTTAAACATCTCGAAGTTGCAAATTCAAATTTACGAGATTTTGGTGGCTTTCCTGAATCTGTTCTGGTTATCGATCTCCATAATAATAAGCTTACTACGTGGCCGAATCTGCAAAATTTGCCTAACCTTAGGCAGCTTAATCTTAGCGGAAATTATTTGCTTACTTGTCCTGATGAAGTGCAACAAGCATACCTAGAACGTAAATTTTTTTTGAATGTTGAAAGCAATCCAAGACTGCGGCTCAGTGATAGCTTTTTGAAAGCTTCTTTTGCAGAGGCGAATCAGAACCTTGCGGCTGACGCTTCGGTTGGTTTCTCGAGCACTAATTTTGATTTATTAGCATCTCTCCCCTTACGTCAAGGAGACTTCCCCAATGCTATTCCTGTAAGGGCTATCAATGGCCACAATGAGGAGGGAATTATCTACCTAGGTGGGCAAAGAAGCATGCAGCCTGAAATTTTAACCCAACTTAAGCCGCAGATTCATATGGTGGTCAATTGTGCTGCTGGGGAAGTTAAACTCACCGAGATACTCGCGCCAAATGATATCGCGGTTAAAGAAATTAAATTGATGGATGTTGCTGAACAAGCGATAGATTTTTCTGAAGGGATTGATTCAATCGCTCAGGCGCTTGCGGATGATGGAGTTGTCGCAGTAAATTGTGCTATGGGCTGCTCGCGTTCTGCTTCAATGGTGATTGCTTATTTTATGCAGTACAAAGAAATGCCTTTGCTTGAAACGCTTAAGCATGTGCAAAGCTACCGCAAAGTTATTTGTCCCAATGGTGGTTTTATGGCCCAATTGATGATCTTTGAAAAACAATTGTTTGGCGGAGAAATTACCAAAAAAGCAGTAGAGAGCATTGTCAAGCAATTTTATGCTCAAGCGTATTGCTTCCGCGGCGAAAAAACCCTCGATCACAATGAAGCGGTGAAACAGCTCATTCATGCGATCGAGCTGCGTGGAGTAGATGTTTACTAAGGGACTCGAGAAACTTGTGTATTTTCTTCCGCCTAGATTTTTTTCTTTCTTTGGCGTATGGTGCTTCGTCTTTTCCTGAGGGGAAGTTCCCTTATCTTGATGGTATATTGTGATAAAATAGGAATATAACCAATGAAGCGCCAGCGATCTTCCCTGCTTTTTTCTGCTGCCAAACGATACATGCCTGGGGGGGTTAGCTCGCCGGTGCGTTCTTTCTCTGCGGTTGGTGGTGAACCACCCTTTATAGCTCGTGGTAAAGGCAGCAGGGTTTGGGATGAGGATGGTAACGAATATATCGACTATGTTGGCAGCTGGGGCCCAGCTATTTTGGGCCATGCTCCTGATGATATTGTTGCGGTAGTTTGCGCGGCTGCTGCTAAGGGGCTAAGTTTTGGAGCTCCCACCGTAGGTGAGACCTTGCTGGCAGCTGAGATCAATGCTGCTCTTCCCTCTATGGAAATGCTGCGCTTTGTTTCTTCAGGAACCGAGGCCTGCATGTCGGCTATTAGGCTGGCTCGGGGTTATACGGGTAAGGATTTGGTCATTAAGTTTGCTGGCCACTATCATGGCCATAGCGATGGTTTGTTGGCCAAGGCCGGTTCAGGGGTGGCCACCCTCGCTCTGCCGAGCAGTGCTGGTGTTCCTCGTGAGGTGGTAGAGCACACTCTGGTGGCTGAGTTTAATGACGGCGTTGCTCTCAGAGGGATTTTCTCCCAACATCGGGGTAAAATAGCTGCGGTCATCGTTGAACCAATCGCTGGTAATGTAGGATTTATCCGCCCCCAGGTGGATTTTTTGGGCTTGATCCGTGAGCTTTGTGATCAAGAACAGGCTTTAATGATTCTTGACGAAGTTATGACGGGTTTTCGGGTGGCCTTCGGTGGTTGGCAGACTCTTGCCGGTATCAAACCAGATCTAACCACCCTTGCTAAGGTGATCGGTGGTGGGCTGCCGCTTGCGGTCTACGGTGGCCGTAAAGAAATAATGGCAAAGATTGCCCCCCTTGGTCCGGTGTATCAGGCAGGAACGCTCTCCGGCAATCCCCTGGCTACGGCTTGTGGCTTGGCAACCTTACAGCGCTTAAAGGCCCCCGGGGTATACGAAGAGCTTAACCAAAAAGCTGCTTTCTTAACCAGTGGGCTTGAACGCCTAGCCGCGCGCTATGATATTCCCCTGCGCAGTGATTTTGCTGGGGGGATGTTTGGCTTTTATTTTACCCATGAGCAGGTACGAAGTTATGCCGAAGCCCAACAAACTGCGGTACACTGGTATCCACGCTTTTTTCATCTGATGCTTGATCAGGGAATTTATCTGGCACCTTCGCCCTACGAAGCGGGATTTGTTTCGCTGGCGCATAGTCAGGAAGATCTCCAGGCAACCCTCGATGCTGCAGAGCAGGCCTTTGCCCAGTTACGAGTTTAGGAATTAGGAAACAAAGTGAAGAGGTAGTGATTGTTAGCTGGTCAACTTCTACAACTTGAAAAAGCAAAACCTCTGGTGGTTGGCTGGATTCCCTATTGGAACTTGCTGCCCTTTAAACATGAGCTTAATCGTTTGTTTCCTGAACAAGTCGTTTTTAAGACCAGCCATCCTGCCCAGGTTAATCACTGGTTGCAGGAAGGGCTCATTGATATTGCTCCCTGTTCAAGTATTTGTCTGGTAGCAAACCCTGAAAACGAAATGGCCTTCCCTCTGGGGGTGGTGAGTCGGGGGCCCGTGCAGAGTGTCTACTTGGGCTTTCATCGTGAGCACGCGCCTTTTCTCAAGGCTCTTGGTCCCTTGCGTCAGCGTCTGAGCAGTTTGTTTCGTAAGGCGCGGGTGTTGTTTAATGATGATGCACGAAGCATTGCTCACTATGTGCAAAAGAACCTGCCTACGGGGAGTGAGCTCCCTTTGCGCTGCATTCCCCCCCTTCTGGTGAGCAGTGCTTCTGCCAGTAGTGCGACCTTTGCACGTTTACTGTATTGCTTATGGTTTGGAGAAAAAGGCGCTTCGCTTATTCGTCGCCGTGAAGCAGGCAGCTTGGCGACTCAGCTGCGGCCAGTGGAACTGCTTATTGGTGATGAAGCCTTGGCTCGTCGTAGCAGTTTTCACGCGGTATTGGATCTGGGCAGTTTGTGGAAGGAAATGACGGATCTACCCTTTGTGTATGCGTTGTGGCAAACCCGCAGTACTAATTTGGGAGATTGGAAACAACGTTTTATGCAAGCCGGAGAAATTGCCGAAAACCGCATGCAGGTCGATCCGGCATTTTATGTGCAGGATGTTGTGCCTCGAGATGATTTTGGTAAGGAAATTTCTCTAGGTAACTATTGGAAGTGTATCTCGTATCAACTTGGTGCTGAAGATTTTAAAGGCTTATTATTGTTTCTCTGTTTAGCTCGTACTTTTCAAGTGGTTCCTAAGATTGATGCGGTTGCTGAAAAAATTATTCGTTGGCAACAGTTTAGCTTTGCCCCACAAGTGCATACCCCGTTTCCTTAACACAGCTTTTAGGGCGGAAATTTTAGCCCGGTGTTTTCAGTTAGGGGGTCAGGTACTCTGATCTGTTACCAGTTTACTGACCCGCAACCGATACCTTAACCGGCATCTTTAAACTGAGCACTGAAACCGCCAGCTGAACTGAAGCTGACCCTGACCCTGACCAGAAACTGCTAGCTGAGCTGAGACTGACAACGACTTAACGTTAGAGCTAAAAAAAATACCGATCATCTATGTGCGCTGGTTTATGGAATTTTTATATCGCTGCTTAGTGCTGCAATTCTTTTGAATTATGAGACAACTCTAATAAAAAGTAATGCGAATTTCTTCACTTTTAGTCAATTCCTTAACCCAAGGAAGGCGAGCAGAGGTGCGAGGTAAATCGAGGTAAGTGAGGGATATGCACTTATTGAGAAAAAACTCATTTACCGTGGTGAGCTTTGTTAAGGCACTGAGGTCAATGGAAATAAGGTTACTGCAATTGCCGAGAAACCAGGCACCAACACTGCTAAGACTTTCTAAGCCTCGGAAATCTATCGAGGTAAGTCCTCGACAACTATGGAGGAAGCCGTCCCCAACGCTGGTAAGATTTGTTAAGGCACGGAGGTTAATGGTGATAAGACCATGGCACCCATTGAGGAAAAAATCCCCAATTCTGGTAAGACTTGTTAATCCATTAAGATTAATCGAGGTAAGACCTTTGCAATCATAGAGGAAGGAGTCCTCTAATTCCGTAAGACTTACTAAGCTACTTAAATCAATCGAGGTCAATCCCCAACATCCATAGAGGAAATGAGTCCCCAAACTAGTGAGGCTCTTTAAACCACTTAGGTCAATTGCAGCAAGATCTCGATGACGCGGTAAGGAGTAGGGTTCAATCCTGGTGAGGTTGTTTCCTCGTGGCGAGAATTTGCTGATATGTAGGGTCCATAAACCTGGGCGAGTAGCAATCAAGGTTTTATCGCCAAAATCAATGATTAAGGTACTTTGAGATAAATGGTCCCGGTAATCTGATAATTCTGGGTAGTAGATTTCCACTTCTTCATCAGAGGCAAGAATGTAGCTATGCAGGATTTGAAAACCTTCTTTAAGAAGAATTAGCGCTACTTTCAAGGGAAGAGGGTGATTGTCGCGAGCAAAAATCTCGCGCACATGATTGTCTTTTCGAATTTTTTTTCTTTGCTCAGCCTTGGCCACTGCCCCCATAAATTGATAGGCTTTAAGAGGATCTTTATTGACCACTTCAGCATAGAGGTCATGGCCAATGTTTCTTTCAAGCAATAGGACATTATGCGGATCCAGTAAAAATGGGGTCAACAAGGCAAGAAAATGGGGCCAAATACGGGGATTTTCGCTAATACCCATCAAGTTTGCAAACATCACCATCTCTGCGGTCAATGGCACACTCTTTTCTGGGTATTGTTCAACAGATTCAAGCCAATGTATTAGTTTTCTCAACTCAGTAGCTGATTCAATATATTGTACCTCGATGACTACATTCGCGCCATTTTCTTCCTCTTCCGAAGAGGAAAAAGCAGCGCAAAATAGCGGCAATTTCTTGGCTATTGCTAGGGTAGTGAGTATTTCTTTGCCTTTTTTAGTTTTGAATATAACTCTTTGCTGATCCTCACTATGTGCTGCAGAAAAAGAAGGGCTCGCCTGGAAAAAATGAACACTAAGGAGAATTTTAAGGATGTTTTTAAGGAGCAGGGAATTTTTCATTCAGCAGCTACCCCGCTTGTTTGCGCATACGCCACCTGGATACATTCCGCTTCGCCGGGAATTAAATTCAGCTTCAGTGCTTCTCCTAAGCTGAGCCAACGGTACTCTAAATGTTCCTGGGGATTAAGGATAATCTCGGGGCGTTTACGGTAGACGTATTCAAACATGTGATAGGTGAAAGTGATTTCTTGTTGCTGATAATCGACATAAACTTGGGAGATAAATTTTACATTTTCGCTCTTGAGAGAGAGCGAAGTCTCTTCGGCTATTTCACGAATAAGGGCTGCTAGCGGTGTTTCTCCTGGCTCGAGTTTGCCGCCGGGAATTCCCCAGGCACTACCATAGAAGTTCTTGGGGACGCTGCGCACAAAAAGAAATTTGTCCTCGCATTTAATAAAAGCAGCAGCAACGGAGAATTTGGCATTAAAGCCTTCGGGCGGGTGTCTATAGATCATTTGCGACATAGGTAAGGCAGCCTTTCTGGAATTCGCTAACTGTTCAGTACTATACAATTTTTTTCTGTTTTCTTATGATTTTCTCACTTAAAGTTGCGCACGATAAGCCTATAGCCAGCAAAATACTATAGGTAGGATCAACATGCTTTACAAAATCATGAGCGTAGCTGCTTTCGTCATGCAGCTGTTTTGTAGCAATTTATTTGCTTCGGCAGCGATGCTGCCAAAAACTCTTGAAATGGTTGGCGATTTTCATAAAGTCTATTTTTTAGGGCATCTTAATCCCGATTCGGACGCGATTTTTGGGGCGATTGCCATGGCCCATTTTTATCAGGGGATTGCAGCGCGTGCGGGCAAAATTAACAGCGAAAGTGACTATATTTTGCAGCGTTTCTCCCTGCCTGTTCCTGCCTTGATAGAAAACACCCCCGACAAAAAATACTACCTCGTGGATTTTAACCAAAAAACCCAACTCTTGGCTGGAGTTAATCCCCAGCAAATAGTCGGTATTATCGACCATCATGCGATACAAACAGCCTATGCCGGCCCCGCAGAGCCCATCGACCTAACCATCAAGCGCTGGGGGAGCGTCTGCACCATCATCACCAACCTCTATCTCGAAAACAGCCGAGAGATCCCCCAAGGGATTGCCGGTGGTCTCCTCGGAGGAATTATTTCTGATACCCTATTTCTGAAATCACCCACCACCACCCAAGCGGATCGCGAAGCGGTAATAGTGCTTAGTAAATTAGCGGGGGTTGACGATATTGGTGCTTTTGCTCAAGCGCTATTCCAAGCAAAATCATCAATTGATCACCTCACCGCTCGAGAAATTGTTGAGCAGGATTTTAAGACTTTTGATTTTAATGGTACCGCTATTGGTATGGGAGTGGTGGAAACCATTTATCCGCAGCAGGTTCTGGCTCGGAAGCAAGAACTCCTCGAGGCTCTGGCAGCCTATAAAGCTGAAAAAAAATTACCCTATATCTTCTTTGTCATTATTCAACCCGAAAGCAAAGAGAGCCAGATGTTGTTGTTAGGGGAGGAGGAAATTTTCTTAGCAAAGCATTTCTTTAACAGTGCGGTAGTCGAGCAATTTATGAATACTTCACCGCGAGTTTCTCGCAAGTTAGAATTTGTACCTCTGTTTAAGAATTATTTTGCTGAGCTTGCCCAGCTGCAAAAATGTCCTTAGCGCAGGAACATATCAAATCGCCAATGTAGACAAAAGCAAAGGAGCAATTGATTCCTATAACTGCTTTATAATAGAGTTGTCTCATAATTCGAAAGCGTTGCAGCACTAAGCAGCGATACAAAATAGAAGCGGATGTGGGAACCCCCGCTATTGAACTCGAACCTGTCGGTCGCTGCCAGAAAATTTCAAAAGCTAGGGAGAAGCCCATCACCAGCCTTGTGGATTTCGCTCCTCGCCACCCCCAGCATGGCAGGAGGCTTACGGTGGCATCAAATTCCATCCGCTGGAAGCGGATAAAATTTGACCCCACCTAAGCCCCCTGCCCTTGCAAAGAGGTGAGCGAAGGACGAAAAACGAGCTGTGCGTCGAGATAAATCCAGTGAAGGGGAACATTGTTTATTTTCCCCATCCGACATCTCGTTAATTGCCGCAAATTGAATCCCAAGACTGACGCGTAGCCAGCTGCCAAAGTACCTGCATCCGTTTTCATTCTGCTGCGGCCTAACATTCCCCCG
>JAHFAI010000059.1 GCA_023250635.1 Deltaproteobacteria bacterium | reverse complement strand
GTTTCTTTGTTGCAAAAATACGCGGGTAACTCGCGAGAGATCCTTCGCCGCGGCGGCTCAGGACACGATTTTGCTGAAAAAGGGCGCCGGGAGGCGGCCCTTTTTCAGCAAAATCTAGTTACGGACTTATTAACAAATCGATGGCAAAGCGTAGAGCACTGCCCTGCAGGCGCCCACCTTGGAAGCTAAGATAAAGGGGGGCAGAACCCACCACGGAAACCAGTACGCCGTCGAGGCGGGTAAGCAATAATTCTGGGGTATTTCCGGGGAAGCGCGGCGCTTGCAGCCAGCTATAAAAAAAACCTGCTTCTAATGAAAAACCGCTTAGGGAGCTCTCCTCCTGGGCGGAGCCAAGTAATGGTTTCCCGTTGATTGCAGTATATGCTACCCCAACTCGCGGACCAGCGTTTTTGGTGAATGCTCGAGGCTCCCCAGGCGCGAGGGTCAGCGCAGTCGTGATACTGGCAGAAAAACCATGAAAGGCATAATGCTGGGCATATTCTCCCGCAAAGGGAATCGGCCCAACCACGGCCTCAGCTTGACCCCAGATTAAGCCCCGAGTGAAAAAACTACCGTAGCCAGCAGATAGCTGGGTCGAGCTGCCCAGCAAGCGAAAACCATCGCTACCGTACCACGAATTGCGTGTTTCGCTGAGACCAAAAACAAAAAATCGCTCCTTGACCCTGGGTGAGAGTTCCTTAGCGGGGCTTAGAGGTTGCTCTGCCCACAAGCTCTGACCACAAAAACTAAGAGAAAAAACGGATATAGCTCTACGGATACCTGAGCTAAGGCGGTGCATCACGATGGTTTTTTCCTCTTGAGCAGGCGAATGATAATAATGGAAATCTCAAACATCACATAGAGGGGAATCGACATGCCGACCTGAGAAAGGGGATCCGGAGGGGTTAGCAAGGCAGCAACCACGAGGATACCCACCACCACATGACGACGGGCTTTACTCAGTTGCTCGGCATCAACCACCCCAAGCAGGGCTAACATCACCAACACCAGGGGAGCCTCAAAAACAATACCAAAACCGAAAATCAAAACCACCAACAAAGAGATATAGTCGGTAATCGTGATGATCGCTGTCCCTACCTCCTGGCCCATACCAATAAGAAACTTAAGGGTTAGGGGGAGGATAATATAAAAGCAAAAACTGACGCCAAGGAGAAACAACAGTACTGAAGCCACAATAAACGGCATGATAAAGGTGCGTTCGCGCTTATAGAGAGCGGGTTCGATAAATTTCCAAAACTGGGTAAGCCAGACCGGTGAGGCAGCGATGATAGCAGTGAGAAAAGCCACCTTCATCCCCACTAAAAAGACATCGAGAGGACCGGTAAAATGCAAGGTTGAACGCGCTCCAGGGAGAACCTCCTCCAGGGGTTTTTTGAGGAATAACAAGATATCATTCGCAAAGAACATATTGACGCAAAAGAGGAGAATAATCGCCACCAAGGAGATGATCAAGCGGTAACGCAGTTCATTGAGGTGCTCAAAAAGCGACATCACCTTGCCCTCAGCAAAGAGCTGATCACCTTCTCCCCCAGCCGCGACGTTACCTTCTAGATTTTTGCTCATCTAATGGGCCTCCAGCCAGTTTTTGCCAGCTGCAATATTGACCTTAAGGGGAACGGAGAGCGGGTAGGCCTGCTCCATACGCCGGGTAACGATTCCGCGAAGTTCTTCCCATTCCTGGGGAGGACATTCGAATACCAATTCATCGTGGACCTGCAGCAACAACTTAGCACTAAGCTTCGTATCGAGTAAATCACGGTAGATGTCCTTCATTGCCAGTTTAATCAAATCAGCTGCAGACCCTTGGATCGGAGCATTTATTGCGATATTGCGTGCGCTTGCCTGGGCAAGGCTTCCCTGGCTGCCATCAAGACCAAAAATACGACGTCGGCGCTTCAAAATAGTTTCGCTATAGCCATGTTCTGTAGCAAAGGCGACTGAGTCAGCAATGTAATTTTCAATCTTGGGAAAATGGGCAAAGTAATTGTCGATAAATCTCTTAGCTTCACCATGGGAAACTTTGATCTCTTGCGCCAAGCGGTGTGGACCCATGCCGTAGACGACACCATAGTTGATGGCCTTGGCCTGACTGCGCTCGCCGTGGGTGATGGTAGCGGGATCTTTATGGAGAAGCTGCGCCGCAGTAAGAGTATGGATATCCTGATCAGCGGCAAAGGCCCGACGCAAGTTTTCGTCGTCAGCAATATGCGCTAGTATTCGCAATTCGATCTGGGAATAATCTGCAGAAACAATCAAGCGTTGGTGTTGACCGCGAAAAGCCTTGCGAATTTCTCTTCCGTAGGCGCTTTGAATGGGGATGTTTTGGAGATTAGGATTGGACGAGCTCAAACGCCCCGTTGACGTTCCTGTTTGGTGAAAGCTGGTATGAACCCTGCCGCTACGACCATCGATCAGCTTGGGAAGCACTTCAACGTAGGTGTTTTGCAGCTTGGTGACACTGCGATAGGTGAGAATTTTTTCGGGCAGAGGATGGGCGGCGAGTGCTTCTAATACCGAAACATCGGTGGAATAGCCATGTTTAGTTTTTTTAAGTCGCTTGATCCCAAGAAGCTCGGGAATTGCTAGTTTTTCAAAAAGTATAGTCTGCAGCTGCTTGGGAGAATTAATGTTAAAAATCTCGCCCGCAAGTTGGTAGATCTCCTCTTCGAGGAGGCAGCGATCCTCGTTTAACAAGCGTGAAATGCCTGCCAGAATCTCCCTATCCACAAAGATACCGGTTTTTTCCATATCTGCCAAAATAGGCACCAGCGGCAGTTCAATATCGCGGTAAAGAGCCTTTTGCTGGGGATCGCTGAGGCGGGAAAAAAAATAATGGTACAGGCGCAGACAGCAATCGGCGTCTTGACAGGCGTAAGCACTGAGTTGGTCGAGGGGAACTGCGCTCATGGGGATATCGTGTTTTTTGCCAATAAGCGTCGCGATGGGGATTTTTCTGATGGCGCTATATTTAGCCGAAAGTTCGTCAAGGCTAAAACTTGCTTCGCTGGCATCATGGATAAAAGCAGCAAGCATGGTATCGCCCACTTCGCCGGCGAGTTGTATGCCAATATTGCCGAGCATTTGTTGGTCAAACTTGAGGTTATGAGCAATTTTAGTGAGCAGAGGGAGCGCAAAAAGCGGACGGACAAGGGCGACTGCTTCAGCGACACTGAGATCATCAAGGTGCTGGTTTTGCAGAGGCAAATAGCAAGCTTCTCCCACGCTAAGAGCAAAACTTATGCCGATAGGAATATCGCTTACTGGATTGAGCCCGGTGGTTTCGGTATCAAAAGCCATAAGCGCTGCGCCACTGGCCCGGGCTATAAATTCGCTTAATGATTGGCGGTCGCGCAGTACTGAATAGTTGCCCGTCGCGGGAGAGTCTTCGCTCAAGGCCTCGTCCTCTACACAGCTCAAACCAAGCTCCCCGGGGGGAGGCGGATTGTTAGAGCCTTGGCGACTGGAGAGTTGCTGCTTCTTGGTTGAACGTGCTTTAAGCAGACGCTCGCATAACGAAGAAAACTCCAGCTCTTTACAAAAATCATAGAGTTCTGGGCGGGCGACCAGCGCTCCGTAATCTACTGCCATCCTCTCCCGGCTTAGCTCGATGGCAATATCGGTTTTGATGGTTACTAATTGGCGAGCTAGGGCGAGGCGTTCACGGTTGTGGTCGATAGCTTCGCGCATCCGTTTGTTACTGATGCTCGGGAGCTCAACCAGCAACTGGTCAATGGAAGCAAATTGCTCGATCAATTTAATTGCCGTTTTTTCACCGATGCCGGGAACTCCTGGGACATTGTCGACCCCATCACCCCATAGGGCTAAAATATCGCGAACCTGACTCGGTTTACAGTGGAAGCGTTCACCGACTTCTCGTTCACTTATCAAGAGGTGGGTACCGCCTTTTTTGGGTGAATAGAGGAAGGTATGCTCATTAATCAGCTGGTAAAAGTCCTTGTCTCCCGAAACGATATAGCAGTGCTGCTCAGGCGTACTGTAGGTCTGCACGAGGGAGCCGATCAAATCATCGGCTTCAAAACCTGCTTGACGGATCAGGGGAATCCCCATCCGTTCAAAAAGCTCGAAGAGATAGGGGATTTGCACAGCTAAATCAGCAGGCATCTCTTGGCGATTTGCCTTGTAGTCGCTATAAAGAATATGGCGAAAATTCTTTTCTTTGCTATCGCTGACCATCACCATAAAATCAGGTTTTTCATCGCTGAGCAGTTTGAGCAAAAAACTTGCACTGCCAAAAACCGCTGAGGTAGGTAAACCCTGGCTGGTTAGCAGGGGGCGATGAGCAAAGGCGTGGTAGGTACGAAAGGCCATGGCCATAACGTCGATAATAAAAATCTTGGAGGGCTTGTGCATGGAAATCTTCACCGGGTCAGAGGTAAGAGAAGGGTTTTTTTGCTAGATAACAGGACTCTAGTAAATATCATCAGATCGGCAAACCGTCAAATAGATAAGCTCGCTGAATTCCCTGAAGATGTCACTTTAACCATTGTTATTTCTGCGATACAAACAGCTTAAATAGTTTGGACTATAGGAAAACCATCAACATGGAACTCTATGAGAACAGTATGACTAAAAATACCTCCTCTGACCAAAAAGAGCAGTGTTCCCATCTGCTGAAACTGCTCCAGCGGTGGTCGGCACCGTTGGCTGCATTAACCATCCTTTTTGGCGGCATGGCATGGCTGACTACTTTGTATCATTTGACCAGCGATAATCTTACTAAGGTTCAGGCATTACGGACGGATATTGTGGCTCTGACCACAATGATGACGGAGACCGGAACTCGTTTGGGTCACGTAGAGCAGCGCCTTGGGCAACTGGAAAGCAACCTTTTGCAAGTGATCAACCGCCAGGTGCAGTACGCTGATCGTTTTACCCAGTTTGATGGACGTCTTGGTCGCATTGAAACCAAGTTAGATTTAATCATCAGCTCATTTCAGCGGCGATGATTCCAAGTGCTGGGCAAGGGAGAGAAGATAGCGGGGAATAACTTCCATAAGAAAAATAATAATTAAGATAACAATGATTTGGGAAAGATCCAGGGGAGTCGCGTAGCGTCGAGTCAGCTTGCGGAAGGGCCTACATAAGGGTTCGGTTATGGAGCGAATCATTCGTACATAAGCATTGTAAGGGTCTGCATTAAGCAGATTGACCATTATGGCCATAAACATGGCGATCATTGCTAAATTAAGAACGATACCAGTTACCTTGGCGAGACCAAAAAGAATACTTGCTAACATATAATCACCTTCCTTGAAAGAGTGCTGTACCAATGCGCAAACAATCGCTGCCCGCAGCAATCGCC
This sequence comes from Deltaproteobacteria bacterium, assembly GCA_023250635.1. GTDB lineage: Bacteria > Bdellovibrionota_B > Oligoflexia > Oligoflexales > Bog-1112 > JAHFAI01. The sequence goes on along the minus strand of JAHFAI010000059.1, from coordinate 13,401 downwards.
GCTTCAAAATCGCTGGACATACCTAGGGATAATTTACCATGACCTATACCGTCAGCCGCTTTGCGCAGACGACAGTAGAGTTTTTGCTGTGCCTGCTGCTGCTCGGCAGTAAAAAATGGGGGAATGGCCATGATCCCTTGTAACGATAATCCGGGGAAGCGATCAGCAACCAGACTTGCCATTGAGGAGAGCTCGTCAAACCTGAAGCCTCCCTTACTCGCTTCGTCTCCCGCATTTACTTCGAGATATATAGGATAATTCTGCTTGCCGAATTCCTGGGCATAGCGGTCAATAAAGGTGAGCTGACGCAGCGAAGCGACGCTTTGAATTTCGTCGGCAAATTCTACAATCCGTTTAATTTTATTGGTCTGTAGACGCCCAATAAAGATCCAGGTAATTCCTCGGCCCGCGAACTGCAGGGCTTTGCTCTGTAGTTCGTTTTCATAGTTTTCTGCAAATTCTCGCTGGCCGCCCTGGTAAAGTTCCTCTATGTTTGCTATAGAACGGCTCTTGCTTACCGCTATTATACGAAGAGCGCCCCCGCCACGAGGAGAGCCCTTCAAGGCCTGAGCAATTCGTTCTTTAATCAGAAGATAGCAGGTGGCTATGGGGGTGTTTGCCGTTTCGCTGATCATCACAAACCTTTGGGTTGAATGCCGAGGCTTTCTCTATACCCTGGGGGCCCGAGTCTTGGCAAGAGCGGAAAAAACCTGTTGTCCCTGTAGAGCTTTAAAGTGGAGGACCAAGCAGTGAAGCAATATCTTGAATTGCTCGATTATACCTTACAGCAAGGTAGCAAAAAAGCCGATCGCACCGGCGTAGGCACCGTCTCAATTTTTGGCTACCAAATGCGTTTTGCGTTAAGTGCAGGTTTTCCCCTGGTAACTACCAAAAAAGTCTCGTTTCGTAATATCGTCTGCGAACTGTTATGGTTTTTGCGGGGCGAAACCAATATCAAGCCCCTCAAAGAACTCGGGGTTACTATTTGGAATGAATGGGCCACTGCTGATGGTGCTCTGGGACCGATCTATGGCAAGCAATGGCGTTCCTGGCAAAGTCCCGAGGGCACGGTGATCGATCAGATCAGCGAGGTCATTGCCCAAATTAAGAGGAATCCTAGTTCGCGACGATTGCTGGTGAGTGCGTGGAATCCCGCTGATTTGCCTGATGAACGCTACAGTCCTCAGGAAAACGTCGCACGGGGAAAAATGGCGCTCTCACCCTGTCATGCGCTTTTTCAATTTTATGTGCTTGACGGGGCTTTATCCTGTCAACTGTATCAACGTTCTAACGATATTTTCCTAGGTCAGCCGTACAATATTGCTCAGTATGCCCTGCTAACTCATATGGTCGCAGCGCAGTGCGGCTTAGCAGTGGGTGAATATATCCATACCATTGGTGATGCGCATCTGTATGCGAATCATCACGAGCAGGTATTGCTGCAACGCAGCCGAGAGCCCCGGCCCTTGCCGCGGCTGGTCATTAAGCGTAAGCCAGCATCTATTTTTGAGTATCAGCTCGAAGATTTTGTCTTGGAGGGCTACGATCCTCATCCGGGGATTAAGGCGCCTGTAGCAGTATAACCAGAGACGAGAGGTCCCGCGATGGAAATTTCCTTGCTTGCCGCCATTGGTCCCACACGAGAAATCGGTTTAGATAATCGCCTGCTCTGGCATATTCCTGCTGATCTTAAAAACTTTAAAGCGCTTACCTTGGGGCATTTCATGCTGATGGGTCGCAAGACCTTTACCTCTATCGGGCGAGCTCTACCGGGGCGCACCACCCTGGTGCTTTCGCGTCAGGGGATGGCTGATATCCCAGGGGTCATTGTCGTGAGTAGTTGGGATTTGGCTCTACGTCTGGCACGCGAAAGCGGTGAACAAGAATTAATGGTAATCGGTGGGGGGGAGATTTTTAAGCTGGCGCTTCCTTATGCTCATCGCCTCTATTTGTCGACGGTGGCATATAGTGGCAAAGCCGAGGTTTTTTTCCCCCCCTATACCCAGTACCCCTGGGAAAAAATCCATGGGCGGCATTACCCTGCTGAGGGCGAGACGCCTGCTTGGGACTACCAAGTATTAATAAAAGTTCCCGAGATTTTAGGCGAGGAGCAACAAAGGATTTTCTAAATATGAGACCAGAGTATTCAAAAACTGCGCCCCCATCATCCCATCAATCACGCGGTGATCACAGGAGAGGGTGAGCGAGAGACGTTTTTGAGCTCTGAAATCACCCCGCGCCCCCACCACCACTTCATCGCGGATCTTGCCCACGGCTAATATCGCTGCCTGAGGAGGATTAATAATAGCGGTAAAATCCTCAACCACCGTCATCCCGAGGTTAGAAATCGTAAAGGTCCCTTCCTGATAGTCCTGGGGCAATAAGCGCCCCTCCTCAGCTTTTTTAACCAATAGGCGGCTAAGCGTGGCGATTTCTCGTAGAGCAAGGCGATCAACTTCATTGAGCACCGGGCTAATCAAGCCTTGGGGTAGGGCTACCGCCATAGCAAGATTAATTTTGCCATGCTGAACGATAGTGTCACCCAACCAAGAAGCATTGATTTCGGGATGCAAGCGCAAGACACGCGCAGTTAAATAGAGAAGTATATCGTTAATGCTGACTTTTGCCAAAGTTCCCTCAGCAACGCCCTTAGCCCCATTAAGGTATTGACGCCAGGTGAGCAGTTGCTCCACATTAGCCGAGACTTTGAGATAGTAATGCGGCGCCTCATTTTTACTTTGCACCAAGCGTTTAGCGATGGTCTTGCGCATCATCGTAACGGGAATTCGTTGGTCTTCAGCCCTTGCGACTAAGCTCGATCCCCCCTGGGTAGAGCCTGCGTGCAGGGCGGCGTCTACATCTTGTCTGACGATGCGTCCGTGGGGACCTGAGCCCGTTAGCTGCCTGAGGTCAAATCCCTCGGCTTTAGCCATTTTACGAGCCAAGGGTGAGGCGCGCAAACGACGCGAATCTTCGCTGGCAGCAGGCAACGGAGTTGAGAGCGGAGGGCTTGTCGTTTCCATAGCGCCTGCTTTGTGCGTTGCTGGCGCGCTCCTCTTTTTGTCGTGAACGGTAAGTAAGGCTGTATAGTCCTCGCCTTTTTTACCAATTATGGCAATAGGCGCTTGAATGGGGGCGGCAGCTCCCGCAGCCACGATAATTTTAAGCAGCACCCCAGCTTCAGGGCTTGCATATTCGATGGTAGCTTTGTCAGTTTCTATAGAAACTAAGGCATCGCCGCTTTTGACCTGCTCGCCTTCTTTTTTAAGCCATTCGCTAATCGCACCTTCTTCCATGGTATCGCTTAACTTGGGCATGGTAATTAGTTCGGCCATAACGTCAGTACTCCTTGATCAGCGATAACAAACAGCCTTAACTGCGGCAATTACCTGCTCCACCTGGGGAAGAGCAGCATGCTCCAGGTTATCGGCATAGGGTATCGGTACCGCTCGTTGCGAAATTTTGGCAATAGGGGCATCAAGATCATCAAAACAGTGCCATTGAATACGTTCGGCAAGATGGGAACCCACCGAGGCATAAGGCCAGTTTTCTTCTACGATTACTACCCGATGGGTTTTGCGTACTGAGGCATAAATAAGCGCCTCATCGAGGGGAACCAAGGAGCGTAGATCGATTACTTCTACGTCGATATTCTCATCGTTGGCTAATTGATTTGCAGCCCGCAATGCCAGATGAGTGATTTTCCCCCAGGTAAGCAGAGTCACCTCGGTTCCTGGACGCTTAATATCAGCGACGCCCAGGGGAATGAGATATTCTCCATCGGGGACCTCACCCTTCATGCCGTACATCATCTCACTCTCAAAAAAAATCACCGGATTATTATCACGAATAGCTGATTTTAGCAGACCTTTGCCATCAGCGGGAGTGGATACAGAAACAATTTTTAAGCCTGGAACATTGACCAAAAGCGGATCGAGGTTCTGAGAATGTTGGGCACCAAGCATATGGGCTGCACCGTTTGGTCCCCGAAACACCAGGGGAATATTAAACTGCCCCCCCGACATATAGCACATTTTTGCTGCATGATTGATGATCTGATCGAAGGCTTGAATAGCAAAGTTCCAAGTCATCATCTCAATGATGGGACGTAGCCCGGCCATGGCCGCACCGACACCCAAACCAGCAAAACCAGCTTCTGAAATTGGGGTGTCAATAACCCGTTCAGCCCCAAATTTAGCCAGTAAACCTTTAGATACCTTATAGGCGCCGTCGTACTGGGCAACTTCCTCGCCCATTAAAAATACCGAATTATCGCGCGCCATCTCCTCGGCCATAGCTTCATTGAGTGCTTCGCGAAAAGTCTTAATGCTCATACTCGAATCCTTAATCCACAAATACGTGCTCATCAACACTGGCTTCATCGGGAGCAGCGGCGGCCTCAGCGCGCACTTCGGCGGCATTTATCTCGGCGCGAATATCGTTGTCCCACTGCTCGAACTCATCCTCCCTGGCAAAGCCCTTGCCCTTAAGATAATCCGCCATTTGACTGAGGGGATCATTTTGACGATAATGGCTGAGTTCTTCTTTGCTACGATAGGTTGCGGGATCAGAAACCGAGTGACCGAGATATCGGTAGGTTTTCATTTCGACTAAATAGGGCAGCATTTTCGCCCGAACCTCGGTGATAATCGGTAAAAATTCTTGATAGACGGTAAGTACGTTCATACCATCTATTACTCGCCAGGGGAGATTAAACCCAGGAGCTCTACTGGTAAACTCACTAACGCTGGTTACGCGATGGTAGTCAGTCCCCATACCATATTGGTTGTTTTCTATTACAAAAATAACCGGCAACTTCCACAGAGAAGCCATATTGAAGGCCTCGTAAATCTGCCCCTGGTTCATCGCTCCATCGCCAAGATAGCAGATGGCTACCAATTTTTCCTGCCGGTAGCGAATCGCAAATGCTATGCCTGTAGCAATTGGTACCTGGCTGCCGACAATGCCATGGCCGCCCATAAAACGATGCTCCCGGCTAAACATATGCATCGAGCCACCTTTGCCAGCACTACAACCGCTAGCCTTGCCAAAAAGCTCAGCAAATACCTGCTCGGGGCTTATACCCTTGTTGAGGGCCTGAGTATGGGAGCGATACGAGGCGATGACATAATCATCCTTGGTCAAGCAAGCACCGATGCCAGCACAGACCGCTTCTTGGCCAATATGCAGATGACAAAAGCCAGAAAATTTTTGTTTAGTATAAGCTAAATTTACCCGTTCCTCAAAGAGTCGATAGCGGAGCATCTTTTGGTAAAGATCGATGGTAAATTCTTTATCGCTAGACGTTGCACATAACGAGCGAAGCATTGGTGCCTCCAAAGCCGAAGGAATTGCTCATTCCGTAGTTAATCTTTAGGGCTCGCGCATGGCGAGGAACGTAATCGAGGGTACACTTAGGATCGACTTCCTCAAGATTTGCCGTGGGCGGTACCGTACTGGCGGCAATGGCTTTTGCCAAAAACACGGCCTCGATCCCTCCCGCCGCACCGAGGCAATGGCCGGTTACTCCTTTTGTTGAGGAAATCATCAGTCGCGAAGCAGCACTGCCAAACACCTTGAGGATGGCTTCACTTTCATAAATATCATTGATCAGAGTTGAGGTCCCATGGGCATTGATATAGGCAATTTGCTCGGGATTCACTCCGGCTGAGCGCAGGGCCGCAGTCATGCAGCGCTGAGCCCCCTCGCCTTCGGGGGGAGGGGAAGAGATATGATAAGCATCACCAGACATGCCAAAACCGAGCAATTCGGCATAAATATGTGCTCCTCGGGCTTTAGCGTGTTCATATTCCTCGAGCACCAAGATTCCTGAGCCTTCCCCCATCACAAAACCATCGCGATTGCGGTCGAAAGGGCGAGAAGCCAGCTGAGGTTGCTCATTGTTACGGCTGAGTGCTTTCATATTGGCAAAGCCACCAACGGCAACCTCACAAATAGCGCTTTCGCTACCACCACAGACCATCATATCGGCCATATTGTTTTTGATAAACAAAAAAGCTTCACCAATAGCATGGGTGCCACTCGCACAGGCAGTAGCCGAGCAAAGATTGGGGCCTTTGAGATTAAAAGTATTGGCGACCATCCCGGCAGCCATATTGGTAATGGAAAAAGGAATAAAAAAGGGACTTATGCGCCGAGGACCATCCTTGCTTAACGAAACGACGGTATCGTGAATAAATTCAATGGCACCAATTCCCACCCCGATACTGCAGCCGATCCGCTCACTCTCCCGAGCTGTATCGATGCCCGCATCGCTCAGTGCTTCCTTGGCTGCGGCTACCGCCAATTGAATAAATCGGGTAGTTCGCCGAGCCTCTTTGGCGTCCATCACCGTTTCGGGATTAAAGCCTTTGACTTCAGCGGCGATTTGCACCGGCAAGCGCGAGGGATCAAAGGAGCTAATTCGCGTCACCCCTGAATTGCCGGCGAGTACATTCGGCCATGTTTCTTTCAGGGTCAGACCAAGAGGAGAAATAACGCCTAGACCACTAATTACAACCCGTTTCATCACTCGTCATCCTTAGGTGAAAGCAAAGGTACAAGCGTACTATACAAAATCCGATGGGTATGCTTACCATAAAGTACCCCTTGGGTCTAGACTTTGAGCATCGTTCTTTATGGTCTTGTGCACGCTGCTGCCCCCACGCTTAGATAATATCCTTTGCTATGAAGACGATGTTTTGTTATCCACAGATTTATTATCACCCCGTGTAGAACTTAAGGGAAAAATCGCATGCGACCGCTGCTGCCGGCGACGGAGTTTTTTACCCGAATGTTTACGAGTAATGCCTTAGCTTTAGCAGAGCCGTTTTTGCATCATGAAGCGGGTATTCTTAAGCGCATTCTCAGCGAGTCTCCTGCTATAAAAACAGTAGTGGTAATCGGTTCTGGCCCCCTTGCCTATCGAGAGTTGGTGCGTCACTACAGGGGTGATTTGGTTTATGTGGGGGTTGACCCCTACTACCAGATAAGCGGAGAATTAGCCCCCAAAACGTTTATTCTAAATCAGCGATTTGAGAATCTGCGACGCCATTCATGGGGTTCGGGACCCTGTTTATATGTCTTATGGTTTAATGTACTGTTTTACCTCCACGATCCCATTGACCAGCTCAACTCCCTACTCAGCCCAGGAGATGTGGTGGTGAATTCAGGATGGAGCCCAAAATTAGCAGCCCAGAAAGTTATGGAAGAATATTTTTCCCACGTTTATTATGATTCTCCGCAACTTATCCAACCGATTATTCAGCAAATCAATCAAAAGAAGAGATCATTAAAAAATCAGCTGCCTTTATGTCCAGCATTTAAACGCTTTGGCAATGGCGTCAATTTTGTCGAAGTGCTTTCCTCCTAATGCGAGGTGTATTTATATGGGAGCTACGTCACTTCTCCTTCATGAAGGAATCGTCCAGGCGATCAAGGAGCATGCTCAGCGCAGCGCTATTCGTCACGAAAATGGCGAGACGACCAGTTATTATCAGTTGGGGCAGATGGCCCTAGCCTTTACCGATATTTTAAATCTCTGTCATGGTCCGCTGCTCAGTTCAGCTCCTTTGGTGGGTATTCTCTCCGCTGTTCATCAGTATAGTATTGCCGGTGTCCTCGGCATTTTATTGCGTGGTTCGGCCTATGTTCCTCTGGATGAGCAATCCAGCTGTGCACGGCTTAGCTCGATTGTTGAGAACTGCACCCTTGAGGTACTGCTGGTCGAAAGCATCCTTGTGGAGCGCTTTGCTCCTCTGCTAACTCTGGCACCGATTAAAACCATTATTGTTTTTGGTGATGATCCCTATCCTCAGGAATTACTGGCTAGCAAAAAGGTGATCTGTTTCTCTGCTTTTTACGCCGAGTCCTCCCCTCGGGCCTTTCCCCCTCAAAGCAAGCAAGTGCCCAACGATTTGGCCTACGTGCTCCATAGTTCAGGATCGACGGGGATTCCCAAGGGGATTATGCTGAGCCATCTTAATGCCTGGACCTTTGTCCAGTGGATGCAGGCCGAGTTTAAGCTGACCTCGGCTGACCGGGTAATGGCCCGAGCTCCCCTAAAATTTGATCTCTCGGTTTTTGACATTTTCAATACCCTAGGAGTGGGGGCCACGCTGATTTGCTTTGATTGGCACAGAACCCGCAACCGCGAAGCTCGTCATCGTGATTATGTAGCTTTGCTGGAACGAGAACGGGCCAGCCTGCTCTATACGACCCCTTCGACGTTAATTGCCTTACGAAACCACGGAGGTCTTGGCCATCGCCCCAGCGCTTTACGAACCATCATGTATGCAGGAGAGCCCTTTCCTCTACCGCAACTCGCCGATTTGATGAAAGACCTAGCAGGGGTGAGGATTGCCAATATTTATGGACCGACGGAAACGAATATTATCAGCTGTTTTTGGGTGGAAAACCTCAAGCGTGAGTGGGGCTCGATTCCCCTCGGACGAGTGGTTGAGGGCAGCGAAATTCTGGTGGTGAGCGATGATCAGACACGAATCTGCGCGGCTGATGAAGTGGGCGAGATTTGGTGTCGAGGCAATACGGTTACCCTTGGCTATTGGGGGGATCATAAGCAAACTGCCCGCTGTTTGGTCTTGAGTCCTTTTCATGCCTATCCTGCTTATTTTTGGCGTACAGGTGACTATGGCTTTCGTGATAGTCAGAACCTTCTCCACTATCGTGGTAGACGCGATCATATGGTAAAAATCAAAGGCTATCGGGTGGAGCTCGGCGAAATCGAAGCACGACTTGCCAGCATCGAGGGAATCGATGAGTTTTGTGTGCTCGCACTCAGTCGGGAAGAGCAAGAAAAAATTCTGTTGTGCTGTTATGCAACAAAAAATCAAAGCGAGATAGCCGACGAGTTATTTATAGATAGCTTGCGCATCTATCTGCCGGCTTATATGCTTCCTCAGCGTTTTGTTTTCTATAAGGAGTTACCCAAAACTTCATCGGGAAAAATCGATCGCCTGCGTTTGGCAACTGAGGTCAACGTATGAGCACAAATGAAGTAAAACGTTGCATTTTTACTGATAATCGCCTCTGGTCTCTTATGTATTGGGACGAATTGCGTGAACATCGGGACTGGCAAATTACCTATTGCAAGGGAGGCAATCGTCCCTATTTAAATTCAGCGCATATTCCCGAAGAAATTTCTTGGTCTGCATTGGAAGAAATAGAGGCTTTCTTTGCCGCGCGCCAACTTCCTTCACGAATCTATAGTAATGCCGGTCAAGAATCTCATTTTGGGCGGGGGCTAGCTGAACGCGGCTATCAGCTGCTCCCCGAGGAGGATGAATATTGCTATGAATTTCGCTTGAGGCGTCAGCATGAAATAAAAGCCTGGAAAAGCTACGGTAAGCTTGATCAGGATTTACTTTACATCCGCGAGATTGATCCCTGGTCAGAGGGTTTAGAAGACTTTCTCCTGATTAACCAAGAGCAGAACAACCTTTCTCCTGCTATGGCTGCTGCTTTTATAACTAAAATTCGCAGTCAGCTCACTCTAGATCCCAATTTGTCATTACAGTTTTTCGGCCTTTACTATGATGAGCAGTTAGCGGCGATTCTTACTCTAGGAATTGTCGGACCATATGCGTATCTTTCCGAGGGAGCCTGTGCAGCTCGTTACACGCAACGAGGGCTTTTTTCTGCCTTGGTTGCCTACCTCATCTGCTATTGTGCTAAGCTCGGCCTAGCAGCTCTCTACGCCCGCTGTGACCGTATTGCTTATTCGAATAATACCCTGATTAAATTAGGTTTCGCACCGTTTTATTACCGCTCATTATGGGAAAAAAGCTAGGCTCGGCGTAACTACTCAGCATAAACTGGGGGAACTTTGTGAACAAAGTTCCCCCAGACCCCCTCAAAAACTTTACTTAGGTAATTTAACACTCTTGCCGGTTTTCACGGGCCTTGCCATGCTGGAGGCACGAGGGGAGAGAAGCTGCTGCGGGGAAGAAAATTTCTTTCAGATGCTTTCCACAAGTGCAGAACGAGGGGCTACCATGCTGGGGGTGGCGAGGAGCGAAATCCACAATGATGAAGGTATATGGGAGGTCCTTCGCTGCGCTCAGGATGACGGGGAGCTCGAGGATGACGGGGAAGAAGGAGGTGCTACCTCGGGAATTGGTGCTGGTATCACTTCAGCTGGTTGTGCCACCTCGGGAGTTGGTGCTGGTATCACTTCAGCTGGTTGCACCGTTGCAGCGGTAGGGAGTAAATCAGTATCAGGCGTGGCAGCTCTTTCTTCCGCAGCAATTTTTTTCTCGCCCGGTTTATCTTCGCGTACCATAACTATTTTTTTGTTCTCTTCGCTAAAGTAACGGTCACTCTTTGCTAAAACATCAAATAAGTATGAGTAGCGGTTGTTGGCACTCCACACTATAAAACCATCGCTGTTTTGGTCCTGCGTTGCTTGAATTTCAGCCGCAATGTATTTGCGGCGTTGTTCGCTGCCAAGATAATAGCGATAATTATAAGCTTCAATATAAGGAACAAGTTTAAACTTGAGCGCTTGATTGCCAAACTGCTCGCGAAGAGCAGCCAGAGAGGTCGCTATGGTCTGATAGGGATGCTTGGAGTGCTCTACATAGGGCTCGTAATGGGAGGGATAGACCATCGGGCAGATTGCATCAACAACCTCGGCAAACAAAGGCAGGTTTTGACCAATCGAAGTTACCGGTTTAAAACTGGTCACTCCAAACACCGCAGCTTGCAGGGGCAGGGCATGGAGAAGTGCTCGTTCTTTGAAGGCTCTGACTACCTCGAGGACATCCTCCACATTGTGTGGTGAGGGTACCTGACTTGCTGCATAACGAATGTAATCAAGCTGTATTTGTCCAGCACCGAGACGGGCAGCCTCATCTACTAAGTTAATTTTTTTGTGCCAGTGAGCACCTTCGCCACGAATAGCGTTTGGTTGTGCTCCACCAGGAAAAATGGCGATGCGGACAATAAAAGGAATGCCGAATCCTTTTAGTAGTTCGAGATTTTTTGCATAGAGAGGACTCACCCGATTGAGGTCGACCACTAAGAGGTTGATTCCCACTTCTTTCGCGCGAGTCAACATAGGCTCAAGCAATACGTGGTGATGCTGATGCATGGTCTCATCACTCACATAGATGCCCCTTATAGCTGATTTATCGAGGGGACCAGCCATAAGGGTAGGTCCCAGCAGCACCATTAAGCAGGTGCCTTTTTGTACCTGCTTGAAGAGTTTTTTCCACCGCATTATCGCACCTACCTGCTCAGAGTTTTGTAGCGTCGAGACGCTCTAAGGGTCGGTAGGCGGAGATTAGAATTGACCAAATTTTAATAAGAGCCGAATTAAATAGAGGATTTTTACGAGATTTTTCGTGTTGAGCAAGAAATTAGATGCCAAAACACTCCTGTAGAAAATCAAGCATACTGCCGCGGGAACGTTGGTCAGCACGCTGATTATACACGGTGCCAAAACCAGGATCATTGGCTCCCGGGCGGGTAAAGGCATGGAGGGCCTGCCCATATACATGCAGCTGCCAATCTGCTTGGTAGCTATCCATCTCGTCAGCAAAAAGCGCTAGCTGCTCAGGGGGAACCAGGGGATCCTTATAGCCATGTAAGGCCAGCACCTTAGCGTTTATTGCCGGCAGACGCTCACTGGTGGCGGGAGGCATTAACAGACCGTGAAAACTCAGGGCGCCTTTGATTTCAACGAAATTTCGTGCCATGTCCAAAGCACACAAACCACCAAAACAAAAGCCGATAACTGCTAACTGTTGTGGATCAACCCCTGGTAGAGCGCAAGCTGCGGTAATCGCCGCTGCCAGGCGTTCTCGTAAGAACATCCTATCTTTCATAAAGGGCGTCATCAGTGCGTTGCTTTCGCTATTTGTCCTCCCCAAAACGCCCTTGCCATAGAGGTCCAGGGCAAAACCCACATAGCCAAGTGTTGCTAATTCCTCAGCCTTAGCACAGGCAAAGCCATCGCGACCCTGAAAGGCATGACAAACAAAAACCAGGGGCTTGGGGCCGTGGCTTTCTTCGGGGTAGGCGATATAGGCTTCGAGCAGTGTGCTGCCATGATGATACGTGCAGGTGGTGGTATTCATTTAGTGATCCTTTGGGCCTTGTTTAAGGCACTTTTACTCAGTACAGTAGAAGAAATATATACCCGATGGGCATATTTGCAAGCAGGCGATACGCAACGACCAAGGAGTTAACGATGAAGATTTATCTGCCGTTCTGTTGTGCACTTTTCACCTTTGCGGTTGAAGTGAGTGCCGCGAAAACCGCTGCCACCATTGCTGCCACCACCACCACCACAGCCACTAGGGCTGCCAGCAGCACGTCAAACCCTTACTCGGCAGAGCTTCCCTTGGCTGAACGCCCGAGCATCTTACCCAAGGGGTACTGGTCCTTTAATCTTCGCAGTGGCACTGCCTTAGGATATCGACCCAGCATCTTAGCACTGACGAGTGCCTATCCTCTCAATGATCGCCTCCAGCTCAGTGGTACGTTTACGCATGGTGAGAGCCAGGATCTTGCGGCGCAGCAGAATCTTGCTGCCTCGCTGCTCTACCAAGCGCTGGATCTTGGTCCGTGGAGTTCCCTGCTCTCGGCCTCCTGGGTGCAAGCTTTATGGCCGCAAAGGGAGTTTAACCCCAATGCCCTTGTGCTTGCCGGTACGCTGACCCATCGCTTTAAACAAGGTCCCTGGTATCTCTTTACCACCCAACTCTTACGCTATCATTTCACCTCTGCTCAAGACAATATCCAAGCAACGACCAGTTTGCTGGGGGGTCGCCAGATTAACCCTACTCTCTGGCTTAATGTAGGACTTTCTCTGCTCGATTTCTCGAGTAATCGTCAGCTTACCCGCTCAATTTTTGACCCCCAACCTTTCTCTCTGAATTTTGTTTGGAGTTTTGATCCTGCGGCTGAGCTTAGCGGTTCTCTGGGCACAACTAATCTCCCACTTTATCAGAATAATATTTCTTTCTTACTTGGCGTTACTATTCGTACGCCCGTATAAAATACGCGGCAATTGTCAGCAGCTGAATTGCACGAGTTCTTGCTCTCGCCATTTCTCAAGACTCCCCGCCCTTCCACGGTAAGCCGAACTCCAATGCCCCCTTTAAGTGATTATGAGCCTGGCAGTACACTTGTAAGTTAGCGCTCTCGTGGGAACCATCTTTAGCGAACGAGGTAATATGATCTATATGGAGAAAGGTCTTCTGGGTACAGCGCTTGTTCTCACTACTACGGTATTCGCACTGAAAATCAGCGCGTTTCTGTACTTCTCGGCGGGTAGCTGCAGGAATTGTTCGGCTTCTTTTTTTGTGCGGTGAAGAAACATCTTTTTTTAGTCTGGGCGAGTCAGGAGCAGACTGTTCCCTGGAGTTCTCACTCCCT